>CAYSBP010000321.1:0-3897 GCA_964429255.1 uncultured Planctomycetia bacterium
ATGCCGCGTTACGCGCGCACGCCGTTGGCCCCCCGCTTCCACGCCGGCTCGGCCGGCTTGTGCGCCTGGTTGCCCTGCGCCAGCACGCGCACGCGCCCAGGTGGCAGCACTTGCCGTAACCCCTTGAACAACTCCGGCACCGGTTTCACGCTCAACTCAGACTCCGGCCTGATCCACACCAGCGCAGGCGCGCCGGGGCCGTCTTCGATCTCAAGACCGAACCAGAGCGGCAACCGGCCGGGATGCGCTTTCAGCAGTTCGACGACGCTCTGGATCTGTGCCTCGGTCCGTTGGGTGTCCGACGTGCCGCCGGATTCGACGTCGCTCTGTCGCAACATCAGCCCGATCCCGCTGAGATAACGCTGCATCGCCGTCTCCAGCGAGAAAATCTCCTCGACCAGCAAGCTGGCACCCTGGCTACCTTCGCCATGCTTGACCCTGCCCCGGAAGAAGAGCACGCAGTCGGGCTTGATGCTGTTCCTGTATTGCTCGTATGTGCGCGGGAAGACCACACACTGCGTCGAACCGGTGAAGTCTTCCACGATCAGTACGACCATCTTCTTGCCTTCGTTGCGCGTCGTCTTGGCCTGCACCGCATTCACGTAACCACCGAGAATGACTTCGTACCCGTCCGTCACTTCGCCCAGGTTCCGACAGGGCTTTGACGAGAGGCCCTCGATCAACTCACGGATGTCCTGCAGCGGGTGGCCCGAGAAGTAGAAACCGAGCACCCCCTTCTCCTCGTCCAGCACCTGTTCCTGCGTCCAGGCTTCCACCTGTGGCATCTTAGGTCGCGCCACGTTTGCGTCGCTCTCGCCAAAGAGTGAGCCCTGTCCGCTCTCGCGGTCGCGGCGCATGCTGCTGCCGTGGCCCATGGCGTCTTCCAGCGCGGCCAGCATCCGGCCGCGGCCTCCTTCGTCGGCCAGCACATCGAACGCGCCGCCCTTGATCAACGATTCCAGCGCGCCTTTGTTGACCGCCTTCGAATCGACCCGCTCGCAGAAGTCGTACAGGTCCTTGAACGGACCTTCCTTCTGACGCGCCTCGACGATGTTCTCCACGGCCTTCTCGCCCACGCCCTTGATGGCCGCCAGGCTGAACCGCAGCGTCTTGCCTTCCTTGCCGCCCTCGATCGTGAAGTACGTCTCTGACTTATTCACGTCCGGCCCGGCGATCTGCAGGCCGATGCGGCGCGATTCCTCGATGTACAGCACCACGTCGTCGATGTCGCCTTGCTTGAGCGAGAGCAGCGCCGCCATGAATTCGGGCGTGTAGTGCGACTTCAGCCAGGCGGTTTGGTAAGCAACAAAGGCGTAGGCTGCTGCGTGCGACTTGTTGAAGCCGTACTCGGCGAATTTTGCGATCGTCTCATAAAGCGCCTTGGCCTTCTCCGCCGGGATCACGTTCTTTACGCAGCCTTCGACAAACTGCTTGCCGTACTTCTCCATCAGGTCCTTCTTCTTCTTGCCCATCGCCTTGCGCAGGCGGTCTGCTTCGGAGAGCGAGAAATTCGCCAGGCGGTTGGCGATCTGCATGACCTGTTCCTGATAAACAATGATTCCGTAGGTGTCTTTCAGGATCGGCTCGAGTTCCGGTACCGTATAGTCGATGGGCTCTTTGCCGTGTTTGCGCGCGATGAAGGCTGGAATGTTCTGCATCGGGCCGGGCCGATACATGGCGTTCAGCGCGACCAGGTCTTCCAGGCAGTCGGGCCGCGCCTCCATCAGCAGCTTGACCATCCCTTCCGATTCGAACTGGAAGATGCCGCGCGCCTCGCCGCGCGCCAGCATCCGGTACGTCTCCGCGTCGTCCGTTGGCAGGCGGTCCAGGTCCACCTTCACGCCGTGGCGCTCCCCGATCAGGTTCACGCAGCGATGCAGGACGGTCAGCGTTTCCAGGCCCAAAATATCGATCTTCAGCAGGCCGACCGAATCGATGTGCGCCATCTCGAACTGCGTCAGCAGCGCACCGTCCTTGTCGCGGTAGAGCGGACAGTACTCGGTGATGGGTTTGTCCGAAATGACGAGTCCCGCCGCGTGGCGGCCTGGGTTGCGCGTCAGGCCTTCGATGCGCCGCGCCATGTCGATGAGTTTTTTTGCGCGCGCGTTGCTCGTGTACTCGGCCTTCAGATCCGGTTCGTCGTCCACGGCGTAGATGCCGTCATCGTCACCCGTTCGCGGCTGCAACGTGACCTTCTTGCCCGGCACGTTGGGAATCAGCTTGGCGATGCGGTCCACCTCGGGCAACTTCCAGTCGAGTACGCGGCCGAGGTCGCGGAGCGAGCCCTTCGCCGCCATCGTGTTGAAGGTGATGATGCCGGCCGTGCAGTCGCGGCCGTATTTATCCTGTACGTACTGAATAATTTCGGACCGCCGTGACTGGCAGAAGTCGATATCGATATCGGGCATCTCGTTGCGGCCTTCATTGACGAAACGCTCGAAGAGGAGCGCGTAACGCAATGGCTCGAGGTTGGTGATGCCCAGCGCATAGCAGACGATGGAACCCGCCGCGCTGCCGCGGCCCGGGCCGACCGGAATGCCCATCTTGCGCGCCGTATGGACGATGTCCCACACGATCAGCAGGTAGCCGACAAAGTCCATCTTGATCAGCACGCGCAGTTCTTCCTCCGCGCGCGCCTTCACGTCGGACGGTACCGGCTGACCGTAGCGCCACTTCAGGCCTTCCTCGACCAGTTTCCGGAAGTAGATATCCTGAGGCTCGCCCGTCGGAATCGCGAAGACCGGATAGTGATACTGGCCGAAGGTCAGCTTCAGGTTGCATCGCTCGGCGACCTCCTGCGTGCGGTTGAGCGCCTCAGGATGGTCCGGGAAGAGCGCGAACATCTCGTCGTTGTTCTTCAGGTAGAACTCCGAACAGGCGAAGCGCATACGGTTCACGTCGGCGATCAGCTTGCCGGTGCCGATGCAGAGCAGCGCGTCGTGTGCTTCGGCGTCGTCGCGGGACGTGTAGTGCGAGTCATTCGTGGCGATCAGCGGCGCCTCGAATTCGCGGGCCATCTTGACGATCGCCTGGTTGACCTTCTTCTGCATCTGCGCCAGTTCGCGGGCCTCGTCGCCGCACTTCACCGGATCCAGCGCGCCGCACTGGTTCTGCAGTTCGAAGTAGAAGTTGCCTTTGCCGAAGATCTCGATGTATCGTCCCGCGATGCGCCGCGCCGTCTCGTAGTCCCGGTTCAGAATCGTGCTGGGCACTTCGCTGCCCAGACAACCGCTGGCGCCCAGCAACCCCGCGCTGTGTTTGGCCAGCGCGTCCTGGTCCAGTCGCGGGTGCATGTAGAAACCTTCCGAATAGGCCAGCGTGGAAAGCTTCATCAGGTTCTTAAAGCCGACCTCATTACTGGCCCACAGGAGGCAGTGGTGATCGTACTCCCCGTTGACCTTCTCGCGCGCCATGCGCGACTGGCCGTTGGGGACGATATAGGCCTCCATGCCGACGACCGGCCTGACTCCCTGTTTGCCCTCGGCTTCGACCTTCTCGTTGAAATTTTTACACGCCTTGTAGAACTCGATCGCGCCGAACATGTTGCCGTGGTCCGTCAGCGCGATGGCCTTCTGGCCCATCTTGTGCGCGCGCGAGATCATATCTCCGATGCGCGACGCGCCGTCCAACAGACTGTATTGGCTGTGGCAGTGCAGGTGGCAGAAATCGACCGACATTCAGACGTCCTCCGCCGCTGGAACTTCTCGATGCTGGATACTGGGTCAGCCGAGCATCCAGCACCAAGTATTCGACATCCGGTTCTTGAGATCCAACCCCCGAGGCGACTTGTTATGGGGCAATCCGAAACACGCGACGCAGTGTACTCGGTTTCCTGCGGAGACAACTCTGTCGCGCGCATTTGACACAACAGACGTTTGCTTGCCGAGTTGGAGCCGC
>CAYSBP010000322.1:0-3885 GCA_964429255.1 uncultured Planctomycetia bacterium
CGTGCTTGTCGACGTGTCCGTTTCCGTATGTTCGAATGGTCCCGACCTTGAGATCGCGTTTCCCGTGAGGTGCCACTCTTCGCATTGAGTGCCCTCAATGCCCATGCTGATTGGGGGGCTCGCGCTCACTCAATGCGAAAAATGGCACCTCCGCCGCACGCGGCCTTTCAGCGGCGCGACTGAAGGTGGGCCAAGGCCCACCCCTGTAGTTTGGCCCTCGTGGGATTATGCGGCGGCGTAGAACAGGGCACTTTCGAGGGATGATTCGAATTTCTGTGGCTTCATGTCGGGGGTATGGTGTGATGGGAAGCCGGAGAAATGGATGAATTGTGCCCATACCTCGTGCCGGAGGTGCTGAATGAGAGCTTGCGTGGAAGCACGCAGCCCTTTCTCCTTTCGCCATTTCGGGCTGGGCAGTGAATCGGGGCTACCGGTTGGACCATAGGCTTGGATGGCGGCAGTGAGAAGCATGGCGTAAGCAGCCACAGCAAGGGCCGGCACGTTTTCGACAGAGTGATCATGACGCACCTGAGCCTGTCCCACACCGAGCAGCGTCTTTTCGTCGCGGAAATTCACTTCAATGTCCCAGCGCCAGACATAGGCTTGCAGCACCTCCTGAATGGACGCATTCGGATCGGTGCAGATCAAATAGGCCGCCTTGCGATACAGCACCCGGGAGTGCTTCGTGGGTTTGTAGCCCAACGGCGCGATCACAATGAGGCGAAGATCGTACTCTTTGCCGGCGGGTCGCCAGCGAAGCGGTGCGAGAGTCTTTATCTTGAATTGATGCATCTTCCCGGCAGCAAAGACTTCGATCTTCTGCCATGGAATGGAGGCATCCAGTCGGAGTTCTTCCGGAGTGGTGGCCCGCTTCCCGTAGACACGATTGCGACCGGGCTTGCCTTCGGTTGGCTCCGGCAAATGATAGAGCTTGGCGTCGGCACGAATGCGCCCCGTCGCAACGGTTCGTGGCGGCAGGTCTTTCAAAAACGTCCGGTTGGTGAAACCGCCATCAGCGACCGACCATAGAGGCCGGTTCTGTTGGCCGTCCTTGTCCATTGCGGATCGCAGCGCACGTAGGCGATCCGCCCCGACCTTGGGCAGAGCCGTCTCGCGCTTTGCTTTTCGAAATCGTGCATATGCCTGTTCGTCTGCACCCGGGCGCGGCTTGGTTGCAGCGGGAGCATGAACGAAGTCGATCGGAATCATTCGGGCCATGCCGCTATCTGCCGGCGAGGCCATGGATATCTGAACGAATCGTTGAGCCTTGATGAAATTCACGTGGAAGGCAGGCCCTAACGGATCGCGGGTGTACTTCACACCATGGGTCTTGTGCCCGCTCTTGGGTAAACGCGTGTCATCCAAGGCGACGACAAGCGGTTGAGCCGGCGCGAGTCTGTCCGTCAGAGCTTGTCGTACAGGCGCAAATAGTTTTTCGGGTTTGACTCGCTGCGCTGAGTACATCCTATAGTCCGCGCTCCAATCGCAGAACAACCGCCCGGAGGTACCGAGCACACCGGTCAGAGTGTGTCGCCCCAGACAGAGCAACTGGCTGAGCAGATGCCTGCGCACGCGCTCGCGCATCTGCTCATTGCCCAGACCCTGACACTGACTCAGGAGTCTTTCGATTCCCGTGAGGATCTGAGGAGAGTTTTTTTTACCGTGACCGGGGAGGGCGGCACATGGCGACGGTGAGCGATGATGTTGGCCTTGTCTTCTATGATCCATTCGATGACCTCCCCCTTCTGAAACTCCATGGCTTCAGCCACGGCGGTGGGGAAGTTGATGTAGTACTGATCGGCGGTCTTCTTTCGTTGGATGAGCTGAACCTTCGTTGGGTATCCCATGATGCACCTCCTATGCATTGAGTCTAGCACTTATGCTAGAGCTACGCAAACACAGCAAAGTGCCGATGCACAAGAAGAAAGGTGCACCCGACAACAAAATCTAGTTCATGAATCTAGTTGAAGGCCAAACTACAGTGGTGGGCCAAGGCCCACCCTACAAATGAGTTCAACGTTGAACGTTCAAACGTTTTACCAGTAGCGTTCGACGAAGATCTCGCCGGGCTCGTTGCGGCTGTGTTCGCGAAAGCCGTCCTCGGCGAGCATTGCCACCATGTCGTCGATCATCGCCGGGTTGCCGCACAAGAAGACGGACGTGTTCTCGGGAGCGGGTTTGAACCCCCAGGTCGTTTCCAGCAACCCTTCTCTCCACAGATCCTGGACATAGCCGGCAGGGCCGCCCCACGGTACCGGTTCTTCGGCAGGGCGGCTGATGATGGAGTGGTAGGAGAAGGCCGGGCTCAAACGATCCATCGCCACCAGCTCCGACTGGTATCCCAGATCCCATGAATGGCGGGCGCCGAGGAGGATTGCGAACTTCCGGTCCCCCACCTCGTGCAGCATGGTCCGCAGCATGCTCATGTAGGGGGCGAGACCGGTGCCCGTCGCCACCAGCACGAGGTTGGAGTCCTGCGGCGCCTGATCGAGGGTGAAGTTGCCGGCGATCTTCGGGCCCAACCACAGACGGTCTCCCGGCTGCAGCGCGAACAACCGTGGGGTCAGACCGCCCGACCGCACCAGGGTGATGTACAACTCGAGATACTCGCGGGCGACCGATGAGGAGGCGATCGAGTAGGCGCGGCGGATCAGGCGGTCGGGCTTCGGCGCTTCTTCCTCCCCGTCGGAACCCGGACACCGCGGCGCTTCCGGGGGCAGCCCGAGGACGGCGAACTGGCCGGGTTTGAAATCGGGGAGGGACCAGCCGTCGGCCACCACCCTCAACACCATCAACCCTGGCGCCACCTCGTACCGCTGCTGAACCACAGCGTTCAGATCCTGTTTCGCCATCAACGACTCCCCGACTCGAAAGCGCGCAGAAGTGTACACTGCCCGCCGATGTTCGGGCTCGAATCGATCTTCACTTCACTCCCCCAATTGCTGCTCGTCTGTCTGATTTTGGCGGTCGCCGAGGCGGTCTACGTGACCCTCGGTTTCGGTGCCGGTCTGATCGCCGTCGGCGGTCTCGCGCTGCTTCTGCCCGAACTGCGCGACGTCGTCGTGCTGCTGCTCCTGGTCAACCTGCCCGCCGAGTTGTGGGTGGTGTGGACCTCGCGGCGGGACATCGTCTGGCGCGGGGTGCTGGTGCTCTTTGCCGGTATCGCCGTCGGCATCCCGGTCGGCACCTGGCTGCTGCGCTGGGGCAAACCGGAGATCCTGCTGACGGCTCTCGGCTTCTTCCTGGTCGCGGTCGGTGCAGTCTTTCTCATCCTGCCGGCGACGCGCCGCCGCACCTTGCCCGGGTGGGTCGCGCCGCCGGTGGGTGTGTTGTCGGGGCTGCTCACCGGTCTCTTCGGCACCGGCGGCCCGCCACTGGTTCTCTATTACCAACTCGGAGGCGCCGGCAAGGCGGCCTTTCGCGGCCACCTGATGGCGATCTTCCTGCTCATGACCACTGTGCGGGTCCCGTCATACGCGGTCTTCGGGCTCATCACCGAGACCCGGATGTGGTCTGCATTGTTGGTTCTGCCGGCGGTGCTGATAGGCGCCCTCATCGGCAACCGCATCCACCTCGAGCTCGGCGAGGAGATGTTTCGCCGGCTGGTCAGCGGCGCGCTGGTCGTGATCGGCCTCCTGTTGCTGATCCCCAACAATTGAGACGGCCGATATACTCGATGATGATGTCGAACGCGGACCTTCTCCCCGAACCGCCCGCAAGCGAGGCGCACGACACCGGTGCCGTCGGCCCGGCCTCCCGTTTTCACCTCACCCGCGGTGAATGGGTCGCGATGGTGGCGGTGCTGATTTTCTACGCCGCGACCCGGCTCTACGGGATCGTCGAGTTTCCGGTCTACTTCTTCTGCGACGAGGCACTCCAGGCCAA
>CAYSBP010000323.1:0-1801 GCA_964429255.1 uncultured Planctomycetia bacterium
GCTCGTCCGGATCCGTGGAGGGGGTTATGGGCAACCATGATTCCTACTCCGACTGCATGTGGGTTTGAATGCAGTGTGGAAAATGGATTGACGGGGACGGCTACCCTGCGAACTTGAAAGTCTAAAAGTGCGTGCTTGTGTGATAGCGTTCTGTTGCTCCGATAATAGTGCTTCTGTGCTTGTGAGGGAAGTTGTTCCATGCGGACGCGAACTGTGATTGTGGGGCTCTTGGTCCTGCTTCTGGCCGGCGTGGGTATTGTCGTTTCCTTAACACAAAAAGGTTCGCAAGAGCTGGGCACAACAGTCAGTTCGCATCCGCCTGTTTCCGGTTCATCCCATCCAGTTTTCTTCCGGCGGGGCAATCGGGCAACGTCGTCTCCATGTCGAGAGCGTAAAGCCCGGCAAATCGCTGCATGACCTCGACGGGCGGTTCCTTTACGAGTTTGTATTGGGCCACCCGGCGCTGCGACAGCAGGAAACCGACCATCTTGGGCGGCCTCGACATGAAAAACATCACCCGCCCGTTCTCCGGACCTCCCTGGAAAAGGAACGCGAGCGTGACGGTAGCCCTCCTTTGATCACTCACACGCCCCGCTGGCGCTACGAGTCTTTCAATCCGACCATGCGGGAAACGAATTCGAGCATCTCACTGTACCTCGGAAAGAACTCCTGCTCACTCGTGACGGGGGTCAGGTCCTTGAGATAATCGCACATCGCGGCGATGCGCACGTCCTTCTCGGCACGGGCCAGCAGGAACTCCTTCGTGCGTGGCTTCAGTACGCCCAGAACGGCTTGGACGTGGTCCGGTTCTAACAGTTCGGCCCACAACACATAGTCGCCGAACTTTTCGGCACCATCGATTGCCACAGCAACCTGAGGTTTCCGGTAAGCCAGGCAGGCAACTGCAAGGTCCACGGCCTCGTGTGCGCAGACGACGAACTTCCGGCAGCTTGATGGGTAGAAATACACGCAGGAGGTGGCCACCACGGCCTCGTGCTCCGCCATCACGACGAGCCACTGTTTCAGCCGGGACCGAATGCTGAGCGCCGCGTCATATTTCCGGAACTGCCTCTCCGCCAGCAGCGTGTTGAGACTAACAGTGGGACAGCAACGTTTTTCCAACTGCGGGCCGCGAGTAACCGCGGCCCGCCAGATGGCATACCGGAAGAAGCGCATCAATCGGTCCTTTGCGTCCTGGTAGAGTCCGCACGCAGCGTAGAACAGCGCATGCTGAAGGTCGTCCTCAAAATCGATTATCGGCCCCTGCGGTTTCTCGTCGCTGGCCGGCAACGGACGGCCGGTCTGAGTCGGCACGCAAGGCCAGACAGATAGTGCAGCAAAATTCTCTAGATACTCAAACGTTTCCCCAATGTCGGGATTGTCGTTCAGGTACTTCAGACTGGCACGATAGGCGGTCGAGACCCCGTCCGCGTATCTTCCAACAACTGTAGGCAACTCGTTCGCCATCGGCCGGTCCCACCTTTCGCTACTTCCTGCTGGCAGCTCGCCTGCCACTCCCCTCAAAACCTCTAGGACCGCTTCTGGTCCGCAGCAAGACGTATAGCCAGTCGGCGGTTCTTCCGGCAGAAGGCCGCCCAAGGCTCGGCGCCTTCCGCCCATGCCTTCCATGCATCCGCCATCTGGTTGTATGGCTCGCTTTCTCGTAGGGCGTCAAGCGGGTGACCGATTGAATCTCGTATCCCTGCGGCGGCGACACGAAACATCTGTGAAGCCTTGTCGCCGAGCACCTGCCGTTCGTCGTCCTTGAGCCGCGAGGGGATGACAAACCGTGAACACGGCA
>CAYSBP010000323.1:1901-3874 GCA_964429255.1 uncultured Planctomycetia bacterium
TCGTAGAGCGTTGGAGACTCCATCGTTCTGTCCGTGTGCAACTTGGTTCGGACCACCAGGGCGTCAACCTCCCCAACGGCCAGTCGGATCGGCCGTGAATGGACAGGCTTTCGGTAGACGAGCGGATCGCCGAAGACCCGTGCGGAGGTGATCCGCTCCGGGATCAGGAGCTTCTCCTCGTCCTTGAGCAACTCCGCGTAGATTTTGTAGTCCGCGAAAGGCAGTTCTACGTGTACGAGCGTTTCGTCGCGGCCGGTTGCCTCGCGCGGCGTGCTGACTGCGCCTCGTCGAGGCGTCCAGCGCACGGCCCGCTCCGAATCGCAGACGTGGACCTCGTTCGTCAGGCTCAGGAACGAGGGTGGGGTGTCAAGCAGCGTACGCCAGCACGGTCGGTCGCAATAGACATCCAGGTAGGTTGTCGTGCCGGGTCCTGGGTGGAGCATGATTCCGAAGAAGGTCACTGACTGGTCGTCGAACGCAAACCGCGTCAGTCTTCGATGGATGCCCACGTATGTGTTCTCGCTCATACCGCGATCCTCCAGAACCATAGCCTACCCCACGCTGTCCGACTCAGTCAATGCGCCGTAGAGAGACCGCGACCCGCGGAGCCACGAGTTCACCGTCCAGTTGCGCGCCATGGACATCGACCATTCCGGCTACGGCCTCGGTTTTCGCCACCTTGAACGCTCGTACTTGATCCTGCTAAATCTCGACCGAGTTCTCTTGGCCAATCTCCGCGGAGTGGCGGTAGTAGGCGACCGCACGGCGCCGTTGCTTCGGTCCTTGTCCCGGAGGGACGGCTTGTTCCCACCACATGGGCATGCGGTCGGGGGCGGCGCTTTGTCTTGGCGTCGCATTCGCGTTCTGTCTCGTCGTGGTGCCGCATCCGCAGTATCCCATCTGCTACATAACGTAGCATTGCAGTAACAATAAGACATGGTAGCTACTATGTGTAGCATTTCAAGCTCAATCCGGATTCTACATTGGACTTTGCGTAGCACGTGGGTTGACTGGCCCCATGAAATGGGACCAGGATTCCTTTCGGAGCAGGTTGGCGGACGCGAAGGACGCCAAGCGCATGTCCATGGAGGAACTGGCTGTCGCCATCGGGCGGAAGCCGGCTGGTGTCAGGGCTTGGCTGAACAGGACCGTCCCTCCACTGGGCGAAATACCGGGGATTGCCAGCGCGCTGGGGGTCTCCAGCGCGTGGCTGGCGTTCGGTGAAGGAGCGCGTTGCAGCGAGTTGAACGAGCGAGGGTTGAAGATCGCTCGGGAACTGGAGGAGAAGCCGGAACTTGGCGTGCTGCTCGGGTGGCTGGCGTCTCTGCCGCCGGACCTTCGCCAAGCACTGCTAACGTTGGCGGCGGCACGGGAGGCGGCGCCTTCCGCTCCAAACCGGTTCGCCATTCCGACCTGTCGGGGCAAGCACGGCGAGATGCTGGGATGCTCGGAAGCTCGGAAGCGGAAGTCGCGGAAGGGCAGCCGGTAAAGACAGGACATACAGCGTGCGGGCGCGGCCAATACCGCTACAGTGGTAACTCAGAAACGACCAGGGCTTTGGCCATGTCACTCGCTAACGCCTCGGGAATGGAATCCTGCAGTGTTGTCAGCAGGTTCACATGGAATGGCAGGTCGATGGAACTGATCGGCAGTCCGCGCTCATAGAGTGTCGGAGTCTCCATTGTGCCGTCGCATTGGCTTCTGGGTCGGACCATCTCGACGGTGGTTTCCCGCCCGCCAAAGTCAAGGCGCCGTACCTCGAATGGCTTTCGGTAAGTAGCTCGTTCACTGAAGAACTGCGTGGACATGCCGTGCCCGACCAGGTAACTCAAGACGTCCTTTGCCACCGCCTTGAAGATGGGGCGGCAGGCGAAGGGGAGTTTGACGCAGACGAGCGTATCGTCGCATCCCGTTGCCTCGTGGGGCATTTCTTCCTTACCGTGTTTCTGCCACTTAACTGCACGACTCGTGTC
>CAYSBP010000324.1:0-2215 GCA_964429255.1 uncultured Planctomycetia bacterium
GCAGACTGCCGGCGCCGCGAGCGTGAATAATCCAGGTTAGCCCTGAGCGAGGCCTTGGGAGAGGCCGAGTCGAAGAGGATTATTCATGGGAAGGGGCCCATGAATAATCCAGGCTAGGGTCGCCCTTTCATCACGTCCTTCGCGGCCGCGACGATGCTGGCCGGGGTGATGCCGAACTTCTCGTAGAGCAGCTTGTACGGAGCGCTGGCGCCGAAGCTGTTCATGCAGACCAGCGCGCCGTCCAGTCCCACGTACTTGTGCCAGCAGACCGGATGAGCGGCCTCGACGGCCACGCGCGCCCGCACGTCCAGCGGCAGGACCTGGTCCCGGTACTCCTTGGGCTGCGCTTCAAAAAGTTCCATCGACGGCATGGCCACCACGCGTACCTTGACGCCTTCGGCCGTGAGCGTATCAGCGGCCTTCATCGTGTACTCCATTTCCGAGCCGCAGGAGATCAGGATGACGTCGGGCTTTTCGGTCGCGCTGCCGACCAGGATGTAACCACCCTTGGCCAGGTTGTCTGCGGCGGGGTACTTGGTGCGATCCAGTACCGGGATCTTCTGCCGCGTCAGGATGATGCAGGTCGGTCCGTTGCGCCGCTCGATCGCCATCTTCCACGCCACCGGCACTTCGGTCGCGTCCGTCGGGCGGATGACGTTCAGACCGTAGATGGAGCGCAGCATGGCCAGTTGCTCGATGGGTTGGTGCGTCGCGCCGTCTTCGCCGAGGCCGATCGTGTCGTGCGTGAAGACGTAGATCGCCTGCGTCTTCATGATGGCGGACAGGCGCAGCTGCGGCTTGCAGTAATCGCTGAAGACGAGGAATGTGGCGCCGTAGGGGATCAGCATCTGGCTGAGCGCCATGCCGTTGACCGCCGCGCCCATGGCGTGTTCGCGGACGCCGAAGTGCAGGTTGCGGCCGCCGTAGTTCCCCGTTTCCTTCTCGTTGGAGGGATGCTGGAATTCGCCCGCGCCCTTGATGTAGGTGTTCGTGGAAGGATGCAGGTCGGCCGAACCGCCCAGCAGCATTGGCAGCTTCGGTGAAATGACCCCGAGCACCTTGCCGCTGGCCGAACGTGTCGGGAGTTCTTTCTCGCCCGCGAAGTTGGGCATTCCCGCATCCCAGCCGGCCGGGAGCTTCTTGGCCTGCCAGTCCTCGAACTGCCGCGCCAGTTCCGGGTGCGCCTGCTGGTACGCCGCGAACTGCTCGTTCCACTGCTTCTGTGCGCGCTTGCCGCGCGAGACGGCCTTGCGGAACTCCTTGCCGGCCTCTTCGGGCACGTAGAAGTCCTTCTCGGGATCCCAGCCGTAGGCCTTCTTGGTGAGTTTGACCTCGTCGGGGCCCAGCGGCGAGCCGTGGACTTCGCCCGTGTTGGCCTTATTGGGCGAACCGTAGCCGATGATCGTGCGGACCAGAATGATGTGCGGCTTGCCTTCAACCTTCTGTGCTTTCAGGATCGCGCGGTGGATGGCCGTCACGTCATTGCCGTCGGCGACGACCTGGGTGTGCCAGCCGAGCGCGTCGAAGCGCTTCTTGCGATCCTCGGTAAAGGTCAGTTCCGTGCCGCCTTCGATCGAGATGCGGTTGTCGTCGTAGAGGTAGATCAGGTTGTCGAGGCGCAGGTGGCCGGCGAGGCTGGCCGCTTCGTTGGTGATGCCTTCCATCAGGTCGCCGTCGGAGACGATGGCGTAAATCTTGTAGTCGATGATGTTGTGGTCGGGACGGTTGAAGTAGCTGGCCAGGTACTTCTGCGCGATGGCCATGCCGATGCCGGTCGAGAAGCCGGCGCCCAGGGGGCCGGTGGTCGTCTCGACGCCCGCCGTGTGGCCGAATTCGCTATGACCAGGGCATTTGGAGCCCCACTGGCGGAAGCTCTTCACCTCTTCCATCGACAGATCGTAGCCGGTCAGGTGGAGCATACTGTAGAGGAGCATGCAGCCGTGGCCGGCCGAAAGGATGAAGCGGTCGCGGTTGAACCACATCGGATCCGTCGGGTTGTGCTTGAGGTGCTTGTGCCAGAGCGCGTAGGCCATGGGGGCCGCGCCCATCGGCATGCCGGGATGGCCGGCATTGGCCTTCTGTACGCCGTCGATGGAGAGACAGCGGATCGTGTTGACGCAGAGTTGGTCGAGTTCCGGATTGGCCACAGTGAGGCTCCTTCCTGGGGTGAGTAAACGGTTTGGAACGCGAAGCGGGTAATTTATGGGCAGCGTGG
>CAYSBP010000324.1:2315-3870 GCA_964429255.1 uncultured Planctomycetia bacterium
CCTGGGGTGAGTAAACGGTTTGGAACGCGAAGCGGGTAATTTATGGGCAGCGTGGTCTGCTGGCAAGGGAATGGCGGGGTTCTGGGACATTCAGCGGGTCTTTTGAACCGATCATGCGAGGGCGACTGCACGTTGAGTGTTTATTGGCATTCGGTTTCCAATGAACCCTACGACTGAAGTTTCGTTTCATGTGCCGGTTGGCAAGGCCCTTACATGCCGCAAGGAGGAAAAGGAGTCGATACCGATTCCGATAGCGACCCCGACACCGAAGAGTTCGGGCCATTTTTCGAGAATTGAAAGGCCTTGGACTGGTCAGAAGATCAGGCTGGCGCATCGTTGCGCCTGCCTGATCCTTTTGCGGGTGGCCCGCATTACCGGCCTCGGCTTGCAGACCGCCGGGATCGTGTGGATACTCATCGCCATGGGCGAAGAAGATTACGAGACCTGTTCGTACTGCGGCAAGACGATCATGGCTGGTGTTGCCCAATGCCCCTACTGTAAGAATTACACGGACGATCAGGGCTCACGGGGTCTTCAGGCCAAGCGACCGTTGCCGCGTTGGTTCGTGGTTGGCGGCGTCTTGGCACTCGTTGCTATGGCGCTCTTCATCGGATTGCCCTCAGTCCTCGAGTGGGTGCGCCAGTTGTTTACAATGTAAGTTGCCTATACTGGTCAGGTTGCCTTTCCGCGATGCAAGGGAGTGCCAATGCGTTCCAATCGAATCTGCGCCGTGATTCTGGGGTTGGTCCTGGCTTCGAGTTCACTGTGGGCCGATGAGGCGCCTGTCTGTCTCCTGACCGGTTTCCAGCCCTTTGGCGGCGCGAAGGACAACCCCTCGTGGGAGATGCTCAAGCCGCTGGCCGGCCAAACCATTTCCGGTTACCGGATCGAGACGGTCGAATTGCCTGTCGTCTACGACGAGATGGCCAAGCCATTGGTGGACGCCATCGCCAGGCATCAGCCGCGTGTGGTGATCTGCTTCGGGCAGGGAAGGGGACTGATCGAGGTCGAGCGAGTTGCGCGCAACGGCTACCATCCCGTCAAGCCGACCGACAACAATGGGAAACGGCCGACACGCGAAAGGATCGTTGCCGACGGAAAGGACGAGCTGCCGACGCAGTTGCCGGTCGAGGCGATCCTCAAGGCCTTCGCGGCGGCGAGACTGACCGCGGCGGCCTCGGACGATGCCGGCGGGTACCTCTGCAACGAGTGCTTCTACCGGCTGATGGCCGCAACGGACGGACCGGGGACCCAGGGGCTTGCCGTGCGAGGCTTCGTGCACGTGCCTCGCGTCGGCGAGCCGAACGCGGCGGGTGGAGCGTATTCGCTGGAAGACCTGATGAGTGCCGTGCGCATTGTGGTCGAGACGACGATTGCGGAAATGAAGAAACAGCGTCCGTGACGCAATGGCAGCCCGTTGAAAAACCCCTCTCCCACAGATCCCACAGGGGGTGCCCATTACCCACAACTTCGCTGAGAACCTCAGTGACTCCCCTCCGCGCCGGAGGGGGTTGGGGGGCATAAGCGCTAACCTAAGGTGGCGTGGTCTAGTCGG
>CAYSBP010000325.1:0-1914 GCA_964429255.1 uncultured Planctomycetia bacterium
GCCGGTCACCATGGGTGCGAAGGGCAAAGCCATCCAGACGCTTTACTGGAAAGCACTCTGGCAGAAGGACATTTCCGAGCATTTCCAGGACGTCGAAGATATGCACCCGAACTTCTACTCCGAATTCTACTGGTTCGTGCAAGGCGAACGGCCCTTCCGGATACCGGCCGCCTTCCAGGATCCCCGCTCGCGAGTCTGGTTCCCCGCACAGCAGGCCGGCAACCCGGCGGCGATTTTCGATCGCAAGGAGCCCGTGCAGGAATTGACCGCACAGGGATTCGGAACCCTCACCCCTCACCAAGACCATGCGACGACAGGCAAAGGATTCTGGAAGAACGGCCGCTGGGAGGTCGTCTTCATGCGCCCGCTGACCACCTCCGATTCGCTGGACTACCAGTTCAGGCCGGGCACGGGCGGTCAGTTCGCGGTCGCTGTCTGGGACGGCTCGAGCGGTAACGTTGGCGCGCGCAAGCAATACTGCAACTGGCTTCCCTTCGAGGTGAAACCATGAACGCGACCTGTTTTTCGCATGCGGCGCTGGAGCGACTGGCGACGGCGGACCTGCTGCTTCTGCTCTCGGCCTTCTTCAAGAGACCGCATATCGTCCGATTGCGCATCGGCGAGCGGTCCTTCGATGCGCAGGGCCTGGTCCTTGCCGCGGGTTTCCCCGTTTCCTCGGCGACGGCGCTGGGCGCGTTGGCCGCGCTGATCGAAGACCTCGACGTGGAACGCTGGACGGCCGAGTACAACCGGCTCTTCGAGTCCGGCGTGGCCTGCCCGCCTTACGAGACGACCTATATCCGGCGCGACAAGGGCGGAATCATAGCCGACGTCCAGGGCTTCTACACGGCCTTCGGCCTGCGCCCGTCACCGGCGGGGGCCGAGCGTCCCGACCACATCGCCTGCGAGCTGGACTTCCTGGCGCTGCTGCTGGTGATGTCGGAGACCGCTCGACAGAAGGGCGATGCGGAACAGGCCGGGATCGCGTCCGACGCCGCGCGATCCTTTGTCCGCGACCACCTGTCCGAGTGGGTGCCGCCTTTCTGCGATGCATTGGAACAGGCCACTGTTGAGCCACTCTTCGCGGCGTTGGCGCGGGCTCTTCACGAAGTCTGCCGAGAGACCGTGCTATCTTTGGGTCTCGAGCCACTCGCCGCATCCGCGGTCTGCGATGGCAAGCCGGATGACGATGAGCCACGCTGCGGCGGCGAGCCCGCGGACGCTGCAGCCTACCGTGACGGAGCGTGTCCCATCCATTGAGCCCTGGGCGGCGCAACGCGCAAGGCCCAGACAGAAAGGAAGCACGAATGACCGACGATTATCTCAGTGCAGGCCTGCGGCCGTTGCGCGAAGGTCTGGTGCTGGCGCTCCTGGCGATCCTCTTTGGTTTCGGCCTGGGCGTTGCCTTCGGCGTGTTCGAAGATTCGATGAAGCAGGGCCTGCAGGACCGCGGAGCCCGATGGCAGAAGAGTCAACTGGATCGTCTGGCGCCGGAGGAACGGGAGGAGCCGGCCAAACTGACGGCGGCCACGGCGAAGCTGGAGGCGGAGAAGAAGAAGGTGATTGAGAAAGCGTGGGCGTACGTCAAGCGCGCACACCTGCACGCCGGCGCGCTGGGCACCACGGCCGTGGCGCTGATTCTGCTGCTGTCCTTCGTCCAAGCGGGCGTGTTGCTGCGACGGCTGACCGCAGTGGCGTTGGGCGCCGGAGCGCTGGGCTATGGAATCTTCTGGCTGCTCGCCGCTTTCCGGGCGCCGGCGATGGGCAGCACCGGTGCCGCCAAGGAATCCCTGGCCTGGCTGGCACTTCCCTCGTCCGGTCTCTGCGTCCTGGGCCTGCTCGTCGTCATGGTGCTGGTCATTCGGGAGACGTTCCTCAGGCGCAGGGATTGATCGGAATCGTCCGTCGATGTGC
>CAYSBP010000325.1:2014-3860 GCA_964429255.1 uncultured Planctomycetia bacterium
CAGATAAGAATCAGATCCACGCCCGCCGTCGCTTCACACGCCACGTTCGAATTGCTTCTGTGCCCAAGTCCACGCCGCAACGGTGCGCGGAAAGCCGCATGTGTTCATGGCCTGCAGGATCGCCTGCTCGATCTCCTGGTGCGTGGCGCCGTTCTGCATCGCGCGGCGCACGTGACTGCGCAAAGCGGACTCCAGTCCGGCGCCGACGCAAATACCGATCTTGACCAGGGAGCAGGTTTTGGCATCGAGCGGCCCGGTCTGGTCGACCGCCTTGGCCATGTTCTCGTGCGCCTTGCCCAGAGCAGGATACTTGGCAATGAAGTCCTTGTACGTTCCGGGAAGTCTGCCTTTCGCGTTCTCGATGTTCTTCTTCGCCATTCTTCTGAACTCCCATGTATCGCCTACCGGCGTATCGGGCACGAGGCGGCGTCCAAACGATGCTGGGGTTTCGGGCGGCCCGGGCGGAAGCACTCCAGATGCTCGACCACGACCGTCAACCCGTGTCCAAGTTGCTCGGTCCAGGCCGCTTCGACCAGCGCTTGCAGTTCCTCCGGCGCTAGACAGGCACGCGCATTGAGGATCAGGCGTGCTTGGGGCGCGGCCGATGGGTCGCCGTGCGCCAGGACCAGCGGCGGCGTAGAGCCGGAGGTGAGATTGCCGACCACCGAGCCTCCGGCCGAGAGAAGAAAGAGCTTCACATGACCGATTCCGGCATGGCGCGCTTCACACTGGCGGCCGATTTCACCAAGCAACGATTCGCACCAGACGCGCCAATCAGGCAACGAACCTTCCACAACCATCGACGCGTTGAGCCAGCCCATCTCGCCCTCGCCCTCAGCGTAAAGGTCGTAGTCCACGGGTATGTCTCGCGCAGCCGAGGGGCGGTCGGTCGCGAGCACCTCGTCCAGCCATTCGCGGACGCCCTCTCCGCGTTGTGCGCAGACCACGCGCACTGCGGCCAGGGGATAAGCCGACGCCAGCCAGGTTTTCAGTTCGCCGACCTCGTCCGGCGGCAGCAGATCGGCCTTGTTCAACAGGATGAGGTCGGCCTCTTCGAGTTGCTTGCCGTAGATGTACAGTACGCTGTGGGGGAAGAGGTCGCGCGCGCGGCCGTCGCGCAGATCGCGCAGACGCGTCGCATCGGCCATGACGGTGAAGGGCGCGACGCGGAATCGATCGGGGAAGTACTTCCGCACGGGACGCAGGACCGTCGCCGCAAGATCCGTGCAGCTCCCGACCGGCTCACCCAGCACGACATCGGGCATCCCCGGTTCGGCCAGTCGTTCGGCCGCGGAGACCAGATCCTCGAACCGGCAGCAGAAGCACCCGCCGGTGACTTCCTCGACGCGGAATCCGCCGTCAGCCAGTTGCTTGGTGTCGACCAGTTGCCCAGCCTGATCGTTCGTGATCAGACCGGCCGAGAGGCCGCGTTCCTGCAACGCCAACCCGGCCCGCGTGAGCCACGTCGTCTTGCCGGCCCCAAGGAAACCGCCCACCAGGATTAACACGGGTTGGGACATTGACTGTGCCTCCCACGGTCGCCTCTGCATGGCACGTTCCAGCATATGGTGAAAGGTCGTGTCCGCCAACTAGCCTGGATGATTCACGCTCAGAGGGATGGGCGTTGCAGACTGCCGGCGCCGCGAGCGTGAATCATCCAGGTTAGCCCTGAGCGAGGCCTCGGGAGAGGCCGAGTCGAAGAGGATTATTCATGGGGAGGGGTCCATGAATAATCCGGGCTAGAACAGCACCGCCAGGCACTCTTCGATCGCCTTTCGCGTCGGATTGGCCGTCCGACTGTAATCGTAACCCTTGGTCTTGCCCGGCCCTTCGAAGGCGAAGGTCG
>CAYSBP010000326.1:0-3859 GCA_964429255.1 uncultured Planctomycetia bacterium
CCCTCACGAAGAGCGCCGTCAGGCGAACTTCGTGAGGGGTTTTGCAAGAGCCTCGACCTATCTTCGTCAGCGCAGCGGTCTCAGGCCACGTTCTTCAGCAGACCGGTGACGGTCCGGGTTGCGCTGGCCGGTACTGCGGTGTCGGTTCGTGCGGACTCCTTGAGCGCATCCGGTGCAATCTGGATTTTGCCCGAGAAGGTGGCGCCTTCGTTGATGGTTAGTTTTCCGGCGTTCAGGTCGCCCTGGACTTGTGCGGAGGCTTCGATCTGAACCCGTTCGGCGGTGATGTTTCCGTTGATGCGGCCTTCGACGACGAGCATGCCGGCGCGGATCTCGGCTTTTAGCTGCCCGCTCTTGCCAATCAGCGCCTTGCCTTTCGTAGTCAGCGACCCGTCAATCTGACCGTCAACGCGTAGACCGCGTTCAACGATCACATCGCCTTTGATGACGACGTCTGCTCCGATGACGGTGGTGAAATCCGTGCCCATGTTCTGTTCTGCCATGACCCTCGTTCCTCCCCGCTTGCGCGGAATGCCGTTACCCACCCCCCCCGATTCCCCACGATGCGCCTGATGACATATGCCAGACGCTGCGGTGGTGTATCGGCGTTCACCCGTCGCACCTAAAGCCCAAATCGTGCTGAACTTTATTGTCTGTTTCGTTCGATAATATCTCGGCAGGTAATGCTTCCATGCCGGAATCCAGGTTGCCTGCGCGGTTCGGCCATTGGACCTGATGAGTAAGGCTGCTGTTACATCTTGATTTGTGGCTGCGTTTCAATTAGTCAGGGCGTAGGTGTGGAGCGAAAAGGCAATGGCGTCCTCCGGCGAGACTCGGTCGAGTGTGGCGGTTACGAAAGGCAAAGGCTTTTCGGAGCTTGCCGTCAGACGGGGTTTCTGCAAACCCAAGCATATTCTTGAGGCCCTCCGCGAGCAGAACAGGCTGAACGAGGAGGAAGGGGTGCAACGCTCGCTCAAGCAGATTCTGCTGGAGCGGGGCGTTTTGTCGCTGACGCAGGTCGAGGAGATCGAGACGGGGCGACGAGGCGCCAAGATCCTGGCGGGTTTTGAAGTGCTGGAGAAGGTGGGCCAAGGCGCCATGGGTGTGGTCTTCAAGGCGCGGCAGACCGCACTCGATCGCGTCGTGGCGTTGAAGGTGCTCTCCCCTAAACTGGCGCGTAACAAGTCGTTTAAGGAGCGTTTCCTTCGGGAGGCACGCTTCTCGGCAAAGCTGAATCACCTGCATATCATCAATGGCATCGATTGCGGTGAGGCGCAGGGCTACCTCTATTTTGCCATGGAGTTTGTCAACGGACGGACGACCGGAGAGATGCTGAAGGAGCAAGGTTGTTTGTCGGTCGAGGAGTCCGTCAGAATTGTCCGTCAGGTGGCCGATGCGTTGCAGTATGCGCACAGTCTCAACCTCGTTCATCGCGACGTGAAGCCGGACAATGTGATGGTCGATGAGCAGGGAACGGCCAAACTCTGCGATCTGGGGCTGGCTACGCTGAAAAGGGCTGAACGGGACGATCGGTGGGGTGACGGAGACGATGACAGGAACGGGGATGGCGACGGCTCAGCCACGAAGGCAGGTCGCGTAGTGGGCACGCCGCTCTACCTTTCCCCGGAGCAGGCGAAAGGTGCGGGGTGCATCGATTGCCGGTGCGACATCTACGCGCTGGGCGCCACGTTCTACCACTACCTTGCCGGACGCCCGCCGTTTGATGGTCGATCGCGCGATGTGATGCGCCAGCATGTCAAGGACCAAGCGCCCGGCGTCTGTGAACTCAATGCGAATGTGCCGGTCGTTCTCGGTCAGATCGTCTCAAAGATGATGGCCAAGGATCCCGAGGAGCGATACGCGGATCCCGAGAAGTTGATCGCCGATCTGGATGCGGCCGTGGACGGAACAAAAGTTTCGGCGGCGGAGTTCAAGGGCAAGTGTTCCTGTGCGCTGCCGCGTCGCAACTTACGCCGTCCGCCCATGCCCAAACTGAATGAGAAGTCTGCCCAGAAAGTGCTGTCCGTACAGAAGAAGAAGTCCCAGGACACGACCAGGAGGCACCTTCCGTTCACGCCCAACGCCCCGTCGAGAAGGTCCGCACGGAATACGAGGATGTTGCGCCGCCCTCGCCAGTCATCCAGCGGAGTGATCGATGTCGTTATCATCGCGTTGGCGCTGATCATTGCGATTGTGCTATACAGTCACCTATCAAAGGCGCCGGTTCCGCCTCCTCTTCCGCCTCCTTCGCCTCCTCCGCCTCCTCTTCAGACGGCGCAAGTCAATGCTCCTGGGGCACCCGAGACCACCCCCGCAAAGCCCGAACGGAAGCCGGTGCCGGATGACAAGAAAGACCGGCCGCCTGTGCCGGTGGATCTGAAGACCACGGACCCGCTGGATCGTGTGGTCGAAATCGCCGACCCGAAGAAGACGGAGACTACGCCGTTGGTTGCACCCGTCCGTGGGCAGTCAACGGTGCCGAAGGTGAACGTGTTGGGCTTGCTGGTGAGGGAGGTGACCAAGCGTCTCGCGCTGGGTGATCTGGGACAGGCCCACGTAGTAATGGACGAACTGGCGATCAAACCTGAATTCTCCGCGAGCAAGGCGGAACTGGATGCGGAGCGCAAAGATCTGGCGACCGCACGTGACTTTGAGCTGGCTGCACTCCGCAGGCTGGCCATCTCGCAACCACGCAAGATGGTGCGGCTGACCGAGTCCGGTCGGGGCAAGTGCGGAGGCAAAGAGAGCGTGGTGGTCGAATCGTACGACCCGACGCGAGGGGAACTCGGGATCCTCGGGCAGGTGGGTATCCACTTGCGACCCTCGGATCTCAGTCCCTCAGACCTGGTCCGGAAAGCCGATGGGGTGGGGGATTTGACTGGAAGCGTCTGCTATCTGCTGGCCCGGGGATATGTGAGATCTGCGCGCAAACGCCTGCCGCAGTTGCCTCCCGAAGTGCGGACCCGGCTGGAGGCCAAAGCCGGATGGCTGGTGGAGTTTGAGCGGGAGTCCGAAGCAGCAGCGGCCTTAAAATAACTCGAAAAGATGGGCGTCGCCCCCTGTTCGCGGGCGGCCTGCCATCGCATGCCGGGATTCTTTTGGGCTGTTGGGAGCGGCCTGTCCGGCTGTTGGACGCTGCGGCCAGTGTTGAACCGTGCAAGGCCCAACGATCGGCTGTGCAGCAGCTTTCAGGAGGACGCTGGATGCGTCTTGAGAACTACTCGCTGATCCACTTCCCGACGCGGATCGGGCAGCTACGTGCTGTTCCTGTGCGCCTGGGTGCCGGTGCGCCTCCTGCGGTCCTGGCCGCTTATGCGGCGAGCGTTGACGTTGATCCGTGTGTCGAGAGGTTCTGCTTTCCGTTCGACACGCTGAAACTGGTGCTTTTCACGGTTACGGGCGAGGTCCTTTGGCGGAAGGATCTGGGGCGCGCCGTTGTGCCGGGCCGGCATTTCGTGCCTGTCTTCGCCTTCGACCTGGACGGCGATGGCGTCGACGAGATCTGGTTCGTGAATAACGTCAGCGACCGGCACCCGCTGAGCCTGCGCAGCTACCGGTTGGAATGCCTCGACGCACGAACGGGCCTGACGAAAGGTCAGTGGCCGTGGCCGAACAAGGGCGGCGAGCAGAGCCTGAGCCATCAATTTCGTAACGTCATCCTCGGCGGCTACGTGCGCGGCGAGCCGGTGCTGGTCACCGCACAGGGCACGTATGGCCCCATGTTTCTTCAGGGCTATCGGCCGGATACGACGCTTCGTTGGGAACACGAGATCAGGGAAACCGATCCGGGCGCGCGTGGCAGCCACATGGCGCCAGTGGTGGACATCAACGGCGATGGCGTGGACGAGTTGATGTGGGG
>CAYSBP010000327.1:0-3854 GCA_964429255.1 uncultured Planctomycetia bacterium
GGCCGCGTACCCAAGTGGCTAAGGGGACGGTTTGCAAAACCGTTATTCGCCGGTTCGAGTCCGGCCGCGGCCTCCATCTTTGACCAACCAACAAGACCACAACGGGCAGGCTAGTCGTTACGATGGGTATTGGGTTGCCTGATCGTGGTCGAAGCCCCCCCCACCAACCCTTGATGCGCAGTGGCGTTCCCCGAGTCGGCGAATCAGGCGTTGCTGGGTCCGACCACTCAACACAGACGCGCCCGCCATCAACGCCCAATTCCAACGATTCCCTCGAATCGGAGGTCTATTCTGGGAGGTGTACTGGCCAACCCATGCGGGTATGCTGAGGCCTTCGGGCCCCTGCTGATGCTGGACACGGGCGGCATTCTGGTCGCTGCGGCGCTGGGCCCGGCCAGGCAGGACGCGTGGCTGGCCGCGGCGGCGCAGCGCGATATGGGGCCGACGTCCACGGAGAAGTGAGGCATATGGATCGGAGAGCCCATTTCGTCATTGCACTGGCGTTGATCGGCGGCGTCTTGCTGGCTGCGTGGCTGATGATACGCAAAGAGGCGCCGGGACTGGGGCCGGATGGACGGCCTATCCTGCCCGGCGACGAAGTCAACCTGGGGTTGGGGCGATCGGCCGTCATCGTGGAAGGCGACGCCGTCGATCCCGTGGAGGAAGTCACGCTCGCGCGCCACGGCCATGTCCTGCCGCACGCCCCTCCGTGCTGGCGCAAGGACAACGCCGGTGTGGTGCTCTTCTGCGACGTGGATGGGGGTCCCACGGACGTATCCGTGCGCACCCGGCACCGTCAGACGCGTTACTCACTGGCGCCCGAATCCGCACGCAACGGCGTGCTTCTGCAGCAGATCGAACTCCAGTTGCCCGAAAGCGCTCCGCCCCATGGCGTACCGGACACCGCGCTGGCCTTTTCGCCGGACAGCCGGCGGTTGGCTATCGGATCCGCCTCGGGCGAACTGCGCCTCTGCCTGGCGATGCCGGCCGCGGGCGAGGAAGGCCCGTCCGCCCGTTTCCAGCAGCGCGTCTCCGAGGGGATGGCCAAGTCGCTGGCCTTTTCGGCGGATGGCTCGGTCCTCGTCATCGGCGAACAGTCGCCGGATGGCTTTGTACGCGGGGTAAATGTCGCGGACGGAAGTGAACTCTGGCAGTTGCGTCTGGCCGACGATCTGGGCACCTCGCGCGCCGGGTCGGACCTGCCTTTTCCGCTGCACCAGTTTCCCGGGGCGTATCGCATCCTGCCCATCGAGGGCGGCGATCTGCTGGTGCTGGGTCTGCACTCCTGGCAGCCTGATGCGGCCACGTTTGCGGCATGCTCGCGCGTCTACCGTATCGAAGCCCGCACGGGTGCGGTACGGTGGCGCTACCCGACCGAGAAGCCCGAAGGGCGCAACATGACGTGGATGGATGCGACGCCGGACGGCAAACGCATCGTGCTGGCCCAGACGCTTCCCGGCGCCGGGCAGGCGACGTCGAAGGATGGATCGCTGGACGTTGTGGCCCTCGATGGCGAGGGGCGCGAGACGGGACGGATATCGCTCCCACCGCTGGAGCCGCATTTCAACAGCACGTTATTCCGGCAATCGCTATCCATTCGGTCCGATGGGACAACAGCGCTCCTGGGCGTCGAGGACGGCCGGCTGTGGACCCTGAACCTGGACGCCGAAGGTCGGCTGACCGAACGCTGGCGACTGGACCTGGGGGTGCCGCGACGCGTCGGAGGCGTGGATGTGCATTGTTCGATCGGATGGACGCTTCTGAGCCCGAACGGGATGTTTGCCGAACTTGATCGGAGCTGGGATAAATTCGGGGCGGGAGCGCATACCGGCCCGCCGCAGGACCTGCATCCTGAAGCGGCCTCGATCCAGGCCTTCGATCCCGCCGATCCTCGTCCGCAGCGTCTGTGGCGGTATGACGTGGATGGGCGGCCACAGGGCCTGTGGCAATCGCCCGATCATCGCTGGCTGGCCTTCGCCTACGAGAAGCCTGGAGGCCTGGATGCGCAAGGGAAGAAGACCCCGCCTGACTACGGGGTCGCCATGTTCGACCTTTCGCGCAAGGGAACGGGGGCGCAGAAGCTGACCTACCGGTATTCCACCGATGGGCCGCTCTCGTTTTTCGGGGTCTTCTCGCCCGATGGCCGGTTTCTGGCAGTTACCGAAGGCCCTCGTCCGGGCGCGGATCGGTCGAGCGAGAGTGGCACGTACCGTGTGCTGATCCTGCACTGATCGCTTGAAGCTTTCATCGTTGTGAGACGAGACATAAGGTCATCGAGTGTCGTGGTCCGCTGGTTGAGCGAAGGGGGATGTTGCATGCTCGTTTCACGTGTCCGCTCCGTTTGGTTGGTACGTTACGGCTGGGTCGGGCTATTGGCCGCGACGATGGTCCTCCTCGCGACGGGCTGGGCTGTTGGAGAGACCGCAACACGCTACCTGCGCCTTCGTTTTGCCCCGGTTACGACGGGACCGTCCTTCGGAAGCGAAGCCAAGGCGTCCGCTCCGGCAAACCAGGCGTGCTCGGTGCTCGAACGCTCCAAGGACGGCGATTGGGTCAAGGTGCGGCTGGCCCCGGCCACCGAAGATCAGGAGAAGGCGGATAGTGTCGAGGGATGGATCCACGCGACAGCGCTTGCCGAGAAGCCGTTGCCCGCCGAACGCGACGCCGGCTGTCGCTGGCTTCAGGAAGGCGGCAAGGCCTTGCCGGAAGCCGGTACGGCGGTCAAAGAACATGCGGCCAGACGCCGGCAGGGACTGAAGCCGCTCATGGACTCCGAAACGTTGTATCCTTCTCAGAAGGAGCTGGACGCTTTTCTCAAGGATGGAAGTCTGGGGCTCTACCGACCCGACTGGCCCTCGCTGGAAGGAGGGTTGACCCAGTGAGCACACGCTGCGTCCGCTCCCTGTGTGTCCTGACGGTCGTGGGTCTGTCGCTGGCCTTCTTCGTAAGCTGCAAGCCGAAACGGACGGTGAACCAGGCCGCCGACTCGGTCTCCAAGTACGCCAGGGAAATGGGCGAGAGCGCGGGGAAACTGGGAACCAAGGCCGGACAGTCGCTCGGACTGGTCGAGAAGAAGTGGGACTACGTACGCCTGGCCTACGGGGATGGCGAAGTACCGGCCGCGGTCCAGGGGCATTATACGGTAGCCGAAGAGCGCGAGATTGGACGGGCGCTGGCCGTCGAATGGATCGCCAAGTTCGGCTGTTACACCCACGAGCGCCTCGACCGTTACCTCAACCGGGTTGCGGCGGCGCTAGCCGCGTATTCGGATCGCCCCGCGCTGCCGACGACGGTACTCCTTCTGGAGACCGAGGAGTACCGATGTTTCGGTGCGCCGGGGGGATTCGTCTTCATCTCGGTGGGCTCGTTGCGCGCCGCGGAGAGCGAATCGGAACTGGCGGCGTGCGTTGCCCTGGGGTTGGCACACGCGCAACTGCAGCACACGCTGAACCTCTACGAGCGCATCGTCGGCGGAGCGCTGGCGTTCGAGAAGGGTGCGCCGGTCGAGCCCATTCGCTTCTCGGCCGGGGCGGAGGAAACCGCGGCGCTGCTGGTGCGGAATGGGTATGTCCCCGCCGACGTGCGCAGTGCCGCGCGTGAAGCTACGCGCCTGCTCATCCGCCTTGGTTACGAGCCTGGCGGACTGAAGGCCTTTATCGAGCGAACCAACGTCCGCCGGCAAGCGAAGCATCCCATCATCCCCGCTGACGAACTCGCGTACGGTCGGACGGTCGAAGAAGCGGTCGCGCAGCGCCTGGAGGAACTCCATGCCCCCGTCAGTGGCCGCACGCTGGTCCCGCGCTTCCGACGCGAGTGTGTTTCTTCTTTGCCCATTACGCGCGCGACGCCGTGAT
>CAYSBP010000328.1:0-3851 GCA_964429255.1 uncultured Planctomycetia bacterium
ACCACCGCCGGATTGTCCCAGACCACCGCAAACGCGACCACCAGATTCATCAGTGGCTCGCTTTCCTTCGGGAACTTTTCGCGAATCGCCAGCGCAACCCGGGCGGCCTCGGGAAACGAATCGTCGCGCGGATCGACGGCCAGGAGAAACTTCTCACGGAAGGCGGGCTGCGCATTGAACCACTGTTCGAGTTTTCCTATTTCCTCCGCCGTCAACGGCGCGCTCTGCTGCTGCCGCCGCAACCACTTTTCCGTCTGGTCCATTCCGGGCGCGGAGGGCAACGGCGCCTTCCCCGCCAACCGCAGGCGCTGAAGCGCCAGGTAAGCTTCTCTCAGCTGGCCCACCTGGCTTCTGGCGTCGCTGGCCAGCCGCGCCAGATGCTCGATGGGATCCGAACCGGCCGGTTCCGCGCCCGCCAGGTATCCCTCACCCAACAGACCGCACACCAGGAGGAAACGGACGGCCTTCAAATGCATCGGTGGAACCCTCCGCTGCAGTGTCCTCCTCCATCCCATGGCGATGGATCACGTGCGTTACATCGAAGCCGGCACATCGTATCTCACGGATGTGTCTGACCTTGTTGTCGAACGCATCACCGTCCAAGTCAGCTTCAGCGTTGACCTGCTTGAAGATGCGATATTTTCACAGCCATCCGTCCAAAGTCAATGCGTCTGTTGTGTTTGCGTCATCGCGCCACTGGGTGCGGGCATAGAAGCCTCCTTTCACACCCTTTACCCCCTTGAAATCCTCCTCCTTCCCGCTACTTTACCGCCATTGGAAAATCAAATTTCACACCCGTCAACCGACGTATTCTTTGCAGAAGTGCAGCGGAAATTGCGGGGCCACAGGCATGATTTCCGAGCGACCATCCCCGATAGCTCCCGTTCCTCCCGTTGTGGATCCGGGACCGCATGGTGATCCCTCCGGTCCGCGACATCTGACGCGTTCGGATTGGATCCCGTTGGGCCTTGGCGTCGGGATTGGAGTCGCTTTTTTGCTCGTCCCGATCCTGGGCTGGATCGGCTCCTATCTGAGCATTCTGATCCACGAACTGGGACACTGGGCGATGGGGATATCTGACACCCGACGGGTTCTGTCACGACTCCAATACCACTCTGACTTTGGCGGCGAGGTCCTTCACCAGGAAAGGCTTCTGGAGGAAGTGGACGCCTCGGTCCAGCACCCCTTGATGAGCGATGACATTGGCGGTGTGTCCGGACATGAAGAGAACCTTCAGTTTTGGGCGCAGTGCAGCCAGTTGCGCGGCCACGTCGCGACCGTTCATCTCAGGCATGACCACGTCCGTGATGAGCAGGTGTATCATGCCGGAGTGGCCTTGCGCCATGCGGAGCGCTTCACTGGGCCGTTCCGCAGCCAGCACGGTGTAGCCCAACTGTTTGAGCATCTTCTCTACGGTTCTCAGTAGCGCCAGTTCGTCTTCCACCAAGAGGATCGTCGCGTCTCCGCCCCGCAGGACCGCCGAGTCGGACGCCTTAGCCGTCTCGCTGTTGACGACGGTATGGCGGGGCAGATAAACGCGGAAGGTCGAGCCTTTGCCCTCTTCGCTCTGGACGTCGATTGAGCCGTTGTTCTGGTTGACGATGCCGTAGACGGTAGCCAGTCCCAGGCCCGTCCCCACCCCCACGCCCTTGGTGGTGAAGAAGGGCTCGAAGACATGCGCGAGTGTCTGGCGATCCATCCCGCATCCGTTGTCACTTACCGCCAGCATGACGTAGCGCCCCGGCGTGACGCCAACGTGCGAGCCGCAGTATCCTTCGTCGAACTCAACCATGCCGGTCTCGATGCAGATCCTGCCCGCGTTGTGGCTGATGGCGTCGCGGGCATTGACGCAGAGATTGGCGAGTATCTGGTCGACCTGGGTCGGATCGATGAACACCGGTTCCAGCCGTGCGCCTGGCCTCCAGACCAGCTCAACATCCTCTCCGAGCAGGCGCCTGAGCATCTTCAGCATGCGCTCGACGTCTTCGTTCAGATCCAGGACCTTGGGCACGATCGTCTGCTTGCGCGCGAAGGCCAGCAGTTGACGCGTGAGGTTGGCGGACCGCTGGGCAGCGTCCTGGATCTGCTCGAAGGTGGCGCGCAGTTCGGACTCGGGAATGAGGCCGCGGCGGGCCATGTCGCTCAACGCAAGGACCACGCCCAGCATGTTGTTCAGGTCGTGAGCCACGCCACCGGCAAGCCGTCCCACCGCTTCCATCTTCTGCGCCTGAACCAACTGCGCCTGGAGCCGGTCTTTCTCTTCCACGGCCAGCCTGCGTTCGGTGATGTCATACCCGATGCAGAGCACGCCGACGCACGCGCCCTTCTCGTCCAGCAGGACCTTGTTGGTCCAGGCCACATACACGCGCGAGCCATCCTTGCGGACATTCTCGTTCTCGTTGTTCTCGTACCGCTTGGGGTCGCGTGCGATGTCCAGGACCATCTGTGCCTGGTCGGCACCCGACTGATCGCGCGGTGGCACGATCGTGCCCACGACGTTTCTGCCGACGATCTCTTCCGCAGTGAACCCGAAGAAACGCTGCGCATATTCGTTGAAGAAGGTGACCGTCCCGATCGCGTCCATGCGGAGAATGATGCTGTTGGCGTGTTCCACCAGTTCACGATACTTCGCCTCGCTTTGCCGCAGGGCCTCCTCCGCCCGTTTGCGCGCTGTGATGTCGCGCAGGAAACACACCCGTCGACCGCTCTTGTCGGGGAGAGACTGGACGCTCACCTCGACGCTGAAAAGGCTCCCGTTTTTGCGGCGGTGCGTGGATTCGAAGCGTTGGCAGCCCTTGGTCGCGGTGTCCTGAATCCGCCGAGCGATCTCCGGGCCTGTCATGGACGCTTCCAGATCGGCGATACACTTGGACTGCAGCTCCGATCCACCGTAGCCGCTCATCCGGCAATAGGCTTCGTTGACTTCCAGCAGATGCCCCCGCTCGTCTACCAGCCAGAATCCTTCCGTGGCTGTTTGCAGAATAGACGAATGCAGCTCCATGCTTTCCGTGTGTTGTCTCTCCGACACGAGCAGGGATGCAAATAGCGCCATGGACAGCGGGCCATTGAGAAGGACCAACACGGAACTGTCCGTGTCGAGCAGCACGTCATGCTGCCGCATGAAGACCAGAATGAAACCCACAATCAGGGCATTCGAGCAAACTCCGACGAGCACACTGTACAGAACGGCGCGCCGATGCGTCAGGACTCGATGGCGCAAGCGACACAACCAGTAGCACAAAGAGCCTAGAACGGCCGGCAGCAGGATCTCCAGGATCCCGGGTACTTGACCTGACCCGCCGACATGCAGGCGATAGATGCAGGGGAGGAGAACACTGGTCAGGGCGCAGACCGGGCCACCTAAGATCGCGCCGGCTCCGATCACGCCGGAGCGGCAGTCGAACATCACGCCGGGGTTCGTGACGGATGGAACCAACATCGCCAGCACCGCCATGGCACCGAACAGGAGTCCATTGGCCCAAGCGGGAATAAGACGCAACCGTGTGGCCGACCAGCGTCTGGCCATCGAGAAGAGTGCAACAAACCCCAGGAGCATTGAGAGGTTGATGACGATGCCTTGGGCCAACCCGCTTAAGCTCATATATTCATCCTTGGCTGATATCGTCGCGCACCAACGGCTTCAACCGACAGTGTAGCGAGTTGGGAGACACACTCAAGCATTCGAGAACAGAAAGTGACCGTCAATTTCTTCGAACACGTCTCGCGGAATGCGCCTGAAGGCGGCGAAGTCGCTCGAACCGCAGCCTGCCGTGGCGGCCGAGGAAGGCAGCACGCCGGCCCGACACTGCAACTTCACCTGGGCCCAGCGGATCAAACGCGTCTACGAGGTG
>CAYSBP010000329.1:0-3847 GCA_964429255.1 uncultured Planctomycetia bacterium
TCGTGGCCATGAAGGAAGGCGGCAAGATCGGGACGCTGCACCTAAGCCATGTTCATGTCGAGGGGCTGGAGACGCTGGTGGCCAACGAGGAACGAATCGCTCGCACCTTGAGCCACCAGGTGGAAAACGACGCGGGCGTTCGTCAAACGCAGCCAGGCATACATCGGCATGAACAGCGGGTTCTTCAGCCGCACGATGGAGAAAGAACATCAGTGAATATTTGGTCCGGATTCAGATTAGGCAGTGCGCCAGAGACGGGCAGTAAGACGATCCAGCTTACTCAAAGAGGGAATTCTTGTCGATATTTCGGGATCAAACAAAACGTTGGGAGTCGTGGAAGAAGTCGATTGGTTCAAAACCAAGCGTTGCTCAACGACGCGGTAAATCGCGCGCGAGACGCAACCTCCGGAGACTGCATATGACCAAGCCGATTGAATCGCTGCTGGCGCCGCTCGTCACACCGGCGCGCTCCTGCGCCCAGGCGCCATTCTGGTTCTGGAACGGGCCGTTGGATCCGGCGGAAATGCGCCGGCAATTGCGGTTGATGGCCGAACAGCGTGTTTACTGGGCCATGCCGCACCCGCGTTTCGGCATGGACCGCCGGGATTATCTGGAACCGGCGTATTGGAAGGCTATGGACGCCACGATCGCGGAAGCCCAGGCTAATGGCCAGCAAATCCTGCTGTATGACGAATACAACTGGCCCAGCGGCGGCGCGGGCGGCAGAATTACAGACGGGCGAGCGGATTTGTATCCCCGCGGCTTGGATTATGCGGTGCGTGACGTCACCCAGGCCAACCCCGGCGAACTCACCCTGGACGGATTCATCGCGGGCGAACCGGAATCCGGCGAATTCGAGCGTGTGGTCGGCGCTTTTCTCGTGCCGCCCGGCTGTCCGCAGACGATGCGGGAAATTTCGGCGGATGGCGCTGCTGCGGAAGCCACTCCTTGTATAGCCACCCCGTGGGGCCAGGTCACGGTGGACGGCCGCGGGATTCGCGGGCATCTGCCTCCGGGCCGTCACCGGGTGCTGGTGTTCTTCCTGGCGTTCTGTCACCATCCCAGTCCGCTGGATCCGGGAGCCTGTTCGTTCGTCGATTTCATGAATCCGGACACCACGGCGCGCTTCATTCGTTTCACGCACGAAGCCTACCGGGAACGCTACGCCGGGCAGTTCGGCAAGGACAAAACCATTCCCGCCATTTTCACGGATGAACCGTCCACGATCAGCGCCGGTCCATTTCCCTGGACCCAGGATTTTGCGGCGGAGTTCCTCCGGCGGCGCGGGTATGATCTGCTTCCCCATCTGCCGGCGCTTTGCGACGATCGCATCGCCGCCGGTTGGCAGCATCGCGCCGCCTACTGGCAGACCGTGGCTGAACTCTTCGAGGAACGGTTTATCGGCCGGCTGGGCGCTTGGTGCCGCGAGGCCGGCATTGCCCTGACGGGGCATATTTTTGATGAAAACCTGTGCATGTGGCCCGCCGCGCCGCACCTGATGAACTGGCTGCGGCACTTCGACTGGCCGGGGTTTGACGCATTGGGCCCCCGTGCCACCGCCGCCGGCTGCAAAATCCCCGCCTCCGTGGCACACCTGGAAAACAAGCCGCATTTGCTGTGCGAAGCGTTGGGATTGGCCCAGGGGTGGAACGCCACCCTCGCCATGGCCAAGCGCGGCTACCAGTATCTTGCCGTCATGGGGGTGGATGTGCTGGTGCCGCATGCCTTTTTCCAGACCACGGAAAACCGGCGCGTGGAATGTCCGCCCAGCTATTTCTTCCAGAATCCGTACTGGAAATACTATGGCCACCTGGCCGACCTCACGGCGCGGCTCTGCGCCTTCAACCGCCAAGGTCGGCATGTGGCGCCCGTCGCCCTGTTCTACCCCATCGAATCGCTGTGGGCCGACGGCACCGGCGGGCGCGGACAGGGCGGCAAGCCCTGGGAGGTGCGCGCCACCGGCAATGCCTGGGCGACCCGCACGGTTCGTACGTTTAACGCGGTTCTGGAACGACTCTCGGCCGGACCCTACGACTGCGACGTGGTCGATGCTGAAGCCCTGCGCAAGGCGCGGGTCGTGAGCGCCACCGGCGAACTCGAGATTGGCCCAGAACGCTTCTCCTGCCTGATCTTTCCAGCCGTGCGCACCATCCCGGGCGACCTCCTGCCGAAACTGATGGAGTTTGCCCGGGCCGGCGGTCGGGTTCTGTTTCTCGCCTGTGTGCCCGAACGTTATTGGCCGGCTCCGGCCGGTCCAGCCCCGGAGTTGTGGCGAGAACTGCATCAGGCCGGCGGTTCCGGACGTGTGCGGCAGTTTGCCACGCTCGACGAGTTGGAGTCGTTCCTGGAAAACGATACCGCCTCGACGCTGCACTTTCCCGACGGCCGGCCCACGGGGATCTTTGTCATGGCCCGCCGTGCGGAGTCCGCCAGTTTCTGGCTGTTGGTCAATGACACCGTAGAGGCGCACACGTTCACCGTGGAAATCGCCGACGCTGCCTGCCCACCCGGCGCGGTCGATTTCCATATCCTCGATCCGGAAACTGGCAAGACATCCCGCCTGCCGGTGGAACCGGCCTCCGGCAGGTCGCGGTTTCAGCTTTCACTGGGGCATACTGCGGCGCGAATCATATTCGCCGGGCATTGCGGCGTGATGCCCGCCACCGGCAGCCATCTGCAGCCGGAAGACGCGGCGGCGGTCAAATCGCAAGCGTCGCCTGCCATGACGTGCGAAGTGCGCGAACTCCGCGCGTGGCAGTTTCAGATCATGCCTGACGCCGCCGCCACGGACTGGTTTCCAGCCACCGGCGGTCAGCCGGTGTGGTGCGAGCTCCCGGCCTGGCGCATGCGGCCGCGCGCCTGGGAAGCGGTGCGCGGCTGGGAACAATCCGGTTTCAATGACCACGACTGGCCGCTGGTGGCCGCCCTGCGCGGCGAAGCCCAGTCCGCCGCCGAAACCGTCCTATTGCGAACCTCCCTGCCGCCCGGTGCCCGCAGCCTGCGCCTGCCGCTGCCGGTCACCGGCGAATACGTTCTGTATGTCAACGGGATGCAGGTGGAAAAACGCCTGGGCCCGCCGCCGCCGGCCGGCGAACGGCGCCTCGATCCCTGGACCTCCGGCGTCGGCGACATCCTTGCGCTCGAGGTTGGCTCCGAAAGCGATTGGGCCGGTTTGACCGCGCCCTTGCAGGTGCTGTGCGCCCCGGTTCAGCTCGACTCGTTGCGGCACTGGGATGCACTCGGGATTGGCTGGTACACCGGGCATGCGTCCTATGCCACCACCTTGCGGCTCGATGAAACACCGCGCCGCGCCATTCTGGACCTGGGCGAGGTCCGGCATTACGCCGAAATTTGGGTGAACGGCCACCTGGCTGCGCACTCGCTGTGGCCCCCCTACCGTGCTGAGATTGCACCGTTCCTGAAACTCGGGGACAATCAACTGACGGTGGTGGTGGCCAACTCCGTGGCCAACCGTTTCGTCTGGGATCGCGGCAGTGAATCCCGCAGTGGCGCCTCCTGGGGCGTGCCGCCGCAACCGGAAAGCTCCGGCCTGACCGGCCCCGTCCATTTGGAACTGGGATGATAGCGGTTCTATGGTACTACGTTTTCTTCAATAGATAACAAAGACAGAGTTCGGCGTGCCCCAAGTTGCGCGGCAGCATTGGAGACAGGCACCCACGGGTTTTGCTAGGGAGATGTCGATATAGACAAACGGTCTGCCAATGATGACAGACCGCTACCGAAAGGAGAAGACCGAGTATGAAAATCAAGACCATCATCGCGAGCAAAGTAGCCACCCTGGACAGCGACGTGCGCACGGGAGGCGGGACGGACGCAACCGACGCGC
>CAYSBP010000330.1:0-3839 GCA_964429255.1 uncultured Planctomycetia bacterium
GAACCGAGGACCTACGGTTTACAAAACCGTTGCTCTACCAACTGAGCTAAGGTGGCCCGACGGGCATACACACCGAGTCCACATCCTAATCGAAGCCCTGTCCCTTGCCAGATGAAACCGTCGCCGGCTACGGATGCGCGCTTTCGATGGAACGGACAGGATGGGGTTGGATAGAAGGACCCACTCATGCGCAACTAAAACCGCCTGGAGTCCAGGACCGGACCATCCAGATGCGATGTTCGTGCCCACTGCAGTGCCGAAGCCTGTTGCGTGTCGCACTCCGACACCGTTACTTCTTGTCGTCGACGACCTTGTAGTCGGCGTCGATGACCGAGCCTTCGGCCTTCTTGTCCTTCGGCTCGCCGGACGGCGGCGGAGACCCGGTTGGGCCGTCGCCGCTGGAGACTCCGCTCGGAGGCACGCCCTGCGGCGCTTCCTGCTGGACCTTGGCGTAGATCTCCTGCGCCACCGCGTGGCTGGATTGCTCCAATTTCTGAACCGCCTCGTCGATCTTGGCCTTGTCCTCGGCCTTGGTCGCCTCGCGGACGTTCTTGACGGCCGCCTCGGCCGCTTCCTTGGCGCCGGCACTGACTTTGCCCTCGTGCTCCTTGAGGACTTTCTCGGTCTCGTAGCAGAGGTTCTCGGCGCGGTTGCGCGTCTCGACAAGGGAAGCCTTTTCCTTGTCCTCCTGCTCGTGTGTGCTGGCGTCCTTGACCATCCGCTCCACTTCGTCCTTGCTGAGACCGCTGGAGGCTTTGATCTCGATCTTCTGTTCCTTGCTGGTTGCCTTGTCCTTCGCGGCCACGTTCAGGATGCCGTCGGCGTCGATGTCGAAGGTGACTTCGATCTGCGGGACGTGACGCGGTGCCGGCGGGATGCCGGCCAGCGTGAACTTGCCCAACGTCCGGTTGTCGCGCGCCATCTTCCGCTCGCCCTGCAACACGTGGACATCGACGGCCGGCTGGTTGTCCGCCGCCGTGGTGAACGTCTCGGCCCGCTTGTGCGGGATTGTCGTGTTGCGCGGGATCAGGACCGTCATCACGCTGCCCATCGTCTCGACACCCAGCGAGAGCGGGGTGACGTCGAGCAGCACGATGTCGCCGATCTCGCCACCCAGCACCGCCGCCTGGATCGCTGCGCCGACCGCCACGACTTCGTCCGGGTTGACGCCCTGGTGAGGCTCCTTGCCCTGGAAAATCTCCTTGCAGATCTCCAGGACCTTCGGCATGCGGGTCGAGCCGCCGACCATCACGACTTCGTCGATGTCGCCGGGCTTGATGTCCGCATCGCGCAGCGCCGATTCGACGGGCCCGCGAAGTCGCTCGAAGAGGTGATCCGAGAGCGACTCGAACTTCGAACGCGTGACCTTTTGCATCAGGTGCTTCGGCCCCGACGCGTCAGCCGTGACGTAGGGCAGGTTGATCGTCGTCTCGGGTAGCGTCGAGAGGTCGCACTTGGCCTTCTCGCAGGCTTCCACGAGCCGCTGGAGCGCCATGGGGTCTTTGCGCAGGTCAATGCCATTGGATTTTCGGAATTCGTCTGCGACGAAGTCCACCAGACAACGGTCCCAGTCGTCGCCGCCGAGGTGCGTGTCGCCATTGGTGGCGAGCACCTGGAAGACGCCGTCGCCGATGTCGAGCACCGAGATGTCGAACGTGCCGCCGCCGAGATCGAAAATGGCGATCTTGCCGCCTTTCTTCTTGTCGAGGCCGTACGCCAGCGCCGCCGCGGTCGGCTCGTTGAGGATGCGCCGCACGTTCAGGCCGGCGATTTGACCTGCTTCCTTCGTCGCCTGCCGCTGCGCGTCATTGAAGTACGCCGGCACGGTGATGACCGCGTCGGTGACCTTCTCGCCGAGGTAGGTCTCGGCGGACTTCTTCAAATCCTGCAGCACCATCGCGCTGATTTCGGGCGGGTGGTAGTTCTTGCCGTCGATGTCTACTTGGACGAGGTCTTCGGGGCCGCCGACCACTTTGTAGGGAACAATCTTCTCTTCGGATTCCACTTCACGATGGCGCCGGCCCATGAAACGCTTGATCGAATAGACGGTCCGCTGCGGGTTGGTGACCGCTTGGCTGCGCGCCGCGCGACCGACCAGGCGACCATCATCCGCAAACCCAACCACAGAAGGCGTCAAGCGGTTGCCTTCGGCGTTGACAATGACTTTGGTTTCCTTGCCCTCGTGAATCGCAACTACGCTGTTCGTCGTTCCGAGGTCGATGCCAACAATCTTACCCATTTCAATCTTCTCCTAAACGCCCATCACGAACAGGTCCTAAGGCCTCACAGAATTAAGCAAAGAAGACGCCAGTGAGCGAAGCGCTAGCGTTATCATAATTGTCTATTATACAACAAGTTGCGCCTGATGTCATGGGCGGAAGGTCGGTTGCCGGAAGCTGGATATCGGGCGGGAATGGCGTGGTATTTGTCAAAATGGCCGAAATGGAGTTTTATGCACCACGTGGCGTATGCCTGCGGTTTGTGGAGATGAAGTCCGAAGGATTGCGTTACTTAGCGGCGTTGCCGGCATTTAGGCGGTCCCAGAACCACGCCGCCGACTAAGGCGATTATGGCGGCCTGACGCCGGAGCGCGGGCTTCTCCGACTGCATGGCGGCAACCCATGGAGCCAAGGCGCGCTGCGTCCGAGCGTGGCGCGGTGCGGAAATCGATACCTTGGCCGCCGCGGCCGCACCGCCTGTTCCGGCCTTGCCTTTGGTCTTCTGCTGCTGCTGCCGTTCCGTCCGTTGGTTTTGGCGTTGCCGCTCGGCTTCATTCTGCTGGCGCAGGCTGGCCAGAGCATCCAGTTGCTTCAGTTGCCGTTGCTCGGGCATGCGTGTCTGGGGAGTCGGCGCGGCAGGCGCGGGGATGGTCGAGCGGGACGCCGGCACGTCCTGACGCCTGGACGGACGCGGTGCCGGAGCTTCTTGCTCAGGCGGAGTCGGAGCAGGCCGTGGGGCTGGCGGCGGGGTTGGCCTCGCACCGCCGTCGTCCAGTTCCCGGCGTGCTTCCTTTAGGAGTTCGGCCAGCGTCTTCGGCTGCTGCGATCCGCCCTGCGGCGGCCCGTAGCTATCGCTGGGGCCCGGTCTCGGGCCGACGCGCGCTGGTGGCTCCTGCGAGCCAAAGACTTCGCGAAGGATCCAGACGATCAGTTCGACCATGTTGTCCTCAAACTACGTCAGGTCCGACTTCCCGCCGGCGATGTTCTCGCGCATCTGTGTGTCGGCGAGCAGGTTCTTCAGATTGTAGAAGTCCATGGCGCCGAGTTTTCCCGAGCGGAGGGCTTCGGCCAGCGCCCTGGGCACTTCGGCTTCGGCGGCGACGACCGCGGCGCGGTTCTCCTCGACGCGGGCGCGCATTTCCTGCTCCTGCGCGCGGGCGGAGGCGGCACGGCCTTCGGCGTCGGCCTGCGCCTTGCGCAGGTCGGCCTCGGCCTGCGAGACACGCAGGTTGGCGCCGATGTTGTCGCCCACGTCCACGTCGGCGATGTCGATGGAAACGATTTCGTAGGCCGTGTGGGCATCCAGACCCTTGCTGAGCACCGCCTTCGAGATCTTGTCGGGGTTCTCCAGCACTTCCTTGTGGTTCTCTGCGGAGCCGATGGCGGAGACGATGCCTTCACCGACGCGGGCGATGATGGTCTCTTCCGTCGCGCCGCCGAGAATGCGTTCCAGGTTGGTCCGCACCGTCACGCGCGCTTTGACCTTGAGCTGGATGCCGTCCTTGGCCACGGCGTCGATGGTGTTGCGGCCTTTGCGCGGGTCGGGGCAGTCGATGACGCGCGGGTTGACGCTGGTGGTGACCGCTTCGGTGACGCTCTTGCCTTCCGTCCGCAGCGTGG
>CAYSBP010000331.1:0-3827 GCA_964429255.1 uncultured Planctomycetia bacterium
CATCTCGATGGACTGGATCATCTGCCGAGTCATCACCAGCTTCTGTTCCATCCGCATGGAAAGCGACTGGGTCATCTGCATGAGGCACCCCGTTTCGATGGGCGTATCGGATTTTTTCTCACCACGTAATCACGGAGAGAAGAAGGAAATGCTGAACGCTGAGTTCCGAATCTTGAATGCCGAATGAAGATTCCAATTCATCTTCATACTTCGGCATGCACCATTCAGCGCTCAACCTATTCGGCATTTCCGTCTGGTGTTCTCCGTGCCTCCGTGGTGAAAACATCCTACGAACGCCACTCCGTCCTACCGCGCAACGCCTCCCCCAGTGTCCCACCCTGGGCGAAACTCAAGTCCGAACCCGCAGGCAATCCGCGCGCCAGACGCGTCACCCGGAGGTCCGGTTGGGTCTTCTGCACCTGCCCTACAATGTACGCCGCCGTGGCGTCCCCTTCCACTGTCGGACTGGTCGCCAGGATCAGTTCCTGCACGCCGCCCCGCCCGATCCTCTCCAGTAATGTGCCCAACCGCAAGTCCTCCGGCTCGATTCCGGAGAGGGGGCTCAATCGGCCCATCAGCACGTGGTAGCGCCCGTGGTAGTCGCCGCTTTTTTCCAGCGCACGGACTTCGCGTGGCCATTCGACCACACACAGGAGGGTCACGTCGCGCCGCGGATCCTGGCACAGCACGCAGCGTTCGGCCTCCGTCAGGTCTCCGCACTCCGCGCAGGGGTGCAGATTCTCCTTCACACTATGAATCGAGCGGGCCAGCGCCATGGCTTCGTCACGCGAAACGCCGAGCAGATAGTAGGCCATCCGTTCGGCCGAGCGCCGTCCGACACCCGGCAGTTTCTCCAACTCCACGATGAGCCGCTCGAAACTGTCCTCAGGCGGCGGCATGCCGGCATTGCTGCGCTTGGCCATTCGGACGCTAGCCTCCGAAGACACCCGGCGGCAGGTTGATCCCGAACTCCTCGGCCGCCTTCTGACCTTCTTCCATCAGGATCTCACGGCTCTTGTGCAGGGCAAGGTTCGATGCCGCGGCGATGAGCGGCCCCAGCGTCTCGGGGTCTTTCAGCGTTTCCGGATCGATTGTCACGCTTAACAGTTCACCCACTCCGTTGGCCGTCACCTTCACCAGTCCTCCACCGGCGGCGCCTTCCACCGAACGCGCCGCGGCACGGTCGCGGACCTTGGCCATCTCTTCCTTGATCCGGTCCGCCTGTCCCAACAGCTTGAAGAGATTGCCCATGCCTGCCAGATTCATTTTGCGATCCCACTTTCCCGTAGGGCGGACGTCCCCGTCCACCGGCGCGGGCCAGAACGTCCGCGCTACGTTACGCACGCCTGCGGGTTGCGATGCGAAAAAAAGAGGTATGCGCCACGTGTGCCGCTACCTCCGATCCACCCTGATCACTTCGCCCCCGACCTTCTTAAGCAGCGCCTTCACGAACGGGTGTTTCGCCGCATGCTCGTCAAGGGTCTGCCGATCCTTCACGGCCGCTGCCGGCGGCGCGCCTTCCGTGTCAACCAGCACCGGTTCGATCACCGTCGCCTGCGGCGGACCGGTCTCGTCGTCCTCGTAGCCGCTGCCGGCCACGGCGTCGTCGCAGTGATCGAGCGCCACCGGAAGCGGCAAGGCCCCCTCGTCTGCATACTCCGGCTCGGGTTCCTGCACCGACAGGCGCACCGGCTTTGGCGATTCCGGATTCGGCACGTTCCGAACGACCGGCGCGCGAACGGGCGGAGCCGCGGCTAGGAGATGCGGCGGCGCGCGATCACTTCGATCGATCCGAAGATCCAGCTCGGCGCCGTAAACCGTTCGGAGCGCATCCTTCAAAGCCGCGGAACGTTCGGGCCGCGAGAGGGATTCGCGGTAGAAGCCCTGCGCCAGCGTGAAACCCAGTTCCAGCACGCCGGCCGCCACGTCCAGTTTCACGCGCGCGGCATGCGACAGGGCCGTGGCCATCATCGGGCCGCCCGGCATCGGCTGGACGGCGGCCAGGACCTCGGCCCAACGCTCCGGACGCGCTTCGGACAACAGCGGTTCCGTGCGCGCGACCACTGCGGACGCCGGACGCGGAGACTCCGGAGCGAGCCGCGCGGAAGAAACCGTAGACGCCTGGGGCTGGGCCGCCGGGCGAAGGTCGCTATCTGCCGGGCGGCCGGACGAATTTGGGCGGGGACCCTCCCGCGCGCCGGAGGGCGGACCTGCCGATCCTCCCCGCTCCAGAGCGGATACCAGCTTGCCCAGGTCGACCAGTTCGCGCGCCCGCGCCGCCCGCACCAGCGCCATTTCCAACGGCAACCGCGCCTGCGCCGCGTCGCGCACCTGACGGCGCGCGGCCGAAAAGAGCTGCAGCAACATCAGCAACTGGTCTTCGCTCAACAGCCCGCTCAGCCGCACGTAGGCGTCCTTGAGATGCGACTGGCCCTCCAGGAGCGCGCTGTCCGCGCCGCAGGTCTTCACGAGCAACGTTCCGCGCAGACGTTCGCAGAATGCCCCCAGCAAATCGTCAGGGTCGGCGCCGGCTTCCAGCGCGGCACCGCTGCGGGAAAGCGCGTCGGCCGCGCGACCATCGGCGCACGCGGTGAGCACTTCGAAAATCAACTCGTCCGGCGCGGCACCTGCGATGTCGCGAACCACCGCATCCGTCACCTTGCCTTCGCCAAGATTCACCGCCTGATCGAGCATGCTTTCGGCGTCGCGAAGGCCGCCCTTGGCCAGACTCGCGATGCGGTCCAGCGCCGCGGGCTCGAACGAAACCTTCTCGCCCTCACAGATCTGTTTCAAGCGGCGGACGATGTCGCCCGGCGAGATGCGCCGCAGGTCAAAGCGCTGGCATCGCGAAAGGATCGTCTCGGGAATCTTGTCAGGATCGGTCGTCGCGAAGACGAACTTCACATGCGCGGGCGGCTCTTCCAGCGTCTTCAGAAACGCATTCCAGGCCTCGTTGGTCAGCATGTGAACTTCGTCCACGATGTAGACTTTGGTGCGCAAGTGCGAGGGCGCCAGGCCGACGTTGTCGCGTAGTTCGCGTATTTCGGTGATGCCGCGATGCGTCGCGGCGTCCATCTCGATTACGTCCAGCGAACTGCCATCCTGGATCGATTGGCAGGCTTCACATTCGTTGCAGGGCTCTTCGGCCACGCCGTTGACGCCCTTGCCGTTCAGACAGTTGATGGCCTTGGAAAAAATGCGGGCGAGGCTGGTCTTGCCCACGCCGCGGGGACCGGAGAGCAGGTACGCCTGCGCCAACCGCCCGGTGCGCAGCGCGTGGCGCATCGCCGCGGTCGTCGTTTCCTGACCGACGACGTCAGCGAAAGCTTGAGGACGGAAACGACGAGCGAAAACAACATACACGTTCGGCGCCGCCGATTCGGATGAAGACTCAATCTTCTTGTTGGCCGTACGCTTGGCCATCCCGCACCTCGTCTTCACGGATCGCGCCGAGGACGCGAACTCAGAACCCTACCGCCCGCGCAGAAGGCAACACATGGGAAGAAAAGGAGCGCAGGCAGGCGGATCGAACCACGACAGATGCGACCGCCCGGATCGAGCCCAGGGCCAGGTGACCCACGGCACATGGACGAAAAGACGTATGGCTGCTGCTTTCGCCCTGACCAGGTTCATCTCCCATCCGTTGCATGGGGCCTGGCCCCGGACTCGAACCGGGCAAGTCGCACAACTTTTGAATTATCAAACACTTACCGCGACGGGACCGACCGCTCGACGCTTCCTTGCCCATCCCGCCCCAGGAACCCCCAACGTAGCCCCGCGCAGAACCGTGTCAAGTAGAGCCCGTCTGCAGTCGAAAAGCCCTGCCC
>CAYSBP010000332.1:0-3796 GCA_964429255.1 uncultured Planctomycetia bacterium
GCCGCGACGCCGCTTTGCAGCGTGAAGGGCGCTGCCGGAAGCTCAACAGTCTTCTCCACGAGTTCCACGCGGAGGCGCAATTCCTCGCGAGGTGGCAGTGCCACGCGCCGCTGGTGGTTGTTCAGGAAGATGGCCGCACTGTTTGCGCCGGCCCGGACGGCCCAGCGCAGCGGCCCCGTGTCATCCGCGGCGGCCGCCTGGCTTTGCGGCAGGGCGGGATGCAGCGGCGCCAGCCAGCCGCCCCAATACTTGAGGAACCCGTGCAAGAGGCGCAGCGAGTGGAAGACCGGTGCGGGAGCGCCGTATTCGTCCAAGGGCGCGTGGAAATCGTAGCTGACGGGAACATACCCGGCGCACTGGGTGGTGAAGACGGTGTGGCCCGGCGGATGGCTGCCGCCATGGTACATGTAGTAGCCGAGGAGGTTCGCGCCCTGGCCGACTTTCACCAGGGTCGAGGCAAACCCGTCGGCGACCGAGACCCGATAACGGCGCCGGAGATGGGTCGGCACGCCGGTGCCGTGCTCGGCCATGGCCAAGGGAAAGCGTCGAGGATCGTAACTGTCGGCCCAGATTCCCGCAGGAATCGCGGTCACGCCGGACGCGGCATTGACATAGCCGTGCGCGGCATGCGAAGCGCTGCCATCAATGGCCAACAGGTTCGAGAAGCGATAGAGGTCTCGCGGCGCGGGCGGCTCATGCCCCGGATCCCATGGATTGTCCGGTAGGCCGCCCTGCACCGGCAGTAGGCCGGCGTCGGGAACCGGGGAACCCCAGCCGGTGATTGACCAGTACGGCACGCGAATGCCGGCCTCCTCGGCCAGGGTCCGCAAGTGGAGCAGGTGCGGCGCACCGGCGTTTACGGTTCGGCACATTTCAAACTCGTTCTCGACCTGCACACCGATGAGGGGGCCGCCATCGGCCCAGAGCAAGCCGCGGACCTGTTCGGCGACCAGGCGGTACCAGCGCCGGGTCAACTCGATCCAGGCGGGATCGTTGGTGCGCGCCTGGCAGCGATGCAGCACCCACTCCGGCAACCCGCCGTGCAGGCACTCGCCATTGGCAAAAGGCCCCATACGCAGCCAGACGAGCAGCCCGGCGCGATCGCAGGCGGTGAGAAAGGCGCGCAGATCACGATTATCGCTCCAATCCACCTCGCCGGGGAGCGGCTCGTGATGCAGCCAGAACAGGTACGTGGCCACGGTATCGACCCCGCCTGTGCGCATGCGGCACAACGCCTCATCCCATTTTGCGCGCGGATAGCGGCTGAAGTGGAACTCGCCCATCACCGGCAGCCACGGTTGGCCATCACGGTAGAATGACCAGCGGTCGACCGTGAGTCGTCCACGGGGGCCATCAGGCGGCCCCATCTGCAGATCGTCAGGGCAGACAACTGCGGCTGCGGCCGCCCGCGCATCGATGCAATGCAGGTTGGTTGTCACGATATCCATATCTGATTCTCCGGGGTGAGTCTTCATGCCGTTCTTGTCTCCCTGGCCTGGGTTGGCCCCAACAGATGCATGACGGAGGAACACCCGGCCGGAGCTGTCTCTCCCCACCACACCCGCACCGCGTTTCCAGCAATCTCCCCGGTAATCGCGTAGCCATGGAAACTAAACTTCACGCGAACCGGAACGTCGCTGCGATTCCGCACCGCCACATAGATGCCGCCGCCGTCACCGGATCGCGCATGGAGCTGGCAAAGAGCCGGGAGCGTACCCTTGTCGGGCTGGTCGACGACCCTGACCGGAGGGGTGGCCAGGGTTCGGGACGCTGCCAGCGCGGGTCGGATACCCTCCCACATGGAACGCCATTCGGCACCGCCGCTCCACTCGACCGCGCTGATTTTCGCCAGTTTCGCTTCGTCAGGATCGAGTTTGCTGTTGCTGCCGGTGAAGAACATGCTCTCCGGATCGACAAACCATTCATCGCCGTACGGCGAAGCCTCCACGCCGCCCAGGAGCGATTCGCCGATGAACTGGCGCATGATCGCGATGAACGCCTGTGCGTCGCGCTTGTTCCCCATGACCTGGAACAGGTCGGAGCCGGAGGGTGGCCCGAACAACGGCGTGGTATGGCGTTTGTCGACCACGCCCGCGGGTTGATAGAGCCATGGGATTTCGCGGTTGCAGCAGTTGCCGCCTTCAAGCTGGTTCCAGTCGCTGTAGCGGACACCGGCCCAGCCGGTGGTATTGTTCAAACCGACGAACAACCCGGGATTGAGCTTGCGCATCCAGGCCATACGTTGTTTGTTCAGTTCGATCATGCCGAGGCGGATGGACGGAACGCATTCCAGGCGCTGATCGCCGGGCTTTCCGAGTCGCGCGGGATTGGCATTGATTCCCATGTGGTCCAGGCGATCCACGAAGACGGCGTCGAGACCGTAGTGGCGACAGAACTCCGCCTCCGCCCTGGCCAATCGTTCCCCGCAGTCGCGATTGCCGCCATCCACGACCCAGTTCCCGGGCTCCCAGGCATGGAACCGGCGCCCCCAGGCATCCTCGACAATGTCATCCTGCCGGAGCACCTTATGGCTTTCCGGCTGTTCCACCTGCGTTCCATACGCCCCGATCATCGGCACCCCGATCGCGCGCAAATCGGCGATCAGCTTCTTGAGTTTTTCCTCGGAGTACTGGAAGCCCTCATAGGTCGTCCAGTGCCCGTAGAGGTTGGCCGTCGAGGAGATATGGTCGTAATGATAGTTCAGCAGCACGAGACCGGGCTCCAGGGCGCGAATCTGCTCCATCTGGAACGGCATCCGTGAGACATTGGCAAAGAGCAGCGGTCCGGGCGGCGCCCCCTTCGGGGTGAAATCACGCGGGTTGAGGCGGTCAAAGAAGCCGCCATTCCGGGTGCATTGCAGAATCAGGCTTGACGGTTCCCGGCACTCACTGCGCCACACGATCCAGGACCATGAGGCCTCGCCGCCGGGACGCAGGTACAGCGTGGTGAAATAGCGCAGCCGATCCCGCCCCCACAGGGCCGCCGCCCCATAATCTGGCTCGGAGGCCACGGCCCACCAGAGGTTGGAATCCCCGGAAAAGGCGGCCAGCGGACTGCCCATGTGGGCATCGCCGCTCTGTTGATAGGGTTTTTCCCATGATTCTGCCTCCGGTCGGGGCGAACGCATCCCGAAGAGCTCGCCCTCCAGGTAGTACCAGCCGCGCCGCAAGGCCGGATCGTCCAGCCGGTGCAGCATGGGCTTGTAGTGTTCAAAGATTTCCTCCGTGCCATAGCACAGGGCCTTCGGCGGCAGCGGCAGTTCAATTCCCACGCCCATGCGAATCGTCGGTTGCGAGCTGCTGTCGTGCCCGCCACTCAAATCACGGATCGTCAGTGAGAAGCGTACTCCGGAGGCATCCAGCCCCTGGACAGGCTCGGTCGTCAGGTGCCCCGCGAAACGCATGGGTGCATGAGGATGAATGTCGCCTGCGTACGGCCAGGCATCAAACGCCGCCGGCCAGTGTGAAGGAAAGGTCCGCTTCGGGCTGGCCCCGTAGGCAGTGCGGCGCTCACCGCCATAGACACCCTCAAACTCCACCGTCGAACCGCCTGGTTCCAGATCGGCAACCAAAGGCGGTGCCTCCGCACTGCCCAGCGGCCGCCAGGCATCGTCATACCGGATCAATCGAAACGCCGGCACGACCATATCGTCCGTCACAAACTCAGGCGGGTGAAAATCACCGGCGGCATCGCTCCAGCGGCGGATTCCCCCCTGACTATCCAGGCTCAGCTTCATGTTCCATGGCATCATTGCGCGGTTTCCTGTTTTATTGGAGCCAATTTTAAAACTATTGGC
>CAYSBP010000333.1:0-3794 GCA_964429255.1 uncultured Planctomycetia bacterium
CCCGACGCGGGCACGCATAGCCCTCCAACCTACGACCCCTGCACCCTGTACCACAGCACACTAAAACATTCTGCCCTCCTGTCTACCAGCGGCCGTTCAGAGTGAGCCCGAAGTGGGTGCCCGGCATGTTCTGGCCCGAGCCGTGGATGCGGTGCGCGCGCTTTTCGCTGACGTCTTTGACGCTGTTTTCGCTCTCGTAACCGTATCCGCCAGACGATCCTTAGGACGAAGCTGAGGGCCATCGGGAACGGCCGTGCGACCGCGCTCGGTTTCAACCATTTTCGGAATACGGAAGTGTGAGATCCGCACGGAGGTTAAAACTCGAATGAGACGCGTGGTTTGCCCCGTCTGCAAGACTGGATTCGAAGCCCGGATTACACGTGAGAACTACGCGATCAACTGCGTCTCCTGCGGAGTCGCCTTTAACGCGGCGATGTATCTTCCGACCGAGGAGTTTCATGCCATTGGCGAACGGCGCGAGTCCGCCGGAAGTCCGTCGCGTTTCGACCGCGGTTCGTATGCCTTGGGCAACATCATCCGTCCGGCCGATACGCCTCACGCCGTTCAGCCCGTCTCACCCGAAACCCGCACGGGCGGACTGGCCTTCATGTTCGAGGAACCCGAGGCTCAGACCCGTCCGGCCACGCCGGTGCCCGCTTTGGCCAGCGATGCTCCCATGAAAGACGCCGTGGAGGCGTCCGAACCGGCTGCCGTGGTCCCAGCACAACCGGCGCCCGAACCGCCGCAAGGGGCACGGCCTCGATCGTTTCTGGACGCCTCGGTCACCACCTCGCGCCGGCGCGCGATGGGCGCCACGAACGTCAGTCCATCCGCGATCGTCACGGGGCCGCTGGCTGCGCCGCCGCCCTCGAAGGTCGCCTCCAATCCCTACTCGCGAAGCCGCATCCCCGAACGGCAGGCGGGTGAACCCGTCTATAACTCGTGGCTGCTGCGCGCCAGCCAAGTGGGCCAGCCTTTTCCGCCGGTCGATTCGCAGGAGGTCAAGCCGCTGAACGAGAAGCAGGCCGCGCCGGACGCTTTGCCCGATAGCGCGTCCCAACCTCACGCTCGGCGTGCGGAGACCCGCAAGCAGCGGCCGCCACTCATGGAAGGATCCTTCGGCGACTACGAGATCGAAGGCGAGCTGGCGCGAGGCGGCGTGGGCGCCGTCTTCCGCGCCAAACAGGTCTCCACCGGGAAACCCGTCGCGTTAAAGGTGCTTCTGGACGGCGAAGACGCCGACGAGATGGACCGCGAGCGCTTCCGCCACGAAGGCGAAACGGCGAAGTCGCTCAACCTGCCCGGCATGGTCCAGATCCTGGACGTGGGCGAAGTGGACGGCAAGCCCTTCATGGCCATGGAACTGGTTGAAGGTCGGTCGCTGGACAAGCTGATCCCCGAGCGGACGCTTTCGGTTCACGAATGCCTGGTGATCATGGCCGGTGTGGCCGAAACAGCCGGCGCGCTCCACGAAGCCGGTTATGTGCACCGCGACGTCAAACCCGGAAACATCCTGCTGGATTCCTACGGCACGCCGAAACTCGCGGACTTCGGCCTGGTGAAATCGCTGGACGAGGTGACGCGACTGACCGCGTCGGGCCTGGTCTGCGGCACGCCGGCCTACATGGCGCCGGAGCAGGCGCGTGGAGACGGCAAGGCCGTCGATCCGCACAGCGACGTCTGGGCCCTGGGCGCCGTGCTGTACGAAATGCTCACGGCCACGCCGCCCTTCCAGGCCGACAACGCCTTGCGCCTGATGTTGAAGATCACCAAGGAAGAGCCACGTCCGCCACGCCAGCTGAACCCCAAGATTCCTCGTGACGTTGAGGCCATTGTCCTGAAGTGCCTGCAGAAGAACGCCGTTCGGCGCTACCCGAACGGCCGGGCGCTTTCGCAGGATCTCAAGCGTTTCCTGGAAGGACAGCCGGTCTCCGTGCGGCAGCACCCCACCGTCAAACGCCTTTGGCACGCGGCGCAGGAGCGGCGCGGCATCGCACTGGGCGTCGGAGCCGGCCTGATCGCGGTCTTCCTGGTTGTGGCAGCCCTGCGCATCGCCTTGGCGCCGGCAAACGCGGAGACCGAAACAGCACGCGGGTGGACGGCCATCGAACGACAGGATCCCGACGGCGCCGAAGAGGCCTTCCGGACCGCGATCAAAGTGGATCGCCATCACGCCCGGGCGCACCTGGGCCTTGGAAAAGTCCTGGCCCGTCGCGCGCTCGAACCGAACACGCGCAGAATCAAGGATCCGGGCCTGTACCGCGAAGCGCTGAACCTGACCAAACGCGCCGCGCAACTGGACCTGCGGATGGAGGCCGAGTCCTCCGCGCAGGCCGGGTGGCTGCACATGAACGCCAGTCTCTTTGCCGAGGAAGTCCGTGAACGGGAACGGGCGGTCGAACTGGACAGCACCAATCCGGATTACTACCAGGCCCTGGCGCTGGCGTACTGGAACCTCGGCGGACCCACACGCGGCGGTGCGTCGCCGGGACAGGTCGAGCTTTACCGGAAGGCCGTGCGCGCCTTCAACACGGTGCTCTCGCTCCGCCAGGATTACCCCAAGACCCGCGACTACCTCCAGGTCCTGCAGGAGCAGTTCCTCTCCCGGACCGCGCACACGGCGTCGTTGGGTAACCTGTAGGGCAGATCCTTACCTGTAGTCCTTCTCGTCCGGCTCTTTCACGCTCTCGATCAGCTTCTTGACGATATCATCGGCGCCCACGCCTTCGGAGTCAGCGTTGAAGTTGGTGAACATGCGGTGACGCAGCACGGGGGCGGCCAGGGCGCGGATGTCGTCACAGGTGGCGGCGTAACGACCGTTCAGGATCGCGCGGGCCTTGGCGCCCAGGATCAGATACTGCGCGGCACGCGGGCCGGCGCCCCACGAGAGCCATTCCTTGATGAACGGCAGCGGATCGGCTTCCTTGGGCCGCGTCGCGCGAACCAGCCGCAGCGCGTAGTCGATCACGTGATCGCTGGCGGGGACTTTGCGGACCAGGTGCTGCAGCTTGACGATGCCTTCGCCGCTCAAAACCGGGTTCAGTTCGATGTCCAGGTCGTAGGTGGTCGAACGGACAATCTCGCGCTCCTCGTCGAAACTCGGATACCCGACATGGATCATGAACATGAAACGGTCGAGCTGCGCTTCGGGCAGCGGGTAGGTGCCTTCCTGTTCGATCGGGTTCTGCGTTGCGAGGACGAAGAAGGGCGGCTCCAGTGGATAGCGTTTGCCGCCGGCGGTGACCTGGCGTTCCTGCATGGCTTCCAGCAACGCGGCCTGCGTCTTGGGCGGCGTGCGGTTGATTTCGTCGGCCAGCACCAGGTTGCTGAAGACGGGGCCCCGCACGAAGCGGAAGTGGCGGTTGTTCCGTTCGTCGGTCTCGATGATGTCCGACCCCGTGATGTCGGTTGGCATCAGGTCGGGCGTGAACTGGATGCGGTTGAAGGAGAGATTCAGGACGCGCGCCAGCGTGCTGATCATCAAGGTCTTGGCCAGGCCCGGAACGCCGACCATCAGGCAGTGGCCGCGACAGAACATGGCGGTCAGCAGCAGGTCGATGACGTCGTTCTGGCCGACGATGATCTTGTGGATCTCGCGCAGCAGGATCGTGCGGGCCTGCGCGATCTTCTCGACGGCCTCGATTTCCTTGGCGCGCTTGGGATCGGCCTGAGCCGCGGTTCCTGCATGGAGATCCGCCGGAACGGGGCCGGTCTCGCGCGGCGCGGCTTGTGGCGCATGGGGTCGTGGTGGCTGGGGTGGGGGAGATGCGGGTTGATCGCTCATGGGTCATCAT
>CAYSBP010000334.1:0-3785 GCA_964429255.1 uncultured Planctomycetia bacterium
GTCCTTGAAACGAACGAGGATCTGTGGGCGCAACTGGGGCGTCCGCTGCCGATGTTCACGAGAAACCGGGCGTCGGGTTACGGCAAGCCGACCTCTGTCTTGCTTCCCCTGAAGTGCTTCTTCTCGACTCCAACGTCTCTCGTGGGCACAGCGTTCGAAGGCAGATTGCGATCCTGGCGGAGAATGGTCATTGCGTGGAACGCGGTCATGCTCTTCGCCTACTTTCCGGTCTTCTTCTGGGTGCTCTCGCATTCGGTCAAGTTCTGACCAAGCAGTAACGTTCCAGCAAGCGACCCCACCCGATCCAGAGAAGCTTGTGAAGCCACGGCTTCCCCCCCCTCGACGGCCCTGAGCACGCGCTGGGCGGGAGCGGAGCGACGGCCCGGCGAGGAGGGAGACCGGAGACGATCAGCCTGCGGCCACGCGACGCGACGAAGGGCCCGCCCTTGACGGCCAAGCAGGCATGGCCCTGGCCTCCCCAGATCCTTGTGCAAACTGAAGCGCGGTGAGCTATAATTGCCGGAGAAGCCACTCGATACGTCGGGGTGTGTCAGCGGGCAGTCAAAACCGGCCAGGTATGGGCAGTTGAAAACCGGCCATTTTGAGTAAGGGAGATTCGCTAGAACGCCCTTCGTGGGGGCCACCCCGGAGGAGGGCGCGATGGCGAATCAGCTCAAGATGGCACAACGAGAAGCGATCAAGGCGCTGCGGGCTTGTGGCTGGTCTTACCGCCGCATAGCGCGTGAGTTGGACGTTCACCGGGAGACGGTGGCGCGGTACGCACCGCCGCCGGCTGAAGGTTCAAAACCGGCCAAAGTGCCCATCGGGTCGGATCCTGCAACTTCTTCAAGCGCAAGGGTTGAAGCCCCTGGGCAGGTGGCCGGTTTTGAAGTGCCCACCGGGTCGGTCGCGCCCCAAGCGGTCTCCAAGAGCCAGTGCGAAGCCTTCCGCGCGGCGATCGAGGCCAAGCTGGATCAAGGCTTGAGCGCGCAACGCATCTGGCAGGACCTTCGGGAAAGCCATGGCTTTGAGGGCAGCTACGACTCGGTCAAGCGCTTCACGCGCCGCTTTCGTCAGGCGTGCGATCTTCCCTATCGGCGCATGGAAGTCGAGCCGGGGCAGGAGGCGCAGATCGACTTCGGGAAAGGCGCTTGGATTGTCGAGGCCGGCGGGAAGCGGCGGCGGTCGAAGGCCTTGCGCATGGTGCTGAGTCACTCGCGCAAAGGCTACACCGAGGCGACGTTCCGGGAGGATACGGAGTCGTTCATCCGGGCCGTGGAGAATGCCTTCTGGGCCTGGCAGGGGGTCCCGGCGACGCTGGTGATCGACAATCTTCGCGCGGCGGTCTCCAAGGCGGACTGGTTCGACCCGGAGTTGAACCCGAAGGTCGCCGAGTTCTGCCGCCACTACGGCACCGCGATCCTGCCCACGCGGCCCCGCACGCCGCGTCACAAGGGCAAGGTGGAGCGGGGCGTGGACTACGTCCAGCAGAACGCGCTCAAGGGCCGCACCTTCGCCACGCTCGCCGAAGAGAACCGGCACCTGTACGCCTGGGAAGAGCGGGTGGCGGACACGCGCATTCACGGCACGACGAAGGAACAGGTCCGCCAGGCCTTCGAGACGCGCGAACGCGGGGCGCTCAGGGCCCTGCCGCCGGAGCGCTTCCCCTTCTTTTACGAGGGCGAGCGCGTTGTCCATCGCGATGGGCATGTGGAGGTGGAGCGGGCCTACTACTCCGTGCCGCCGGAGTACGTGGGCCGCACGGTCTGGGTGCGCTGGGACGCGCGGCTGGTGCGGGTCTTCAACCGGCGCTTCGAACAGATTGGCATGCACGTGAAGGGGGAGCCGGGCCGTTTCAGCACGGCGCGGGCTCATCTGTCGTCCAAGAAGATCTCGATGGTCGAGCAAGGCGCCTCGTCGCTGCTGAAAAAGGCGCGGGGCCTCGGTCCGCATGCGCAGAAGTGGGGCGCGGCGATGCTCGAACAGCGCGGCGTTGCGGGCGTGCGCGTGCTGGTGGGGCTCTTGGCCCTGACGCGGAACCATGCCGCCGAAAAGATCGACCGCGCCTGCAAAGCGGCCCTCTCCCACGGCGCCTACCGCCTCCGCGCGATCCGCGAGCTGCTCAAGCGCGACGTGAAACAGGAGACCTTCGGCTTCTTGGAAGACCATCCGCTCATTCGGAGCCTCTCGGCCTACGGGCGGATCGTCAACGTACGTTTCCGTGCCGAAGAGACCGCTCCTCAAGCCGCCGTGCTTTGCCAGGAGGATGCGCCATGACCCCTGCCCTTCAGACGACGCTGCGCCAGCTTCGCCTCTCCGGGTTGGCCGGGACGCTGGAGGTGCGGCTTCAGGAGGCCGCCTCCAGCGCCCTGGGCCACGCCGAATTCCTCGAACTGCTCTTGCAGGACGAACTGGCCATCCGCAAAGACCGGATGATCCAGAGACGGCTCAAGGCCTCGCGGTTGGGAGCGGTCAAGCCGTTGAGCGAGTTCGACTGGAGCTTCAACCCGTCGATCCCGAAAAGGCTTGTCCACGAGTTGGCCACGGCACGTTTCGTCCGGGAATCGGGCGACATCTTGTTCCTCGGACCGCCCGGCACCGGCAAGACCTGTCTGGCCAAGGCGCTGGGCTACGAAGCCATCAAGGCCGGTCACACGGCGGCCTACCGGACGATCTTCGAGCTGGTGCGGGAACTCTTGCGGGCCGACGCCCTGCCCGAGGAAGACGATCCCCTCACCGCGTACCTGAAACCGGACCTCTTGATCATCGACGACATGGGCATGAAGCACCTGCCCAGGCGCTCGGGCGAGTACCTGCTGGAGGTCGTCATGCGGCGCTACGAGACCCGTTCGACGATCATGACCAGCAACCGGCCCATCGAGGAGTGGGGCAAACTCATCGGCGACGTGCCGGCGGCCACGGCGATCCTCGACCGCTTTCTGCACCGCGCCGAGATCGTCACCATGACGGGGAAGAGCTACCGGCTCAAGGACCGGGCACAAAAGGAGACCGGCAAGAAATGAGCGCGACCCGATCTCGGCAAGCCTACCCGGTCCGCCCCGCTCGCTCTTTCTTGAGGAGGCGCGCCTCCGACGAGTCTTACGGGGGCCCATTCTCGGCGCGCCCGTTTGAGCGAGCGGGCCAAACCTCGACTTCTCGCCGAAACAAGAGCTGGAAAGGCCATGGCTTTTCCATTAGGAGTGCGTCGGGCGTGTCGGGCTTAGGAGACTATTAGGAGGCTGGTTTTGAAGTGCCCAGTAATGGCCGGTTTTCAAGTGCCCGGTGACATGGGGCACGTATTGCCCGTCTCGCTGCTGAAGCGCACCGCGCTGCGGTGTTCGCCCAGGACGAGGGAGCGCTTGCCGCGCCGGTGGCGTTCGAGCGGGTCCGCCGTCTCCAGGTCGATGCGGGGATGCGCCGTCTCCAGGCGCCGGATGACCTCGGCCCGCGGATAGACCCCGCGGATCGCGTCCGCGAAGCGTTCCCTCTCGGGCGTCGCGAGGCTGCCCTTGGCCAGGTAGATCCGCTCGACGGGGAAGTGCTTCGGCGCGGCGGGGGCGTGCCCATGCGGCAGCGCGATCGCGGGCGCTTCGAAACCGAACTCGAGCTGGCGGCCTTCGACGAAACCCACGCCCGGCGCCTCCCGCGACCCAACCCCCTCACCCATGGAGCCAACTTCCTCCTTCATATCATGGAAAGTTCAATGTTTTTGCGTCCGCCCGCGGCGGATTCTCCGCCGGCCCGGCGCGGCCCCGGCCGAAGGCCGGTAGCGGATCGCGATGCCG
>CAYSBP010000335.1:0-3783 GCA_964429255.1 uncultured Planctomycetia bacterium
ATCGTTCCAAAGAGTTCAGCGAGCCCCGCGCCCTTGATGATCTGGTCCCCGTACTCCCTGCCGAGGTCACGGATCGCCGCCCAGAGCCCACGGACGCGGTTGGTGAATGAGCCCGCGGTGTTCTTGGCATCGTCGATTGAGGTTGAGAGCTTTTCAGTCAGTAGCGCAACGGTGGCGGTCGCCTTCGCGCTTTGGGTTAGATCCTTTTTGCCCTTTGTTAGGCCAAGCTGGAAAGCCTTCATTTTGACCATGTCTTCATTGATGACCACGCCGAGGGATTTCAGGGCTTCACGTTCGCCGGTTAGAGCAGACGTGAACGCCTTCGCTGCTTGGTCAACAGATACATTCTTGAATGAGGACGCATCGACGGCCAGCTTGGTCAGTTGCAGCGACACGTCTTTCGTACTGTCGCCCATGCCGTCGATTGCCCCGACCACATCGCCGATGTTGCCGGTCAGCTTTTCAAGGTCCGTCGCGCTCTGGTTGGTTTCTGCCGCGAAGGATCTCAGCTCCTTGCGCACTGATGCAGCCGCCCCGCCAAAGACAACGTCAAACTTGTTCGCTGCTTCCTCCGCATCCGCCGCCCACTTGATAGCGACAACAGTCGCGCCGATCATTGCCAGGGATATGCGCCGAAGGCTCTGTACGGCAGACCGGGCCATATTCTGGAAGCCTACTCCGATACGAGCCCCTGCCCGCCTGAACGCTGCCGACATCCGAGAAGCTACCGACCGCGCCGCAGCCGCCATTCTTGATAGGCCAGATTTAACGCCATTAACGGCAGCGCGTACAGCCGCAACGGCCCGAATGATAAACCTTACTTCATTGTCTGGCATGATTGCAGCTCCTTCTCTGGTTCCTCGGAGCCCGCAAGCTCAAGCCGGGTCGAGAGTGTCCGCCGGAAGCGCATCGCCGCCCGCCGGAATCGTGCAATAGCAATCGCCACCGGGTCCGTAGCCAGCCGCCCGCCGCTGGTGGTCTTCATTCCGGAAAGCGCAATTTCCCGGTCCTGCTCCGTCAGGCAATGGTTGATGCACTGATTCAACCACGACAACGGGCACTTCCAGATCCAGTAATCACGGTCATGGCCAAGCCTGGAAACAAGAGCCGCAATCATCCCCCCATAGGCTTCCGGGCCGTCCGGCGTCTCGCTATCAGGGTCCGCAGCGGGAATCAGGGTATCTGCCACCGTGATGAGATCTTGCATCGAACAGGTAATCCCGCGCTGCCAGTGCTTGAGGGTCGCCAGGAGCGTATCTGTGTCATGCGTCCACGGTAGGCGGTTCGGGGTATGGGACCGGCTCAAGGCAAACAGGGCAGCGAGATCGGCATAGAACTCGTGCCGAGCCAGAGCGGGTTGCGCATACTCAGTCAGCCATAGGAACGAGCCCAGGGTCATGCGGCGCAGGGTAACATTCCCCACGCGCTGCGGGATATCAGCCATCTCTGCGAGCGTCGCTGATCCTGCGTCTATGACATCATGGGAAATCTCGTTAAGTTGCAGCAATGCCTCAAAATCTTTCGCCGCATCCGGAACAAGGCCCATCTTCGCCAGCGTCGCCAGTTCCACGCGCAGCAGCGGTGCGATCTGCTTTCTGTTGTTCACGAGCGAGTATTCCTTCCTGCGTCCTGTCTGCCGAAGTGATGAAGTACGGCTTCTGCCCGGTTGCTTCTGAATCCTTCACGGCCTTTGCTTTCTTAGCCATTGCCAGTCCCTTTCAGTCATCTACGCTGAGATGCGGGTGATGTACTTGTGCATCTCGATCGCGTAAGTGTCGAACTCACTGTTGCTATCGTCAGCACCCGCGCTGTCTACCTTCCAGCCGGTGGTCGTCAGGGACGGAGTTCCGATATATTCGATACTGAGGTCAATCCGGCAGTTCTTGTTGTTGCCGACCCAGTGCGCGTTTGCGGAGTCCTGCGCATCGTCATGTTCAACGCTGATCCGGAGCGTTGCCCGGCGCGGGCTTGAGTTGGTCCCGGCGTCTGACACAAAGGCCGGAACTCCAATGCCGCCCGTTGTCGCCGGAATGATGGTTGTGGCCGAACAGTCAAAGTTGTTCTGGGCTTCATGGGTATTGTCCCCATGCTGGTGCCCGGTCAGCGCGAGCATGATCTGTGCTTCCTGCGAGAACTCAAACACGGCTTCCGTCACCGCCTTGGCGTTCATTACCTCGCCGAAGGTCGAGAGCAACACGCCCGCATCGGACACAATATCCGTGCCGCAGTACTTGTAATTGCCGGTGTATTCAAGCCGGGAATTAGAGCCCGCATCCTCACAGCCGCCCCCGACATCCCCGTTGGCATCGGCTACCTGCGAGAAGTCAAGGATTGTGCGGGTGGTCGACCCTTGCTCCTTGAAGTTCGCGTGAAGACTGAAAAGGTCTGAAGCTGCCATTGCTACCACTTTGTCGGCCATGATACTCTCCCATTATGCGTTAATTATAGACTTCCGTTGAGTTGAACACCATCTGACACCTGAACTCGACCTCGAAACATTCGCGCTGAACCGGGGTCGCGGCTCCGTACTGTTGCGCCGGAATGAAGACATTCGGAACGATGCGCGGCATGCCACTGCTCGCCATCCGGAACCATTGTACGTTGACGCGCTGCTTCACATTGCTGGTCTCCAGGAACATCTTGAGCACCTTGCCGGCAAACGCCTGCCCCGCGTCATACTCCTGGTAGCGTCCGAATATCACAGCATCCATGATCAGCGAGCCGAAGCAGAGGGAGTGCGTCTGCTCACCATCCCCGCCGCCGGTAGATAGTGACCATGCATTGCAGTGGAACGGAAGCAAGCCGCCCCGGAATGCTGTCTGGCCGTCCTTGGTAGCGGTATAGGTCAAGAGCAGGTCATACACTGTCTTCTCGGCCACGCCCCACGCGGTTTCGATGCTTACTGTTCCGGTTGGCGACATTATGACACCTCAATCTGGATTGACCGTTCAAGCGTGCCGGGCTGTAGCAACGCCTTTGATTTCTTCCGGCCTCTGGCCGTCTTCAGGGTGCGCCTGTACTGTGCTTTGCTCATACTACGGGGCGAATATTCCCGCGCCAGCCCCTGCACCTTGAGACCGATCCGGGTAAGCGTATTCGGCCATGGATTCTTCCCGGTAATGCCGATTTCTGTTGCCCGCTGGAACTCCCGCAGGGTCGTCGGCTCGCTGTCGTCTATGGCCCGCTTGATGAACTTATCATCCGCGTCGCTGCCCTTTGCGCGTGTTCCGAGCCCGCGATTGCGCCAGCTTGACCCCTTCTCGTCGTGGATCTTCTTCGCGTACCCGCTTGAACTCTGGTCCGTGTATATCTCGACCTTGGACGGACGAATATCCTTGAGGTGCCGGAGCTGCTGATTCAGCCACCGCTGCACCAACATCGGCACCGCCTGCATTCCTGTTATCGCAAAGGCCAGCATAGTTACGCCTCAAACATAATGAATTCCAGCTCGACAGCCGCCGTATTTGCCTGCGCCTGTGGAGCAGCTTGTGTACTCCGGAAACAGGCACGCTCCCCGGCGTTGAGCCGGATTAGCGGCTTAAAGCCCGTGTCGTCATATCCGATCTCAACATAGTTCGTGGCGTCCAGATTATGGGCAAGGATATAGCCGGGAGTCCCTACGTCACCCTGCGTCATCGCCTCCGCAGACGTGTCAATCGTCTGAACCGTGTGGATATATCGCGTCCCTGCAACGGTAACGCTCTGGGTCTGGGATTCCATCGAAGCCACCGCGCTACCCTTTGCGAAGTCCGCACCGAATCTCAATTTGAGTTCATCAGCCAT
>CAYSBP010000336.1:0-3770 GCA_964429255.1 uncultured Planctomycetia bacterium
GATAGATCGGCCAGCGGGCCATGTCCAGCCCGCGCTCGATATCGCGCCGGGTCGGCCCGCCGCCATGGTCGCCGACGCCGAAGACGTACATGTAGTCAGAGACGCCGGAGTCCTTGACGTACTGCACCAGCCGGCCGCCCAGGCTCTCGTTGATGACCCCGCTGTAGCCATGCGCGCTGTCGTTGCGCACCAGTACCTTGGAACCATCCGGCCCCTTCCACCAGAAGACCACCGGACGCTTGGCGCCCAGAGCGCCGAAGCGGAAGCCGTAGTAATAGGTTACCCCGCCGCGGGCCAGATAGACTGGCACGGTGGCGGCGTGGCCAAAGGTGTCCGGAGACCAGTCCACCGGCACGTCTTCCGGCTCCAACCCCAGCGTCTCCTTCATGAACTGGCGCGTGTACAACAAGTGCCTGCAGAGGCTTTCACCATTGGCCAGGTTTTTATCCCCTTCCACCCAGTGACTGGCCGTCACTTCCCAGCGGCCTTCCGCCACCCGCTGGCGGATCCGCTTCAGCATGGCGGGATGATGTTTCCGGATCAGCGCGTACATGCTGGCCTGGCTTTGGGAGAAACAGAACTCCGGATACTCGTCCATCAGCTTCAGCACGGTGCCGAACGTGTCATGCGTGACCGCCACGGTCTCCGGCCAGGACCACATCCAGTTCATGTCGACATGCCCATGCCCGACGCAATGGATCACGTACGACTTGGCCGCCTTGCCCATCGGCGCCAGGATCGCCTCGGCCTCGCACACACGCTCGCGCAAGGCCTTCAGGTCCCCGCTGGCGGCTCCCTGCTCCGCCACGGCGAAGGCCTTCTTGATCAGCTTGGTCCAGGCGGCCGAATGTGCTGGCTGCAGCTCAGAGAGTCCTTTGGCGAACTCGAGTTCCGCGGATATCCGCATCACCAGGTGCTTGGCATGGCCGTCGGCTTGTCCGAAACGCGTCCGCAGTACGTTGAGGTCCAACTTCATCGTGAGTTCCTTGTCTATGCGTCGTCTCGCTGATGGACGTTGATGGGTGTGACATCTTGCGTGGTCTGCTCGCTAGGGCGCCGTGCCAGCCGACTTGGCGACGGACGCGAACGGTACCAGTGACCAGCCAGAGCTCTCGGTGAACTCGCGCGCCGAGAAGCACCAGATGACCGCCTTCTTGCCCGCGAGGTAGGCGGGATCCGCCTTGGCGCGGCGCAGCAGGTTGACGCGCGACGGCGTGGCTCCGGAGCCGCGCACGCCGATCACGTCCACGGCGATGCCGAGCTCGGCCGCGAGCTGCTCCGCGATCCCCGCGCCGGTGCCGTGCAGTTCATGGCCGACGTGGAAGACGAGCGTGTGGCTGTCGCCCAGCAGGACCACGGGACTGGCCTTGTCCTCGATCGGGGCGCCGTCCGCGCCGGTCACCACCCGCACGGGCAGCTTCTCCGAGCCCTTGCCGTCCGTGAGGTCGCCGATGATGGTCCGATCCTCCGTTGCGGTCGTGAATACGCCGGGCTTGGCCTGCAGCCACTCCGGGGCGCCAAGCCGCTCTTTGACCAGCTTCGCGGTCAGCTCGCAGGCGTAGGGCGACCAGTGGGTGTCGGTCTTACAGTACAGGAGCGGCTCCTTGCCCTTCTCCTTGGCGAAGGCCTTGGCCAGGTCCAGCACCGTCACACCCTTGGCGGCGAGCTGCTTGTAGAATTCCTGATGGATCGTGTCGATCCGCCCCTCGCTCGGGCCGCCGAGCTTCTCGGCGTAGACGAGTGCCTTGCACGGTACGGGCGCCAGGATCAGATCGATCCCCATCGCCTTGAGCTGCCGATGGAAGTCGAGAATCGCGGGGAGCGGATCCGCCTTGTCCGGAGAGGAGGCCTTGGAGACCTTGGCCGCGGCTTCGCCCCAGAAGATGCCCTGGCCGATGTGGCGCAGTTCGGCGCGCAGGAAGAGCCAGTCGTCCGTGCCGGAGATGGCCATCGTTTCGCCGTCAGCCGCCTTCTTGGCGCACAGGGCACGGAAGTCCGCGCCCGGATCCTCGCCAGCAGCCGCGGTCGCGACGAGGCAGACGAGGGCGATGCAGAGGTTGCGGAGCGTTGGCGTGCGCATGGATGGTCCTTTCCTTGTCCTGGGTGATCCTTCGATCCCGGGTGCCGTCGCTCCTGCCCAGCCGGCTCGGTCAGGAGACGAGGCTTCTCTTCGCGTTCGCTGTGGTTGATGGCCGTGAATCTCCCGGCCAGGTCGGCCCAGGAGCGCAGGCGCGGCCGCACGGTCTCGCCGGGTCGCGGCCGGGTCGTTCGTCGTGGCCAGTTCATCGATATGCCCCATGACGATGGGCCCCTTGAAGGGGACCGAGGCGGACTTGGGAGCGGAAGATGGTGCGAACCACACCGCAAAGCGCCACCGCCCATCCCGCCGCCCGGTCATACATCCCGACTTAACGCTTCTCGCCGAGCGCCATGGGAAGGAGATTCCACTCGCCCACGGCGCGCTGCTCCACATCCTCCAGACGGATAGGGGAGAGCGGTCATTCAACGAGAGGAGCCCCATGTTTCCCGTGAGGTTAGCCGCTCGGCACCTTTGAACGGTAGGTGTCTTTGAATGGACCGAGGCGCGGGACAAAAGGCGTATCGGACAGATGCGCCGTTTTCGAGCAGCGTAGAGCACGTTTGACAGCACCTCAGCAGACCCCCACGGCCAGGTGTGACGAGCGTGACAGACCGGCAGAGTAGCGGGATGGAGGTGGCATTCAAGGTGATAACCCGCCGAGTTTACCCGGGGGTGCACGACCGGTATTGCGCCCCACCCCGGGGTGCGGGACAGGTTGAGCGAGGATGCTTGAGCCGGGCTATTTCTGTGCGCAATCGTACTCGCAATCGTCGTCGGCCGTTGCCGTTTTGGGATTTCAGTAGGAGCACGGACCCCGCAAACCCTTCGACGTCGCTCAACGCTCGTTCGACTTCGCTCACGGCCTTCGGCTTTGGCACTGAACGACATGAGCAACTGCCGGGGAAAGACGCACCCGGCAAGTGGAATTGAGCCTATATCGCACATGTCGCAAATAGGGTGCAAATAAGGCGTAAATAAGTCTTAATTAAGGCGTAATTTAACTACTTTTAATTAAACATGTTACGACGATAACACGTTTTTATGTCTCAATTGTAGCGTAATTAAGTCGCGATTATGTCGCATATTATCAAAAAGGCTTGGCATGTATTAAATTGTTTACATTAAATGGTTTACAAATAATATGCGACATGTGCGTTGACGGCATGTCGCATATAGAGCGTAATTAGAGCGTAATTAGGGTGTAATGGTGGGGTGGGCCGGGAGGGGTTTTGAGCGTGATCGAGGCGCGACACAGAAGGCGAATCAGGCAGATACGCCGTTGTGAAGCAACGAAGAGCACGTTCAAAAGCACCCCGGCAGACCCCCAGGTTCAAGTGTGACGGAGCACTCGTCCGTGTAGCGCAACGGACCATAGATCTGGCTGCACCTCCGGCGCCCAGGCCGCTGGGCCGCACGCCGGATCCGGGACCTCAAACGACATGGATCGCGAGAATCTGCGGCTTTAGCCCGGATTATTCATGGGCCCCTCCCCATGAATAATCCTCTTCGACTCGGCCTCTCCCGAGGCCTCGCTCAGGGCTAACCTGGATGATTCACGCTCGCGGCGCCGGCAGTCTGCAACGCCCATCCCTCTGAGCGTGAATCATCCAGGTTAGGCTGGACGTCCAGGCGGCGCGCTGGGATCATCACGGTCCCCTGATGTTTAAGCGTTCTCAACTTTTCCACGTTG
>CAYSBP010000337.1:0-1483 GCA_964429255.1 uncultured Planctomycetia bacterium
GCGGACACCAACCTCAGTACCGCACCGCGGTGCTCATTCCGGCCAGCAGCGCTAGTGGTCCGTCACACTTGAACCGTCACGAAGACGCGCCGAAAAGGAGACGCAACAGCGTCCCTTTGACCTCCGTGGCCGGCAAGTGCTCCGGCAGTCCGGCGTCGCGTGCGCTGGTGATGAACACCGGTCCGTCCTCACGCGCGTCAGGCAACCGGCCGTGGCAGCCTTTGATCAGCTTCGCGTCGAAGGGCACGAACGTCATGATCGGCCCGACGTTGAAGCCCAGTTTACGCAGCGCAAGCCGCGTCACCATCCGCGGGACCTTCAGCGGCGCACGCGGGTCCAGGAACAACTCCAGCGGGTCGTAACCCGGCTTGCTGTGGATGTCCACCTCGTGCGCCCAACCCGGCGCCTTGCGGTCGTCTTCCCAGTAATAGTACGTGAACCAGCGGTCCGGCGCCGAGACGGCCAGCAGTTCGCCCGAACGCGGGTGATCCAGCCCCGCCTCCTTCAGACCGTTCGCATCGAGCACACGCTCGATGCCGGGGGTCTTCGTCAGCAGTTCCTTGACCGCCGACAGGTCCTTCGCGTCGCGGACATACACATGTGCCACCTGGTGATCGCTGACGGCAAAGGCACGTGAGGCGCCGGCGTCGAGCAGTTCCCAGTCGAGCTGATCCTGCACGCGCAGGTATCCGGCGCGACGCAGGATACGGTTGATGTCCACGGCCCCGCCGACGGGACTCATGCCGTACTCGCTTAAGACCACCACTTCGGTGCCCAGCGCGCGCGCTTCTACGGCCAGCCGGCCCACGACGGTATCGATGGCGGCCAGATCGTCGCCGATGCGCGGATCGTCGGGTCCGAGCCGCTGGAGGTTGTAGTCCAGGTGCGGGAGGTAGACGAGCGTGAGCGTGGGTTTGACGCGTCTACGGACGCTCCGCGCGCAGCGTTCGATCCATTCGGACGAGGCGATCCCGGCGCGCGGGCCCCAGAAGTCAAAGAGCGGGAAGGCGCCCAGTTCAGCCTGCAGCTGTCCGGCCATTTCGGGCGGCTGCGTATAGAGCAGCGAGACGACTCCGCCGCCGCCTTCGTACGGGCGCATCGTGACGGCGCAGTCGTTGGTCGAGTACATGTTGTACCACCAGCAGATCTGCGCGCTGGTGAAGGCGGGATCGCGGCGCCGGGCCGTCTGCCAGAGCTTCTCGCCGGAGACAAGATGATTGGATTGTTTCCAGAAATGGACTTCGGCCAACTCGCGGAAGTACCAGCCGTTGGCGACGATACCGTGGTCGCGCGGCATCAGGCCGGTCAGGAAGGTGCTTTGGACGGAGCAGGTGACGGCGGGGAGCACGGTACCCAGCGTGGCACTGGCGCCTTCCTTGGCCAGGCCTTCGATGGCGCGTGCGCGACCCGGAAAACGCGCCAGAAGCGAACGCGTCAGCCCGACGACATTAAGGACCAGGAGGTCTTTTCGTTGCGCCATGGC
>CAYSBP010000337.1:1583-3767 GCA_964429255.1 uncultured Planctomycetia bacterium
TGGCCCCGCAAATGTGATATTCTTGCATAGAGGCCGTTCAGGGCGTATAGGTGTCGGCTGGCGTGGCACGACACAGGGCACGGCACCAAGACGAGGATCCGGGATGCTCACCGCGATGAAGGCCATCCGCGCCATGCGCATCCTGATCGCCGATGCGGACGACGACGCACGCTCGACCCTCGCCGCCAGTTTCCGCCAGGACGGTTTCGAACAACTCAAGACGGTCGGGTCGGGCAGCGAAGCCCTGCGGGAACTCAGTTCCGCGCTGACCGGCCGCTCTGCCTGCGATCTGGTCTGCCTGGGTCTCAACCTCTCCGACCGGGCCATCCTCCAGGCCGTCAGCGAGATGCGGCGGATCTTCAACGTGACGCTGCTGCTGCTCGTCCGCGACGGCGAAGAGAGCCTGCGCAAGGAAGCGCTGGACCATGGCGCCGACGACTCCATCGCCTGGCCGCTCGATCCGGTCCTCATCCGCCTGAAAGTCGAGCACCTCCTGACGCAGCGGTTCCTCAAGCGCGAAATGCGCCGGACCTCGGCCCGCAGCGAAATGCTCTTTCTCAACGTCCTCGCCGTCATGGCCAAGATCATGGAGGCCAAGGATCCCTACGCGCGCTTTCATTCCGAAAACGTCTCGACGCTGGCCTCCACCACCGCCCGCGAGATGGGCCTGCCCGACGACGAAGTGCGCCGCATCGGTATCGCCGGCATCCTGCACGACCTGGGGAAACTGGGCATCAAGGAATCCATTCTCAAGAAGCCCGGCCCGCTGGCCCCTGACGAACGGGCGGCCATCGAACGCCACCCGCTGATCGCCAGCACCATCCTGGAGCCCATCGAACAGCTCCAAGGCGCCCTGAGCTACATCCGCTCCCATCACGAACACTACAACGGCACGGGCTACCCCGACAAGCTGGCCGGCGAGAAGATCCCCCTCGGCGCACGCATTGTCCATCTGGCGGAAGCCTTTGACACCATGACCTCCCGGCGCGCGTACTGCGCCGCGCGAAGCATGGACGACGCGCTCTCCGAATTACATCGCCTCTCCAGCATCCAGTTCGATCCGGACGTGGTCAACGCATTCTCCGCCGTCGTGCGCCGCCGCGGCTGGCTCACCATCCCCGCGGAGGAACACGCCCACGAACCCCTCTCGGACGTGCTGGCCCGCCTCACCCGCAGCGTCTCCGTTGCCCAGGCCAAATCAAGCGGCAGGACGATCGTTGCCGATCCGCCAAAGAAAGAGGGCGAAAGGCCGGCCTGAGAGCAGCCTCGTCGGACTCGTTACCACGGAGTCACAGCGGCACGGAGGAAACGACGGCTTGCGCTACAAACGCAGAAGCGCGCCGCTGCGATTTTGCGTTCAGCCGTGTGCAGGACCGGATGCGGCCCTGCACGCATCACGCCCATTCACAACTCCGTGCCGTGGTGAAAAAAGCAGGCTAGCAGCCCTGGTTGCGGCGTAACACATAGTCGCGCAGCCACGAACACTGCTCATCGGTCTCAGGCAGCGCGAACCCGCGCGCGTCGCTGGCCGCATTCATCGCCGCCACAGGCTCCATTCCCAGCACTATCAACACGGCGATGCAGATCAACCCCGATCGACCGATGCCGGCCATGCAGTGCACCGCCACGCCTTCACCCGAACGCACTTCGCCCGCAAGTTCCTCGATGAAGTCGAAGGTAACCCGGTCGAGCGGAGGAGCGCTGTGGTCCTGAATGGGAAACCGGCGGAAACGCAGGCCAACCCCGTCGGACAGCCGCGGCTCATCCTTCAGCCCCAGGTCCTCCGCTTCGTCTTCCTCCTGGAGCGAAACATTCAGCGTGACACCCTGCTCCTTCAGCGAACGGAGTTCGTCCGCCAGCCGCTCGTCGCCGCGCGGATGCGGCATGATGGCCAAGCGCCCGGCGCCCGGCGCCGGTATCCAGTAAACCTCAGCGTGCATATCCTCGATCGCCTCTCCAGGCCGTCACCACGGCACCCGCAGTCCAACGGCTATCCGTCATCCGTCGTCGAACCGCCCATCACCAATGCTCCATGAACAACACCTACAGCCTTCTCATGACCCGCCGTTGCGTGCCTCGACGTCGTGCTATTATGTCGCGTCGCGCGGTCGGCACAAGACGCGGTTGGGCGAGCGGATCTTTGCCGAGCTGCGCCGTCTGCGGCCCATCGCCCGGGCGCGAAGA
>CAYSBP010000338.1:0-3759 GCA_964429255.1 uncultured Planctomycetia bacterium
GCGATGGCTTTCTAACTTACAAAACGCCACGCAAAGAAAGCCGTTAGGCGCAGCTTTGCGGGGGGGGTTGCAAGAGCCTCATCACTACAAAGCGAGGTATGGAACGGTAGGATTGTGACCGCTAAGTTACAGGCAGGCCGTATTTTGGGGGATGAACCGATGGCTGAACTTCCAAGACGAGGGTTGGGCGCACTTATTCAGAGTACCACTGGCGGAATACCAGAATCGAAATCATCCTCAACTACCATTCTTCTTGAGAGCATTCGGCCAAATCCACATCAGCCACGCAAGAGGTTCGAAGAGAATGCCCTACGAGAATTGGCGGACTCGATACGATCGAAAGGCTTGATTCAGCCCATAGTCGTTCGACCATTATCTCCTGGCGATGTGTCTGGGAAGATACAATACGAGATTATTGCGGGCGAGCGACGCTACCGAGCAAGTCAACTGGCCGAACAGACCGAGGTGCCTGTTGTTATCAAGAACGTCTCTGAGCCAACCGATGTTCTCCTGCTTTCGCTCATCGAGAACCTGCAGCGAGAGGATCTCGACCCCATCGAAGAGGGCGTTGCTTATCAGCGGCTCAGCCAGTTCTATAAGCTTACCCAGGACCAGATTGCTCAAGCCGTTGGCAAGAACCGTGCGACGGTCGCAAATGCGATCCGCATCCTGGAATTACCTGAAAGTATACGTAAAAACATTTCTGAAGGGCGACTCTCGACGGGCCATGCCAAAGTGCTCCTCTCGATCGCTGAAGAGGCGCGCCGCGAGGAGCTGGCCGAGCGCATCATCGCGCAGGGCCTCAGCGTGCGCCAGCTTGAGTCATTAGTGAATAACACGTACGATGATGTTCGTGCTACTGCGTCGGGAAGCATCTCAGGCCAACCTAGGCCGCCCCACATTCGGGACCTCGAGGCGAAACTGCGCCAGCACCTGGGGACCAAGGTCATCATCCAGCAGGGTGAAAAGAAGGGCAAGATCGTCATTGAGTTCTACAGCGTCTCCGACTTTGACCGCATTGCCGACCGGATGGGCCTGACTCGGTAGCCATCGGTAGCCGGAGGATCAATCAAAATCGCCAGCTCAATGGAGCGGTCCATTCAAGTGCCGAACACCATGGGGCGCCACCGTACAGCCACGGGAGTGTATCATTCTGGTTCCAAGGACGAAGAAGGTACTGATGGGACACTGCCTCAGGTCTCAAGACGCAGGGCTGAGGACTGGGGACGATTTCGAAACAGACCCCAAGGCCACACCATCTGAAGATGCCGCTGGTTTCTTTCCTGAAATCCTGATCTAATAGAACGCTCGGCCGCCCTTCTTGCCGCGCTGGAGGTGCCCATGCCGCAGACCGTGCCACCCGCATCCCCCGCTCCCCAGCCATCCTCGCCGCCCCCAGCCAGGGATTGCCATATTTGCGGGTATCCCATTCAGCCGCCCGGAAGCGAAGGGATGTTGGATACCGACGGGAACCATCTCTGCGTCAACTGTTCGCAGTTGGCGCTGAATCCTACTGCGGAACCGTCAGGCTCAGGGACAGAGGCGGCACCCGTCCGACGTTCCTCGCGGAGCGTGGCATCCGCCCGACGCTTGTCTGCCGGGGCTTCTCCTGTACACGGATCCAGATACACCGTCGCGCCCGTCCGGCCGCGATCACAGAGGATGGCCACACCGCACGCCATGCCGGGTTACAAAGGCCCGGCCATTCCGGAGTGGGTTAGCATCATCAAACCGCTGGTCATCCTTGCCCTGCTGGCCGGCGGCGGCTTCTGGTTGTTCAAGAAGGTACAGCAACCGAATGCCGAAGAGCCCGCCAAGGCCGCCTCGGACCCGGCGTTGGATCAGGACCGTGCGAAGGCCCGCCGGGTTGTGGCACGCAAGAAGCGGGACAGGCCTTCACCCGTCAAAGCAACTGTCAAGCCAGCCCAACCCATTCCGCCCCCACCCACGCCGGTGACCACCACTGTGTCCGCTGAGCCCGCTGAGCCGTCGACCGGCGCCGCACCGGCGGTACCTGAACTCCAGGAAAGCGATCTGACCAAGGGTCTCGAACAGGCCGCAGCCTTCATTATGGAGTCGCGTTTCGCTGCCGCACGTTCACTCTTGCGGAAACTCGATGGCGGCCATTCCGGCAAGGAATGGTGGGCGAGACACGTGAAGAACTGGACCTCGCTTGACCAGGAACATAGACGGGACGTGAAGGAACTGGAGGAAGAGGCCAAAGAGGCCCGTCGGGCGCTGGAGAAAGCGGACCGCGAAACAATTGAGCGAATTATGGAAAGCTGGCGAAAATACGCCGCATTGGATGACGAGGTCACTGGGGCACTTGGCAGGCAGATCCTCCACGAGGCCGCGAGTGTGAGGACCAAGGTGATCGGCGAGGCGCGGATTGTCCGCCTCGCGCAAGTGGAGAAGCAACTCGCTGAATACGAGCAACTCGCCAAGTCCGGCTTCAGCAAGGGCAAACAGGAGGAAGTCCTCAAGTTCCTCGCGACGCTGGATGAGGAGATCCTCGACACGCCCGCTTGGGAGGCGCATCTGGTGCCGCGGGTCATCGGTCTGCGATTCGACGTCCGCCGTGCGCGGGACGGCGACCTGATGATCTACCGTGCTATCACGCGGACGAAGGGGGGAGCCGCGGAGTTGCTTTACGACTTCGCCACGCCGGATCAGTTTTCGGCGTGGAGCTACAATGCGCCGAACGGCAACGACAGGACCATCCGGGCGTTCTGGGATGCCGAGGCCAAGAACGTGGTCCTCCATTCCGATGGCGACCACGACTGGCAGAAGAGAGAACGGAAGGGCATGCCTTTCCTCGCGTTCCAGGCGGACTTCCAGTCGTGGACGGCCGAGGCGGAGGTGGAACTCAAAATCATTGGGTCCGCCGACGTCGGGTTGCTGGTCTATGAGGGTGGTGTGAATGTGCTCTTCTTCGGCGTTCGGGAAGGGATGGATAAAAAGGGCAACCGCGAGTGGGTGTTCAACGCCGATGGGTGTCTGCCGAAAGAGGAGGACTTTCAGAAGGAGCTGGCCCGCATCCCCGCTCCGGCGAAGAGCAACGTGAAGCTGGGCCTGAGCTGCGGCGGCGGAAACGTGGCCTTCCGGGCTTCCGTGGGCACGCGGGCGTTGCCCTTCCTGCAGCGCGTCGGGCTGGCGTTCAAACCGAACTTTCTGGGGCTATACGTCCGCACGCGCGGTACGAGTGCCTCTGCTGTTTTCGATAACGTGAAGATCACGGGGACCCCCGATGCGAACGCACTTAGGGCCAGGGCGGATCGCGCGCGGCAAGTGAGCGTGAACATGGCGAAGGAGGAGTGGCTCAAACAGGTGCAGGAGACGCGCGTTTCCCGCGATCAGGCGGCCGGTGTTGTTCCCAAGGACTGGACCGCGGACTGGACATGCGAGACTGCGGGGCCGTGTACGATGTTTCCCGATCGTCGCAATGCGCGCGTGACGCGCCCGACGGATCCGGTTGTGTTGCCTTGCTGGAGACGGCGCGTGAAGCTGGAACCTTACAAGAACCACTTTCTCCATGCCGACCTCGGCGCGCCGCAGGGGGTCGATTGGGTCGTCTCGGTGCGTGTGAACGGCAAGGAAATCGCCCAGCGGCTCGTTACGGGGCCGGAGTGGCAGGTGCTGGATGTGGACTTGGCGGCCTATGGTGGTGAGGAGATGCTCCTGGAACTCACCCATCACCCTGGAGGCAAGCGCGACGGCGACACAGCCTACTGGGACCGGGTCTACGTCGGGAGTCGCTAG
>CAYSBP010000339.1:0-3743 GCA_964429255.1 uncultured Planctomycetia bacterium
GTATAACGCGTTAAATGTGAGTGCCACCGGTGGCACTCGATGGTGTTCGGCACTCCGCCAGAACATCTGGGGGGACATCTGTGGACAGTGATCATCCGAGCGTTTGCTCCGCTGGCGTCCTTCCGCCTTCGCCAACATCGGCTACGGCAGGACAAGTGGCGGCTTGACGGTCCAACTCAGCCCCTGAAGACAGCGAGGAACCACCTTTTCTCCCATGCCCAAAAGAGCGCATGGCAGGGGTTACGGGCTTCCCGTTTGTCCGTGGTTTGTCTCGGGCAGGGCACTTTCGGGCTCGTTTAGACCGCGTTCCGACTGCTGGTTGGCTCGTGTGTTTGTTGATTTCTCGAATGAAGATGCGGTTTTTCGCTCTGCGGAAGATGGCACGCCCACCAGGATTCGAACCTGGATCACCGGCTCCGGAGGCCGGCATACTATCCATTATACTATGGGCGCACCGCTTCGTACCGACGCCTGTATACTCCACTCACCGCCGTTTTCAAGCAATCCAATAGGGTTGCGGCATCTTCCGCGCTGCACTTCGTCGGACTGCGGTCGGCGTATCTTCCCGATACGCCACCGGCTTCGTCGATACCGTTGCGCGCCGCCGTCCCGCCGATTATGCCATTCCCGAAAGGAGGACTGCTGCATGCCCGTGCTGCCGCCACGCGAAGAACTCCGCAGCCGTCTCGATCGCTTCCGCGAACGGATGGACCGCGAAGGACTCCATGGCTTTCTAGTTACGGATGAAGCCGACGTGCGGTATCTCTCCGGCTTCACGGGGGGCGACACGATCCTCCTGATCACCGCGCGCCAAAAACTGCTGTTGACCGGATTTCCTTATGTCGAGGAAGCGCGACAAACGGCCGCCGGTTGGCGGGTGATCACGCGCCGGTCGGAGTTAATGGAGCACGCGGGGATGCTGGCGCGCAGGCTGCCGATCCGTCGGCTTGGGATCGCCGGCGAGCATTTGACGGTTCACCAGATGAAGCAGCTCCGCAAGGCCTCGTGCGGTCTGATCGTCAAACCCGTTCATGGCCTTGCCGGCGAGTTGCGGCTGTGCAAGAGCGCGTGGGAAGTCCGTCAGATCGAGGGCGCCTTGCGCATCCAGGAGGATTGTTTCCGACAGGCCTGTCGCAAGATCGTTCCGGGCATGCACGAGTACGAACTGGCCGCCGAGCTTCGCTATCGGATCGTCAAGGCCGGCGCGGAGGATCAGGCGTTTCCGATTATCTGCCAGTTTGGCGCGGGATCGTCTCTGCCCCACGGTCGTCCCACGAACCGGAGGTTAAGGAGCGACAGTCTTATCCTGGTGGACTGGGGCGCACGTCTGAACGGCTACCACTCCGACTTGACTCGCAGTTTCTTTATCGGTAGCATCCCCCGGTCATTGCGTGAGATACACGGGGTTGTGGTGCGGGCACAGGCACTGGCGAAGGCTTGTGTCGCGCCGGGCGTGCCCTTTGCCGCGGTGGACGAAGCGGCCCGCAGGTTCATCCGCAACTCGGGTTACGGAAAGTACTTTGGGCACTCGACCGGACATGGCCTGGGGCTGCGGATTCACGAACCTCCCGCGCTTTCCAGATGCGGAAAGGGAGTCCTGAAGTCGGGCATGGTGGTGACCATTGAGCCTGGGATTTACCTGCCGGGCAAAGGCGGCGTGCGCATCGAGGACGATGTACTGGTAACCGAAAAGGGACACCGGGTTCTGAGCCGCTTGCCGCGCGGGTTGCGTTGGAGTGGTCATGGCGACTGAAACTGATCCCAAGAGCGAGCGAATGAACCTCGATACGATTCAGAAACTGATTCAGTTCATGGAGCAGCACGGATTGACCGAGCTGCAGGTGCGCGAGGACGCACTGGAGTTCAAGGCGCGGAGGGGCGAGCGTCCCGTTGCGCCGTTCATTTTCCAGCCCGCCCACGGCATCGTGAGCGCGCCTGGCGCACAACCGCCGCAGGAGACAAGCACGCATCTGCCGGCCCTTGCGCCCGTTCCGGCGTCCGCCGCAAACGGCCCACCGGCCGCTCCCGCCGCATCGACGCCGACCGCGTCAAAGGAACTAGCCATTAAAGAGATCTGCTCGCCCATTGTGGGCACCTTCTATCGAAGGCCAACGCCCAATGCGCCAATCTACAAGGACATCGGAGACCGCGTCACCAAGGACGACGTGGTCTGCATCGTGGAAGCCATGAAGGTGATGAACGAGATCAAGGCCGAGGTGGATGGCGTCATACGGAAGATCCTGCTGGAAGACGGCACTCCGGTCGAATACGGACAACCCCTGTTCCTGGTGGAACCGGACAAGGCCTGAAGTCACGCCCTTGAGTGTATCATGTTCACACGGATACTGATCGCTAACCGCGGCGAGATTGCGCTGCGCGTCATCCGCACCTGCAAGCGGCTCGGTATCGAGACGGTGGCGGTGTATTCGCAGGCCGACAAGGATGCCGTGTACCTGAGAATGGCCGATCGCGCCATCTGTATCGGCCCTCCGGCGGCCCGACAGAGCTACCTGCAGATGAACAACATCGTCGCCGCGGCTGAAGTGGCCGACGTTGAAGCCATCCATCCCGGGTACGGATTCCTGAGTGAAAACGACGAGTTCGCCGAAATCTGCCGCTCCTGCAAGATCGCCTTCATCGGTCCGCCCACGGAAGCCATCGCCAAACTGGGCGATAAGATCGCAGCCAAGAACCTCGCACGTGCCGCCGGCGTACCCACCATCCCCGGTTCCGACGGCGCGGTCACAGACGAAGACCATGCGTTGAAGACAGCCGAAAAGTTCGGTTACCCGGTCATGCTCAAGGCCGCGTCAGGCGGTGGTGGGCGCGGCATGCGCGTCGCGCACAACCCGATCTCGCTCCGCAACAACTACCAGCAGGCACAGGCGGAGGCGATGGCCGCCTTCGGTGATGGCACCCTATACCTGGAAAAGTTCATCGATTCGATGCGCCATATCGAAGTCCAGATCCTCGGCGACGAACACGGCAACCTGCTCCAGCTCGGTGAACGCGACTGCACCGTCCAGCGCCGAAACCAGAAGCTGATCGAAGAGAGCCCCAGCCCCGTGATCGACAAACGTACCCGCTACGACATCCAGATCGCGGCGCTGAAGATCATGAAGGCCGCCAAGTACACCAACGCCGGCACCGTCGAGTTCATCTACGACCTGAAGGACCGCAAGTTCTACTTCATGGAAGTGAACACCCGGCTGCAGGTCGAACACCCTGTCACCGAGTTCGTCACGGGACTGGACCTGGTGGAAGAGCAACTGCGCGTGGCGTCCGGCGAAAAGCTCCGCTGGCGGCAGAAAGACATCACCGCGAAACTGGAAACCGGCGGCCACGCGATCGAATGCCGCATCAACGCCGAAGATCCCAAGCGCAACTTCGCCCCGTGTCCCGGCAAGATCAGCCTGTACTCCCCGCCGGCCGGGCCCCAGATCCGCATGGACACCCACATCTACGGCGGCTACGTCGTTCCGCCTTACTACGATTCATTGCTGGGCAAATTGATCGTCTGCGGCGCCGACCGCATCGAGGCCATCCGCCGTATGCGACACGCCCTCGACGAACTGGTCCTCGAAGGTATCCCCACCACCAAGCCGCTGCTGCGCGAAATCTTCGGGCACGCCAAGTTCGTCGCTGGCGTCTACAACACCCACTTCCTCGCCACCGAGATGGGCATCAGCTAACCTGGATTATTCACGCTCAGAGGGATGGGCGTTGCAGACGGCCGGCGCCGC
>CAYSBP010000340.1:0-3736 GCA_964429255.1 uncultured Planctomycetia bacterium
CCCGAGACGTCGTAGTCGTAGATGTAAGACTGTTGGTTGGCAACCAGAATGTGAGCGCGTTGGTTGTTAGACTGCATCAACTTAGTGGCAAGCAGGACATCGTTGGTCTGATCCTTTCGGACGGCCTGCAGGACCATGTTCGCCTGGATGCTGTGCAGGAACCGGAACTGCATAACCAAACCCTGCCCAGCCACATTTGCGTTGCCCAAGGCGGCGCCAAGAGGTCCATTCTGTATCACATTGACGATGTTTTGGGTGACCGCCTGCAGAAGCTGGCCGGCACCGAACTGTTTCCGGAAACCGGTCGCCATGCCATTCGCAGTCTCGTTGTTCGGGAAGTTAGGATCCATCCTGGGATGAACCAGCGGACCACCCTTTCTGCTGAACTGATTCAATGTGGTATAGGCGCCTCCACCCGGGCCGCCACCATTGGGATAGAGCGAGTGGGCATTGTCGCCCGCAGCGTACGGGTTGTGGGCGCCGTACGGAGTAGCAATTCCAGCCCCAGCACCGTCCAAACCAGCGAAGTGGACACCGATCCGTTCCAGGAAACCGTCCACCGTATCGATGAAACGAACCTGCGTCAGAACCTGTACCGCTTGCGTCTCACGGAAACTCTGCAGGATACGCCGAATCTTCCCGTGGACCTCAGGCCGCTGCATGACAACCAGTTTTCCGCCCACATCTTCAATGGACGTCGAAGCATCGCCGAAGTCACCAGGTATGAGCCGATCTCTGATCAGCTCCGCCATGTCCACCGCCGAGATCTTAGCACCCCCAGTCGGTTCCATAAAATTGACCCCACCCCCGCCTGAATCGGGCCTGCTCAACTCGATGCGCGGCGCCGGGAAATCAGTCGGCGTACCGGTCAGGTCACGAATGTCGTAGATTTCGAGTTCGACGTTCGTGGCCAGATTGGCGCGGGAGGAAATGTAAATGGCCTGCCCGCGGAGGTCGTACTCAAGTTCGGCCAGTCGAAGAATCCACTTCAGCGCGGTCTCCATGTCCATGTCGGTGACGCGCAACGTGACCTTGATCTGACCCGCGCCGCCATCAGCCGCCCGCGGATCCAGAATGATGTTCACCTTGCTCAACGTCTGCAAGAAGGTCAACGCCTCCTGCAGTGGCGTATCAACGAACTCGAAACTCACGCGGCGGGAAAGCTTCCGCAGAATGTCCATTTTCCAAGGTTCGTCCGTCCGCGTCCGACCCATGCCACCGGTCCGCTGAGCAATCTCGGGCCAATTGTCCGGATAGATCAGATACGCTTCGTGCGGAATCACATTCTTGTCGGCCAGTTCCGTCTGTCGCTTGAACTGCTCGGCGTACTCTTCTTGGACCCACTGGGCCTTCCGGATGTGCTTGCGATCCCGGGCCGTAACTTGAATGGCATGGGCCTCTGCGTTGCTCGGATCCGTCTCGAGAATGCGACCGGCCAACAACTCGGCACGCTCGTACTCGCCAATCTCAAAGAGGGCCTTGACCTCGTCTAACTGAACCGCCACGCGTCGCTGCTCCTGCTCACGTTCCACGGTGGCTCGCGCAGTGGAGAGCTCCATCGCCTTCTGCTTGTCTTCTTCTGCGAGTTGCACTTCCATGGCCTTCACGGACTTCCGCACTTCTCCGATCATCCGCTCAGCCTGATGCTGCTGCTCGGCAACATTAACACCCACCGGCATCCATTTGATCAGTTCGCGAGCACGTTCGAAGGCGTCCAGCGCCTGCTGATACTTCCGAATCCTTTCGGCCGTCGTCAGGTCAGGGCTTTCGATCGCCTGCGAAACGAAACGGTTACCCCAGTCGAGTCGGTTATCGAGCGTGACCAGGCGTTCCTGGATCGCCACCCGCTGGCTCTGCGCAAGGGACTGAACCGCAGACTGAATGCGATCCTGCCGCTTGTTCAAAACACCGTTCACCTCGACGAGCAACTGACGGGCTTCCTCGTTGCTCTGCTCAAGATTGACGGCGCGCAGCAACTCGACCTGTGCCGCCTTATACTCGAAGGCCTTGAAGAGGCGTTTGCCCGCATCCAGATGGGCCTGAGATTGAAACTTGACCTCATCGCGAAGCCGATGCTCCTCGAGCACCTGCTGTTCCAGGCGCTTGGCGGCCTCGGCATCGACAGCCTCAGATTCGGCCCTTGCCCATTGGATTGGGGCCCCCATGAGGAGCGCCAAGCACAGGCCTGCGATGACCTTACGGCTCATACGCGCGTGCATCGTGTCTGATCCCTCGTCTATCGCTTCGCCGCAGCCGGGCGAGCCACCGGGCTCGCCGCCCAAAAATTCAAACTCCCACGTCCCGCTACCTACTACAAGCTCTGCTCGAGTTCCTGGAACAGAATGATCTTGGGGCTGACCAGGATCGACAGATTACTCCGACCTTTTTCCTCCACGTTCCATCGGAAGAGCCGGCCGATGACCGGCAGATCGCTCAGGAACGGAACGCCGTTCTCGTTGGTGAATTTCACATTACGATGCAGCCCGCCGAGTAAAAGAACACCGCCATCGGGGACTGTGACCGTGGTTCTGACACGCCGGATGCTCAGTTCCGGGAATTCGATGGGCAGAAAGACCGTGGCCGTGATTGCAAAACCACCGCCAGCGTCGCCTAAGGTGACGTTCTGCTGCATGATGCGAAGGCGCAGGTCTTCAAAAGACACTTGGGCCGGACGCATCTCGAGCGTGACATACCGGCGATCGCTTGAAACCGTCGGCCGCACGTCGAGCACGACGCCCGCAAGGAACTGGCGAATGACCGGGTCCATCACATCGCCTGAAACTTCGTAGTCCGAAATGTAGTTGTACTGCTGCGCGACGAACATGTGTGCACGCTGCGTGTTGTAAACGGTCAAGCGCGGCGTCAGCAAGGTGGAAGCACTCTCACGGGCCGTCACGGCATGTAGGAAGGCCTGGTACTGCGGATCGCTGAGCACGGTCAACTGCGCGTTCAGGCCAGCGGTCCCACCCAACGTCGTGCCGAGCGTATCCTGATCACCGGAGTAGTTCCGCATGCCTCCGCCACCCGTCGTGATGGCACCCACCGTACCGAACGTGGCGTTGTCGCGTCGTTGCCACCTTTCGCCACTGGGCGACTTGGTGAAGCCCGGAACGGCCCCAGTAGCACCGCCCATGATGCCAGCGAGATCGCCAAAGTCACCCTTCACGCCACCGGGCAGCGTTTTGGGCGCACCCCCCTCCCCCCCCGGTCCAGGGCCTGCCGCGGTTGAGGCCGTATTCAAGTATTGATTATCGAGGCCCTGCCACTCAACGCCGACCTCCTCCAGATTGGATTCGCGAATGAGCAGGAAACGTGCCTCAATATTGACCATGATCTTCTGCGTCGCGCGGTAGTTATCGAGCAGCTGATTGATCAGCGAGTGCACTTGAGGGCGCTGCATGACGATCAACCGCCCACTGCGCTCTTCGATCGAGGTGCCCTGAGCCGGATCCCACGTGTCCGGTCGAACATGCGCACTAATCATGTCCGCAATGCCGGCCGTCGTAACCGTAGATGTTTCCGGCGCGGTTAAGAACGGGTTACCCGCTGCGCCTCCCTCACTAATATCGACCGTCTGCACCTGCAATTCAGGACCTGGCATGTCTTGAACGGTCAGCGTCAGGTCGGACACATCATAGATCCGTAGCTCGACGTCCTCCACCAGCGAATTCGACTTGCTGATGAAAATGGCCTTATCCTTGAAGGCGAAATCCAGATCGGCCAGGCGAAGAATCCA
>CAYSBP010000341.1:0-3724 GCA_964429255.1 uncultured Planctomycetia bacterium
AAAGGCGTATCAGGCAGATACGCCGTTGTGAAGCAACGAAGAGCACGTTCAAAAGTACCCAGCAGACCCCCACGTACAAGTGTGACGGGCTGCTAGAGCGTCTTGGCCAGGTTGCGCAATTGATCCTTCAGCGCCTCGCGAATGAGTCGCTCAAGAACGCGCTTCTGCTCCTCGGTAAAGATGGGTTTTCGACCGCGTTTGGCGGGTGGATGTGAGTAACTCTTTCTTGCCTTCACGCCGGCATTTCGCCCTCGTCCCCATCGCGGCATCGGTTCCCCCCCCCGTTGAATCGCTTGATGGGTTTGATTTAACGGCACGTCTGAGTGCTGTAAAGTGAGGATTGACCGCTACGGGGACGGACCCAGTAACACCAGCCATAGGACCAGCGCGGCGGCGACCCGCAACCCCATCAACACTCGTTTCCGCCGGAGGCTCACTTCCCGCAGACGGCCGCGATAGCTCCACCAGACCAGCACAAGCATGACCAGAAGAAGCAGGATCATCGCCGGCCACGGCAGGAGCGGTTGGATGGACCAGTAGGGCTGACCGTGCGCCTCGACCGTCAGCGATGGGACGGATCCCTGACCCATGCTTCCATCCTACAGGCCGTAAAGGACAAACCGAAGCGCATCCTCGGGTACCATCCGGATGAAGACCGCCTCCAACGGAGCCGCCGCGTGCCGCAACAGCGGCGGACCCAGCACCAGAATGATCAAGATGGGGATGAACCCCATCTTTCGGACGCGATCCATCATCGAACGCGTTTGGAGCGGCAGCGCCGTGCGAAGGATGTCGTAGCCATCCAGACCTGGCAACGGCAGCAGGTTGAACGCCGCGAGCATCAGATTCCAATACGCCGCGTAATAAAAGATCCGACAGTTAAGCTTGGGCGGCTCGGCCAGACCCGGAATATAGAAGAGACCAATGAAGACGCCCGCCACCAGCAGGTTCGCGAGCGGGCCGGCCACGCCCACCAGCGCCCCGTCGCGCAGGGGCCTTCTGAAACGCGAAGGATCCACCGGCGTGAAGGCAAAACCGTACGGCCAGTTGGCCCAAAAGTAACTCACGACCGGCAGCAGCATGGAGTAGATGGGGTGGAGCTGAACGATCGGATTCCATGTCAGGCGCCCATGCCGGCCCGGCGTGGGATCGCCGCACCAGGTCGCCGTCCAGGCGTGCGCCAGTTCGTGCAGCGAGATGGAGTAGACCACCAGGCCCACGATAACGACCGTCTCGTACCAATCGAAGTTCGACATCTCAAAGGACTCCGCCGGGGTCTCCGAATTCAGATCCCATCTGTCGAGCCACCACGACTACCTGCCGGTCTCCGCCCATCGCGGCGGCCATCTTTTCAGCCTGGCCAGACGCGAGTTCGTGTAGCGGGGATCGTCCGTGACTTCACGACCGATCCATGCCGGCAGTGGATCGGGTAGCGGCCCATCCGGACTCGACAACTCGATTTCGACGAGCCAGAGCCCTGCGTGCCGCCCCTCGAAACAGTCCAACTCCCAGGGGCCGATGCGACGCCGGATCTTCTGGAGGGTCATGGCGCCGCAGAGCGCCAACAACGCGGTGGCGTCGCGGACAGGTATGGCATATTCGAACTCCGCCCGGATGCGCGTCCCGGAGCCTTTCACCGTCAGATAGGCGCGATCCTTCCCGTTACGCAAGGGACGGACAGTCCGAACACGCACCAGGGGCGCAAAACTCAGATAGCCCTGCAGCAGACGCGCACCGTACGGCAGGACAGCGGGCAAAGCGTGGGAACGAACCAGAAAACGACGCTCGATCTCAATACCCACGGACGCACCCCGAAAGCGCATGACTCATAAAAGAGGCTGTCAGCCAGGTCATTGAAAAAAAACGCTGAACGGGAAGACCCGTTCAGCGTTTCCCAATGGATCATGAAATCCTACTTCTGCTCTTCCAACACCCCATTCGTCGCGTCGGTATCATTGTAGCTGTTCTTCATGCTCTCGCGCTCCGCCTCAGGCACCTGCTCCAGCGGGAACGCCAAGGGTTCACTGATCGTATCGATGAACTTCACGCCTTCCGTGTTTACCTTCATCCATTCAGGGTAAACCGGCGTCTTCAACTCGGGACCACCCAGAGCCGTGTAGTCGATTTTGTCCTGCTCGGTGATCTGCATCCAAGGAGATTCACCATTCGCGTTCCGCTCATCGTCCGTCTGAGCGTTCAGCGTCGTCGGATGCTCGGCCTTCTTCATCCCAGGCGGCTCAGCTCCGTACCAGTTGTCGCGCAATTCCGAGTTCATCATCAGGATGGCCCCGATGGTGAAAAGCGCGGACAGGACAAGCATCACCGCGTAGACGTCGAAGGGTATCTTTTCAGGCAGCTTTTCTTCTGCGAGCGGCATTTTCGAAGTCCCTTTTCCCCAAGGTAACCGGAAAGCTCCCGGACCTAGTTCCCACCGCCCGTGCCTGGCACGCGCGAAACGGCTTGATCGTTCACCTGCACATCGCCCTGCTTGAGGAAGAGGCGAGCGGAACACATGTCAGGATAGACCTTCTGGATCTCAGCCTTCGCCAGGAACTGCGCGCCGCGGCTGATCGTCATGCGGTAACCGGGCTTGGCGCCGTGACTCGAACCGATCGAGATCATGACCAAGTCCAACTCCGGACGAACCGCCAGCACTCGCGCATCCGGCAACGGCTTCTGGAATGCTTCGGGGTCCTGGCCGAAGAACAGCTCCATCGGAACGCCATTCTGGATGGCCGACGTAATCCGCTGTGTCTGCTCGGCCAGATCCTGCTCCATCCTCTTCTTGTCGCGCATGACCTGAGCGTACTGAGAGCGTAGCGAGTTCAGGTCGTTCTCCAACTCGGCCTTCTCGTTCCGAACCTTGGTCTCGTTCTGGCGGGCCACTTCGACCGCCTGCTGCTGCTTCAGGATGATCTGGTTCTTCTTGGCCAGTTGATCGCTGCGGCGGCTGAGCTCGCGCGTCAACTCCTCGTTGAGAACCTCCTGCATCTGGGCAGAGGCCTGAGCCTTGCCCAGTTCGCCCTGCAGCCCCAACATGCTATCACGCAGTTCGTTAACCCGAACCTTTAGGTCGGTGATCGTCTGTTGGCGCCCGCGCAGCACCTCCTCCTTCTGCACGTTCTTCTTGACCAGATCGACCAGGACGAACTGATTCTTGTCCTTCAAGTCGATGTTGGCCAACCGCTCCTTTTCGTACATCTTCTGCCACTTCGTCTGTGCCGTCCAGACTTGAAGCGCGAAGACCAGGAAAATCACTGAAAGGAGCAGATTCAGGACGACGAAAACTCGGGCGACGATGCTCACGGTCCCTTCCTCCGTTTCGTTCGCTATCTATCTTGACGCGCGCGGGCGCTCTCATCGCCCATCAAGCATCGCCAAGAAAAGGCGAAACCCCCACTAGCCGTACGCCACATCGGCCGAAGCGTATTTACCAAAACTTTCCGTTGATGCAGGCGTGGATTATGGTTCTTAAAGTGCGAGTGTCAAGTAGTTTTCGCCGCTTCATTTCCACGAAACATAACCCACCCGACCGTGCTCTGAATTCACCCCCTGCTTCACCGCTGGACACCATATATTGAGGTCCAATGTCCATATGAGCACAAGACTTATGCGAATCCTCCCAAGATTAAAACCTGCCCACAGATAAAACGGCCCTTGCCCACTCCCTCAAATGATCACGGGAAGGCACGCGGATCGGGCAAACAACCTTAATTGCGCTGCA
>CAYSBP010000342.1:0-3718 GCA_964429255.1 uncultured Planctomycetia bacterium
CCCAGTCCACGGATACGCACATCCATTTCAGAACTCAGAATGATCGGCCTTGGGTTTCAGAAATGAACTGTCCCTTTAAGCGTTAAACGGATGATTCGGTATGGCCTTCTCTTGCCAAGGAGTCAGACGTTCGATGATGGCCTTTGGGCCGAAGAGCCCGTGGCACTAACTCCTTGCGGCATCTACTACCATTCAAGACTCGCCTTTGATTTTTCGTACATAGCGGCAATGGCCACAGATACCGGTATCGCTGATGAGCAGACTTGCAGGATGATTGAGAATCTGGCAGAGGAAGGGCTAAAGAATGACAAGTTGCCATTCCCCACACGCATCAGGTTAGCCGAAAACTTTGTTGCGTATCTGAAACGCTCAGAGGAACGCGAACTTGCTTTAGGCGCAGTCGGTAAGCATCCCAGTTTCGGACAATGGCAGTTCTGCCCCAGAATGGAAAGCGAGCTAAAGACCGTTGCCTCCAAGCTCCAGAACAGATAGTGTCCTTGGTGTCCGCACAACTGCCCATTTCCCTCATTAAGCTACTTCTCCTTCACCGCATTCGCGATGGACTGGAACTGATCCAGCGCCGTCTGCAGGTCGTCGGCGATCTCCTGGGCCAGGACGTCGGGATTGGGGAGGTCGTCGGAGTCCTCCAGGCTCTGGTCCTTCAGCCAGAAGATGTCCAGGTTCACCTTGTCGCGCTTGGCGATCTCGTCATAGTCGAACACGCGCCAGCGGCCGTCGGGGGTCTTCCCGCTCCAGGTCGGCTTGCGCTGGTGGCGGTTCTTGGGGTTGTAGCACTGGACGAACTCGTCCAGGTCCGAACGCTGCAGCGGGTGTTCCTTCTGCGTGAAGTGCACGTTTGTGCGCAGGTCGTAGACCCAGAGCTTCTTCGTCCACGCCGCTTCCTGCGCCGGCTTGTTGTCGAAGAAGAGCACGTTCGCCTTCACGCCCTGCGCGTAGAAGATGCCGGTCGGCAGGCGCAGGAGCGTGTGCACGTCGCACTGCTTGAGCAGGTTCGTGCGGACCGTCTCGCCGGAACCGCCTTCAAAGAGCACGTTGTCCGGTACGACGATGGCGCAGCGGCCGTTCACCTTCAGCAGCGTCTTCACGTGCTGCAGGAAGTTGAGCTGCTTGTTCTTGGTCGTCGTCCAGAAGTCCTGCCGCTCGTAGGCGGTTTCTTCCTTCTCCAGATCGCCTTCCTCGTTGACCACGGCGATGGAGCTCTTTTTCCCGAATGGAGGGTTCGTTAAGACCAGGCTGAAACGGTCACCGGGGTCACCGGCCAGGCTGTCGATGCCGGAGCGGATCGGACAGGGATCGGCGTTGATGCCGTGCAGGTACAGGTTCATGATGCAGAGCCGCGCCGTGTTGGGCACCAGTTCCCAGCCCTGCACGAACTTGGTCCGCAGGTGCTTCTTCTGGTCGGGGTCCAGGTCCTTGCCGAAGTGCTCGACGACGTAGCGGTGCGCGGCCAGCAGGAAGCCGCCGGTGCCGGAGGCCGGATCGCAGACGGTGTCATCGGGCGTGGGGGCCATCACATCCACGATGCCTTTGATCAGTTCGCGAGGCGTGAAGTATTGCCCTGCGCCTTTGGGCGATTCGGCGGCGCTCTTGGCCAGCAGGCCTTCGTAGATGTCGCCCTTCACGTCGGCTTCCATGGAAGACCACTTCTCGGGTTCGATCAGGTCCACGATCAGGCGGCGGAGCGTGGCGGGGTTCTGGATGTCCTGGCGGGCCTTCTTGAAGATTTCGCCCAGCATGCCCTTCTTCTTGCCGAGTTCTTCGAGAATGTGGCGGTAGTGAACTTCCAGCGCGTCGCCTTCCTTGGCCAGCAGGCTTTCCCACGACAGGTCCTTGGGCAGGATGGCCGGCCGGTTGTACGGCGGCTTCGTCATCTCGTCGGCCATCTTGAGGAACAGGAGGAAGGTGATCTGTTCCGTGTAGGCCATGTACGAGAGCCCGTCGTCGCGCAGGACGTGCGCGAAGTTCCAGGCCTTATTGACGATCTGTTAGCTGTCGGTGCTCATGCTTCGTCCCACTTGAGATGTCGCTTCAACGCATTCATGTGGCTGTAGGGAATCACCCCATCGTGCTGCAGCCTTCCGACGACAATACCGGGCGCGATACCGAGAGCGTTGGCGAACCGTTCGACGTCCGCCTTTGACGTCAGACTCCCCAGTCGCGAAGCGTGTGTAGGCGGAATGAGCCAGTTTCGGGCAAAGGTGTTGGCCTGCTTCTCGCGATCATCCTCGGGTTGGCTTCCGTAGTCGATGAAGACGTCTTTCTTCGGATCGTTCAGGACGTGCCCTGCTTCGTGGAAGAACGAGAACCAGAGGTGGTCGTCCGTTTTGTAGCGCAGGCTGAGCTGTATCAGCGCCTTCTGTGGCGTCAACCAACGCGAAACACCACTGGCCGGACACCCCGTCAATTCAGGCACAAAGACCACGGCTACTCCGACTTCCGCACACGGACCCACCAGTTCCTTCCGCGCATCCTCAATGGGTCTGCACGAGAGACCGCGAGCATGCTGCAGAACCTTCGTGAACTCTTCTTTGTCATAGGGGCGGCAGGGAATCCGCTGGGCCTCCAGTTCCCCGAGCCTCAGCCACGCGGCCGTCGGCCCAGGATATCCCTTGAAACAGGCCGATTTCCTGAATGCAGCGCGCGGACACTGCCAGAACTTCCGCCATGCCGCTGGACTGCTGACACCAAAGAAGGAAAGAGCGGCCGCGAGCAGATCCCTCTTCTCCTTCTGCGGCGCGATCGCCTTGCGGCGGATCAATTCATCAGCTGGGATTTCCTCCAGCCATGCGAGATCACGCTCAAGGCGTTTTCGCTCCTCCAGCTTGGCCAGTTGCTCACGGTAGTTGGACTCCAGATTGTTCCAGGTCCGTGCCGGGAGACCGGTAACTCGCTCCAGCAACACCGCGGTCTCATGGGTGATGGGTGCTTTGCCGTTGATGATCAGATTGATGGTCTTGGGCGTCAGGCCGGTACGAACCGCCAACTCACGCTGGTCCATCCCCAACGCTTGGATGGTCTCGTCCAGTGTTGCGCCCGGCGGCACAGCGTAGTCCGGTTCGTACGCGTAACGTTTCGTGGTCATCTTCCTGTCTCCTGACATGCTTTCAGTGAGGATCGGTAATCTCGAGAATCTCAATCTTGGTGACCCGGCTCCAGTCCAGGCCGCCATCATCTTTCAAAGGTACGGGTTGTTCAGGCCTGAACATCAGGCGCTGGGGATGAACCAAGTCCACCGAGAGTTGGCCTTGGCGATCGCCGGAGAGCTCGTGGCATCTGGGCGGCGGACCTTTTGGGATGTCGGCCAGCGTCTCCGCGGCCTTCAGTTCGGCCAGTCGCTGTTGGAGCTTCTTGGCCTGCACCTGTCCGAGCGTCTTGAGCATCACCTTCTCCGAGGAGCAGAGCTTCTGCATCTTGGTCGAGGTGAAAAGAATCTCCATTGCCGCGCTCCAGATTTATGTTTACCACATAGGTAAACGATTTTCAAGATCATTTTCGAAGATCGTCAGCCATCCACTGTCTCGCCCTTAGGCTTGCGACTGCGCTTATAGGAGCCACGGAGATTCCACCCATGCCATACCCCATCGAGAAGAAACTGGTCGTCGCGATCGCATCCAGCGCCCTCTTCGACTTGGCCGAGTCGCAGGCGTCTGGGGACAGAGATTAATGGCGCGTGAACTTCGTCAGCTCGGTTTTCAAG
>CAYSBP010000343.1:0-3708 GCA_964429255.1 uncultured Planctomycetia bacterium
AACCATCAAGACAGGCTGAACGTCCTATCCCTTGTCGCTGCGCGGTCGCCGCGTGCACTTCCGTTTCTCTCTGGTGTCCTCGATCGCGAGCAGGACAAAGGCCTTCGGGGGATGGCAGCGGGTGGGTTGGCAGGCAGGGCCAGCGCACATTAAACCCCTTGTGTCGTAAGGACTTGCATCAAGAACTCGTTGCTCCAGCCGGAGATTTGGCTCTTTCCCTTGATGCTGTCGTTCGCGGGGTGGCGTTTGAGCAAGCTGATCGCGAAGCGTCGAAGCCAGGAGAGATTGTCGGCTATGCGCCGCTTTCGCGTACGACTCTGGTCCTCGTCGAACGTGACATCGAGAACCCAATGCAGTGAATTCTCAATACCCCAATGGCCACGGACGGCCTGGGCGAAGCGTTTGCCACTGAGGTAACAACTGGTGATGAAGTAACGCACGTCGCCGCTTGTGGTCCCGTCGCTCTTCTCCGTCACGCGAACCGCCATGCCAACAGCCTTGATGCTCGGCCACTGATCTTTCAAGGGGAAATTGCGGGGTATCTTCGCCAACACATAATATCGCTCATCTTTGCGGCCATGACCCTTCTCGGACGTCTGATGTTCCCGGTGCGGCATCTTCACAAGATCGCCTTCCCGCTCATCGCTGAACAACTCCTTGATCGCCTCGTGTAACTTGGGCTGGTTGTCCTTGACCGCGAGCACATAGTCTCCCTTCGCATCCACGATCTTCCTGGCGATGTCCTTCTGGCAACCCATGGCGTCGATCGTCACGATCGCGCCTTTCACGTCGATTCGATCGATTAACGCTGGAATGGCAGTGATTTCGTTGGACTTCTCCTCGGTCGCAACCTGCCCCAACGCCAGGCCGTGTTCACTTGCCCAGGCACTGACCAGATGCAACGGACCGAGGCCAAGGCTACGATCATGCGAGCGACGCATCGTCTTGCCGTCGATGGCGATCGTCGGGCGCGTCCCTTCATCTTCGCTCACCAGGCTCGCAATCCAGGATTGAAAACAGGTTTGAAACGCTTCGGGCTTGAGCGTGGTAAGAACGCGACGAATACAATCCCGCGACGGAATGCCATTGGGAAGCGCAAGCACTTCCTTCAACCAATCCTTCTTTGTTCGTGCCCAACGTGCAATGCTCGACGGACCCGAGCAACCAACAATCACCCCGCACACCGCAATGGTGATCACATCAGCAAGCAGGTGGCGACGATTCCGCGTATGACGAGGGTCAGGCAGCGACTCGAAGTGTTTGACAATGGAACGTAAGGGGACGGTTACCGTCACAGTCGTGGCACTCATCGGCAGGCTCCTTCTGCAGTGAATCCTCGCCGATCCATTCGGCGAGCCTGCCGAAGACATAACCGATCACGACCCATCGCGCCAGTTTGCCTATCTTGCCTATTTATGCGCGCTGGCCCTGGGGCTGGTGTGCCCAGCGTACAACCTCAAGAAGCTATTCTCCCTCAAGGCAGCCTGACCGATCCCTGGGGAATTCCCCGCGTCGCCCGATTTTGACTCCAATCCCATCCCAAACGACAAGTAGCCGCCGAATCCCGATCATCAAACCACCTACGCTCACCAGTTCGACGGTTCCGTGCAAGCGGAGATGGTTCGCCGCGTTGGAAACGTGGATCTCAACTCCGACAGACTCCTAGCCCAAGTTCCGCAGTTGGAAGGCAAAAACCCGCCTGACGATGCGCCAGGCCTGTTACTTTTCGGATTTTTTGACTACATCGGGGTTTCAGGAACTCCATGTTGGCTCGCCGAGCCGGGTTGGTATTTTGAGTCCCAGCCGACCCAGCAGAATGCGTTGTGACTCGTCCGTCTGCGTGACGCATCGGATCCGTACCTCGCGCCCTGTCGATGTCGGAAGGATGACATCGTTCGTCTTGATCCGGTCGAACTCCTCGATGACGGGTCTGGGGCCGTGGCCCAGACCGCATCGAGACATCCATTGCTCCAGCGTCTTCCACATGGCGTAGGCCAGGAAGGAGAACAGGATGTGGGCCTGCACGCGGTCTTCCTTATGGTGCCAGATGGGACGCAGGTTCAACTCCGTCTTCTGCGTTCGAAACGCGGATTCGGCTTGCGTCAACTGAATGTAGGTCTTCCATAAATCCTTCGGACTCCAGTCCACCAAGTTCGTACGAAGCAGGTAGCAACCCTCGCTGAGTTGCGCCCATTCACGCCACGCCTTTTTCTTGTTCCAAGTCACTTTGAGGAGCCCGTTGACCCCTTCTCGCTCCACGTCGTTGACCTTGACGTCGAACAAACCGGCCGCGCGTGAGTTCTTGCCGAGAAGACGACCGATCTGCCGTTCTACCTGGCTGCGATTGGGTTTCTTCTTGGCTTTGTCCAACCGACGTTCAAGACTCTGTAGCCCTTCCTCGATCCGCTTCTCGAATCGATCATGCATCGCCTTTTCTTTCTCACGGCGCGCGGTGCTGCGGCAGAGAATGAAGGTCTCGTTCCCATCGGGCCCGGGACGCAGTTTCACTTCGATGCCCTCCTCGACCTGCGTCCAGTCTTGGTCCAGAAGGGCCTGCTCGAACGTCCGCAGCGTGGCTTTGGGCGTTCCCACGATGTATTGTCCATCTCGATCTCGCAGGAATTGGAGGTTCTCGTCGCTGACCATCCCCCGATCGAGCACCCAGATCCGCCGGGCTTTGCCGTGCTTTTGCTCCATGGACTCGATGATTTCCTGAAGCGTGGTGGAATCGTGTCGATTGCCTTCGAACACCTCATAGGCCACGGGCAATCCTTCTTGGGTTACGACCAGGCCAATGCAAACCTGCTTGCAATCGGGGCGATGATCACGCGAATGTCCACGCTTGGCCTGAGGATTCGCCTTGGCTTCCCCTTCGAAGTACGTGGAGGTGACATCATAAAGGAGAAGCTCATATTGCGCATCGAAGAGCGTGGTGAATCGCTCCTTGAGGTGCTTCTCGATGTCGTCCTTATGCTTGAGAAGATGATCATGGGCACGGTAAAGGCGATCCGGGTTCATCGCATGGTCCGGCACGCCCATGAGATCATCAAGTGAAGTACGTTCATACCACGTATCTGCAATGTGCAATTCGCTGGAGGGTTCGCAAAAGCGTGCCAATGACAGGATCGTGGCTACGATGTGCCAGGGGACGCGCCCACGACCCCTGGGCATGATCCGTTCGAGAAGCTTGTCGAGTTCGAGGGCCCGCCACAAGGTCGAAGCGAGGTACACGCTGCCGAAATCGCGGGTCCGCTCGACCCGGGCTCCGCGAACGAGGACTTCGACCGTTTCGGGCACCGGTTCGGTCGTCCCAGGAGGTTCAAAGAGCGGCATGCCAGGAATGGGGCGTCTGTTGACGATGCACGCGAGGTTGGCCCACTCGGTTCTCTCGCCCGCTTGTAGCTCGCCCAGATAGGCCACCACCTGATGGCGTGGCCCCCGCGCCGTCCTGATGGACTTGACCAAAGCCCAATAGGTCCGCCGCTTACCTTTCTTGGTTGCAGCACGAATCCGTTTGAGAAACACGGCGCGATCTCCTTGTTGGCCACAAGGATCACGCCCGGCATCCAACCCATCAAGAAGGCCATTTTTTGACTACATCCGGAATCGGCGAAAACGCCGTGCCGAATCGCGCCTGACGAACTCTGCTCCCATGCAACCCCCGCGAAAACTTTTTTATTTTGTAGCAGCTGCGGAACTTGGGCTAGC
>CAYSBP010000344.1:0-1463 GCA_964429255.1 uncultured Planctomycetia bacterium
TGGGAGCAGGCGTACTACGGCGTCGGAGGGCCGGGGTGGCGAGCGAATCCGGTCGGCGGGTGATCCCGCGGTAGTCGCCCGGCTGCTCTGGATCGTCAACCACCCACGTCAAACCACCGTCCGACCCGCACAACCCCAACGCCCTTCGATAGAGAAACCGCTCGCGATGCCGGGTCGGTCCCGGCACCGCGGGCTTCACGAATGTCCCATGGGTGGCCGTAGCAGTCGCCCGCAACAGGAGGAATCATTCCATGCGGATCATGCTGATCAACAATGACGGCGGAGGCTTTGCCGACTACGTCAACATCGACCCTGGCACGACGATCAAGGGCCTGTTCACCCAACAGATCGAGGGCCAGCCCGCGGATTACCTCATCCGGGTCAACCGGCAGCCAACCACCGCGGACTACGTGTTGCAGGAAGGGAACCGGGTGTCGATCACGCCGGTGAAGATCGAAGGGGCGTGAACTATACCCCCGAGCCCGGCTCGCCACGGCGCGGATCGGGCCCGCTTTCGGGAGAAGCCGAACCATGCCGAGAACAACAGAAGAACTGCCGGGACGACTGGCGTTCCGAATCGCAGAGTCCGCCGCCTGCAATCGCGTCGAGAACATCACGACGACGTTGCGTGCCAGTGCCCAGAATCTGCAAGACCTCGTGGGGAAGTTTCGGCGCCAACAATCCCGGTTCGCCAAAGCAATCCAGCATGGCTGGTTCCTGGCTGCCCGGCGGATCCTGTCGGATGGCCGATTCGACCGGGACGCCTGGTCGCCCGCGTGGGACAAGTACTGCCGGGCGGTGGACGAGTTTCTGCATCGTTGCCCCGCAGGGTTGAGCCACACCGAGTTGCATACCGAGCTTCAGGAGCTGACCAGGGAGTTCCAGGACGTCGAGTGGGATCAGCAACACCTGTGGGTGACCACGGAGCCCATCGTCCTGGAAGGGATAGACCTCGGCCGGTTCCAGGTCCGGTTGTGCCTGGATTCGATCGGCGGTCCCACGACCGACGGCGGGGATTTTGGGGTCGTCGCGCTCGACCCGAACCCGGCTGGGGCCAACCACGAGGTGACCCACCCCCACGTCTCGGCCAACCGCCTTTGCCAGGGCGAGGCCACCGGGCCGATCCGGCTCGCGCTGGAACAGGGCAGGCTCGTGGACTTCTTCCACATCGTCCGCAGTGTGCTGCTGACGTACAACGTCGCCAGCCCGTTTGTGGAGCTGGACGAATGGGACGGCGTCCGCTGCTCCGACTGCGGTGACAACGTGTCGACGGACGAGATTTCGTACTGCGAGGCGTGTGAGGAAAACTTCTGCGACGCATGCAGCGGCCGCTGCTACGACTGCGGAGCCATTCGCTGCAGCGCGTGCCTGCCGGAATGTCGCGGCTGCGGGGAAGCCTTCTGCAGTTCGTGCCTGTCGGCGTGCGAGGCGTGCGGGACCAAGGGGTTCTGCGACTCGTGCCT
>CAYSBP010000344.1:1563-3689 GCA_964429255.1 uncultured Planctomycetia bacterium
CGTGCCTGTCGGCGTGCGAGGCGTGCGGGACCAAGGGGTTCTGCGACTCGTGCCTCAAGGCGTGTGCCGAATGCGGGCGGAAGGAGTTCTGTGCGGACTGTCTGGAGTATGACCTGTGTGCGTCGTGTCGCGACAAGCAGGTCCTGGAGAACAACGATGCCAACGACAATGACGAAGCAGCGAACGAACGGGACACCACGGAACCTGCAGCGAGCCCGGTGGTTGGGATTCCGGCGGGAGAAGCCGCGACGGCCGACGCTGGAGTTTGCGCCGACGGCGTGGCTCAAGCTTCAGTTCCTGTGTCATCTGGGTGAAACGGAGATCGGCGGGTTCGGCGTTGTGCCCGACCCGGCGGAGCTGCTGGTGACGGAATTCATCACCGTCAAGCAGCGGTGCACCGCGGTAAGCGTCCGGTTCGACGACCAGGCGGTCGCGGACTACTTCGAGGATATGGTGGACCGCGGCCTGAAACCAGATCAATCCGCCCGGTGTTGGCTGCACACGCACCCAGGCGATTCGGCCGAACCCAGCGGCCTGGACGAAGAGACGTTCGAACGTGTGTTCGGCCGGTGCGATTGGGCGATCCTGTTCATCGCTGCCCGCGGCGGAGCCAGCTACGCCCGACTGCGATTCAACACTGGGCCTGGCGGTGAACTCTTGCTCCCGGTCGGCGTGCGGTGGGACCTGCCGCTCGATGCGGTCGATCCGGACGCGTGGCGGGCTGAGTATGAGGCCAACGTCGTCGAGGAATTGGCGTCGGTTAGCACCCGTATTTGTGAATGGGGCCAACAGGTCGAGGGATTCGGCGAGCTGGAAGTTGAGCGGCCAATCGACGATCCGGCAGATGCGCATGGAGCTTGCGACTTTGACTTCAACAACAGGGAGATTGATGATGAACCCTGGTTCTGATCGTGAAGTCGATCGATACCTCCGCCAGTCGGGCATGCTGCCTCAGGCGCTGCTCCGTCGGCATCCGGTCTCAGTGGTCGGGGTCGGGGCGATTGGCCGTCAGGTGGCGTTGCAGCTCGCGGTGATGGGCGTCGGCCCGCTCACGCTCATCGACCCCGACCGTGTCGAGACGGTCAACCTGGGTGCGCAGGGGTTCCTGGAAGCCGACGTCGGCGAGCCCAAGGTCGAAGCCACCGCGAGGCTGATCGGTCGGTTGAACGCGAGCGTGGAGGTCATGACACACGGACGGCGGTTTCGACGGAGCGAGGACGCCACGGCGGTGCTTTTTTGCTGTGTGCACAACATCGAGACCCGGGGCCACATCTTCGCAGCCGTCAAGAACACCATTCGTTTCTTCATCGACGGCCGCATGAGTGCCGAAGCCCTGCGGGTGCTTACGGTGAGTGACGAGAATGCGCTGGCCCACTACCCGCAGACGTTGTTCCGATCCGAAGAAGCGTACCGGGGGGCATGCACCGCGCGGACCACGTTCTATGCCGCGACGATCGCGGCGGGATTCATGGTCGGCCACTTCACCCGCTGGCTCCGCGGCCTGCCCGTTCCGATCGACGTCGTGCACAACCTCCTGGCCGATGAGTTGGTGGTTCGCGACGCCGGGGCCGAAAGCGACGTGCGGCATGCGGCGTGAAGGACGCAATGGCCGTGGCGGTTACGTCGAACGTGCGTGCGCGTTCGGTTTAGGGCCGAGCGGCGTGCTGTATCGACTCATGCAGTGTCGCGCGAATCTGTTCAGTGACGCGCGAAACGCGCGAGAACGCGTTCTAAGCGCGCCTGTGCGCCGCAGAGGCTTGCCAGGTCCTTGAACACCCCCGAGCAATCTCGAGCGCCGCAGGCGCGCGCTACGCGCCTCCTGGGCCCCTTCCAGCGGCGGTCGAGATCCCCGCAGGGCACGGTCGATGGCGTCGCCCTCTACAGCCCCGTGAACGCCACCTGGAACGCGGCGAAGTCCTCAAGGTCGACATCGTTGTCAGCATCGAAGTCAAAGATATCTACGCAGTCCTGCAATACGGGGTCACGGCCCGGGCCGGAGAGTGACAGGCAGATCTCGAAGTACAAGTAATCGTTCAACGTGACTTCGCAATCTTCGTCGATGTCACCCATCGGGCTGCCCCACGGATTCACCGGCTGATCCGGCAGCGTGAAGTCGCACACATCAC
>CAYSBP010000345.1:0-3688 GCA_964429255.1 uncultured Planctomycetia bacterium
TTGCGTTTCCTGCATACGGCGGACTGGCAGATCGGGATGAGGGCCATGCAGGCCGGGGAGAAGGCGGAGGCGGTACGCGCCGAACGATTGGCCGCAGCCCGCCGCGTTGTGCAGGTTGCACGGGAACACCAGGCGGAGTTCATCTTGGTAGCAGGCGACACCTTTGAGGACAACGGGGTGGAGCGCGAATTGATCCGTCAGACGGCCACGATTCTTGATCAGGCCGGAATGCCCGTCTACGTGATCCCGGGCAACCACGACCCGCTGGTGCCCGGATCTGTATGGGATCACCCGTGTTGGGCGGCGGCCGGACAAGTGCGGATCCTTCGTACGACGGATCCCCAACCGCTGCCCGGCGGCCTCCTCCACCCGTGCCCGGTCCTGTGCAAACACTCGGATCGCGATCCGACGCTGGCGATCAAAGCCGATAGGTCCCAAGGCATCCAGATCGGTCTTGCGCACGGCTCGGTTCCCGAGATCGTGCCGGACCAGGTCGAGTACCCCATACCCATCGGCGCTCCCGCGCGCATCGGTCTGGACTATCTGGCGATTGGACACTGGCATTCCTATCACCCCTTCGATGATCCCGCGGGCGCCAAGCGCATGGCCTATTGCGGTACCCACGAAACGACGGCCTACGGAGAACGGGACAGCGGGAACGTGTTGCTGGTACAGATCACACAGCCGGGAACGCCACCGGAGATCACCAGTATCCGCACGGGCGGCCTGCGCTGGGTAGAGCGCCACGCGGACCTCCGGCAACGCGAGGATCTGGAACAATTGATCCGGGAACTGGATGGCCTGGCAGACCGGAATCAAACGTTGCTGCGCCTCGTCTTGCACGGTGTGCTTTCCACTGACCAGCGGGTGTTGATGGAGCAACTCCGAAAGGCGTTGGGAGGATTTTTCTCTTCGCAACTGGACGAAGAAGGCCTGCGGCCGGCGCCGGACGACCCGACCTGGGTCGAGAACATCCCCCCGGGCATCCTGCGGACGGCCGCATCCCGGTTGCGCGACTGGGCGGACCCGGCCTTCGCCGGTATGAGGCCCGAAGGGGTCACGCCTGAAGTCGCCGCGGCTGCGTTGATTGAGTTCTATGCGCTCCGCGAAGGGGGTGAACGATGATTCTCCACCGCCTGCAGGTCGAGCGATGGCGCTGTTTCAACCGCCAACCTATAGACCTGAACCTGGATGAGAAGGTGAACATCGTCTACGCACCGAACGGCACCGGGAAATCCGCGCTCTTCGAGGCGCTGCGCATGGTCCTGATGGACTCGCACGCCGTGATGGGCCAGGAAATCCAGGCGATCCAACCCTGGGAGACACAACTCTCTCCCAAGGTGCTGGTGGAACTCTCGATCGATGGGAAGACCTTCCGGATCTCGAAGACGTTTCTGAAAGAAGGGACAGCCCTGCTGGAGGTCAAGCGGGATGGGGCATTTGTCGCCTTAGCCGAGCGTAAGGAGGCGGACGAGCAAGTCAGGCACTTGCTGGGCGCGGGCGCCCCGGGACGGGGTCTGGCCAAACCTGAACACTGGGGCTGGGCGCAGGTCCTCTGGGCTCCGCAGGAACTGCTGGCGATCCGGGCCTTGTCGAACAACCTGGTGACCGACATCAGGACCTCTCTCGGAAACCAACTCTCGGGACAGGGGGACGGCCCCGTCGAGAAGCGCATCGAGGAGACGTACCTGCGCAGTTTCACGCCCCAAGGCGGATTGCGGAAAGGTCAGAATGCTGCGCGCCAGGTAGTCCTTGAAGACGAATTGGAGAAGGCGAAGACAGCCTTTTCCGTCGCCGTCCAAGTGCACGGAGAACACGAGAAGCTGGCGACTGGGATCTCCGACCTGAGGGCACGCCGACAGGCCGCCAAGGGTGCCGCGGAAGCCCTGCAGGAACAGGTGAACAAGACCCGTACTCTCGCCGCAACCTACCGAAACCTCCAGACGCTCAAGGAAAAGGAGACCGAAGCCGTCGATGCGGCCCGGTCGAAACACGACGCGCTCAAGGAGAGGCTGGAGACACTCCGGGGCCTGCGCGGAAAGCTCTCGGAGCTGGGGACGGCGATAGACCAGCTCAAGACGGGGCAGCCCCAACTTGAGCAGTCCGTGCAGGAAGCCGACCTGAAGGAACAGGCGGCAAGAGAAGAGCAGGTCAAGGCTCGGAAGGGGCAGGACGAAGCCGAAGCGGAACTGGTGGTGGCTGAGGAAGCTCGACGTTACACCGACGGCCTGAGTCAGGCCAACGACCTGAAAGGAAGACTGAAGAAGATCGGGTCCGCCAAGCGTGCGTCCGAGGCGGCCGCGAAAGCTTCGGCCGAATGTGTCGCCCCCGATAACCGGAAGTTGAAGGCTATTCGCAAGGTGCTGGAGGAGCAGGCGGAGGCCACACGCGCAATTCAAGCTGCCATGATCAAGCTACATATCGAACCGGAAAGCAGCGGAACACTGCGGGTGGAACAGGGCGAGTCCCCGGGCGATGTGTCCTTCGAGGCCGGAAAGCCCATATGCCTCCAAGGAACACCGGAAGTTACCATCCAGATGAGTGGGATCGGACGCATTCGAGCCACCGGGCCGGAAGTATCCATCGAGGATGAACGCGACAGACTCGACAAGGCTGAACGGAAGATCGGTGAGTTGACCGCTCCGTTTGGGACTAGCGACCTGAGTCGCCTTGAAGAGTTGCAGGAGAAGGCCTCTGAACTCGATCAGGACGCAAAGACCAAGGCCACCGTCCTGGAAACGCTCTTGGGCGGAGAGACCATCACGGTTCTCGAGTCTGAACTCGCGCAACACGAGGCGGTGGTCGGTGTCCTGGAGAAGAAGTATCCCGCATGGATCAAGACTCCGCCGGACGCGGCGAACCTTCGTTCAGAAGCGGATACCAAGCGCCGCAAGGCGAAGGCGGCCGTTGATGCAGCCAGCACCCAACTCGAAGCGGCCCAGAGCGGCAGGTCGGTCTGCGAGAAGAAACGGGACGAAGTGAAGTTGCTGGTCCAGGAGAAGGAGAACCAACGGAAGGGCGTCGCCACCCGTTTGGATGAACTGATCTGCGATGGCAAGGACGATGCGCAGCGCGACAGGGAACTGGGGGGATTCGCGCTGCAGTGGTCCGCGGCCAGGGCAAAGCTTGAGGGGGTCACGGGGGAACTGGCGGCCTTCACCGAGGATCCGTCCAAGGCTCAGGATCGCCTGGACAAGCAACTCAACGCGGCGGATGAACTGGCCGCTGAGGCGCTGGGAAAAGAGAAAACGGCCGAAGGCCGGCTGGAACAGCTCGCGGCTCAAGGCACGTACACGGCAATGGTGCGCGTAGAGGAGGCCGTGACGCGGCTGGAGCAGGATCTCAAACGGGAGAAACTGCGCGCGGACGCGATCCGGTTGCTGCGCGACACGGTGCGGAAGTGCCGGACCGAGGCCGTGGAAGCGGTGGCGGCCCCCATCACGGAGTCGGCGACCCGATACTTCAGTCGCATCGTGGGCACCCATTTTGCCGGGGTCAGACTGGACGAAAGTCTGGCACCTGTCGGCATTGTGCCGCGGGTGAGCGGCAAGGAAGTCCTGTTAGGAAGCGCATCTGGTGGCGAGCAGGAACAGGTGCACTTCGCTACCCGCCTGGCGCTGGCGGACCTGCTGGCGAAGAAGGAACGGCAGTTAGTGGTCTTCGACGACGTACTCACCTTCACCGACAC
>CAYSBP010000346.1:0-3685 GCA_964429255.1 uncultured Planctomycetia bacterium
GTCCTCACGCAAGCTCCTCAACTCCCTGGCACGGCTCGACGTCTTGCTGATTGACTAATGGTGAGACCTCAGTAATGTGGAGTGGATCTTGGATCTAACCGTAATGTCGAGAGTTGTCTCGCAGATACTCCACATTACTGAGGCCGTAGCATCGGTATCGCGCCGTAATTGGCGCGAAGGAGGTACCGATGCTTGTCGCTCTTTTCCCTCGGGTCCATCGTCGATACTCATCATTGCCGCTCCTCGGCGGCACGTTGGAGGGCTTCGCGGAATGGCTGCTGGGGAGCGGCTATCCCCGGGGTCCGGTTCGGCGACACGTGCGGACGGCACGTCGAATCGATATAGCGTTGTGGGAGCGAGGATGTCGATCTCTGGACGCAATCACTCGGGAGCAGCTCCGCGCCTGCGCTCCTCCAGCGGGTCACTCCCGGGACGACTGCTGCCTCGCGTCGACGGCTCGCTGCCTTGAGAGATACCTGGAGAAGCTTGGGGTGTTTCGCGGGCTGGCGAGCACGCCCAGCAAGGCTGCGCAGCTTCTCGACCAGTACGAGGAGTTTCTCCGCGAGGTCCGTGGGTTCGCGCGCTCTACCGTCGTGCATCATTTGCGGACGGCTTCCGAGTTCCTCGATCACGTCGGCTACGAGGAACGACCTTTACGCCTTGACAGCCTGACCTCTGGGGACATCGAGGGTTTCGTACGCATCACAGGGCAGCGCCTCGCCCGCGAGTCCCTTCAGCACGAGGTTTCCCATCTGCGCTCGTTGCTGCGCTTCCTTGCTGGACGCGGTGAAGCACCGGGCGGGTTGGATGCCGAGATCGACACCCCTCGTGTCTACCGTGGTGAGCGTCTTCCACGTGCGCTGCCATGGGAAACTGTGCGTGCTTTCCTTGATTCGATCGACCGGTCGAGCCCGATGGGCTTGCGTGACTACGCGATCTTCCTCCTCATCGCCACCTATGGGTTGCGCGCGGGCGAGATCGTGGCGCTCACGCTGGATGACGTGCAATGGCGCGCCGGTCAGATTCGGATCGTCCAACACAAGACCGCTGCGCCCCTGCTCCTCCCGCTCATGGACTCTGTGGGCAGCGCCCTGCTTGACTACCTGCGCGGAGGGCGACCGTGTCTGCGGTTCCGAGAGATCTTTCTTCGATGTCGTGCCCCTGCCGGGGTTCTGAAGCCAACCGCTGTCACGGAGGCCTTTCAGGCTTGGTCGCGCCGCAGTGGGCTCAAGATCCCTTTCCAGGGACCTCATTGCCTTCGTCATTCCTACGCTGTCCATCTGCTGCGCCAGGGCACTCCCCTGAAGACAATCGGCGACGTCCTCGGCCACCGCAGCGCCGAGAGCACCTGTGTCTACCTCCGCCTCGCGATCGAGGACCTGCGCGAAGTTGCCCTCCCTTTGCCATCTGGCGCAGGGTCGTGCGCTGCTGCCGAGGTGCGGTCATGAGGGAAGGCACGTTTTTCTCACCGATCGGCTCGGCAATCACCCGTTACCTGGGGCTCAAGCGTGCTTTGGGTAGACGCTATGTCTTGGAGGAGCAGGTTCTGAAGTCGTTGGACTCCTTTCTTGCGGCTGATGGCTCGGATCTAACAGCGGGCACCTTCGACCGTTGGTGCTACACCCAGGAGCACCTCACCACCAGTGTCCGTCGCAGCCGTATGCGAATCGTTCGCAATCTCTGCCTGTACCGCCGTCGCACCGAGCCCGCCTGTTTCGTGCCCGATTCCTCGTTGTTTCCGCCGTTGCATCAACCCGTTCAGCCCTTCATCTTCACTGAAGCCGAGATCGTTCGGCTTCTCCATGCAGCGAGTAACCTCGAGCGCCTGCCGGTATCGCCGCTCCGCCCTGAGCTCTTTCACTTGGCGATCGCCCTCCTGTACACCACCGGGTTGCGTCGTGGCGAGTTGCTGCGCCTCACCATCGGCGACTACGACCCTCGGGAGCAGACTCTTCTTGTCCGTGAGTCCAAGTTCCACAAGTCCCGCCTCCTGCCTCTGTCAACGGACTGCTCCCGTGAGTTGGAGAGCTACCTCCGGGCCCGCCGCGCACATCGGCTTCCCGCCTCCTCCGAGACCCCGTTGATTTGGAACCGGAGATGCGGCGGCAGGGCCTACTCCGGCGGAGGCTTCGGGCAAGCCCTGCGTCGGCTGTTTGACAAGGCCGGCATCCGCACACCCGACGGGCGCCTGCCGCGTGTTCACGACCTTCGGCATGCCTTTGCTTGTCACGCCTTACTGCGTTGGTACCGAAATGAGCAGGACGTCCATGCCAAGCTGCCCGCGCTGGCGACCTACATGGGGCACGTCTCGATCGTCTCCACCCAGTACTACTTACACCTCGTCGAACCGCTGGCCACGGCGGCCAGCGAACGATTCGCGCGCTATTGTGCCGGCCTTGTCCGACCACTTGCTCCGACGAGCGGAGGTGAGCTATGAAAATGCGCTTGCCCAACGCCCTCGCCCGTGCCCTTCGTGAGTTCCTCGCCGATCATCTACCGCGCATCCGCGGGATGAGCCCACACACCGTCCACAGCTACCGGGACAGCATTGCCCTACTGCTTCGCTTCGTTGCGGCGCAACGAAACCGTCCCGTCGCCGAGCTTGATCTCGATGACATCGATCATCACGAAGTGATCGCCTTTCTCCAGCACCTTGAGGATGAACGATCCAACAGCCCCTCGACCCGGAATGTGCGGCTGGCCGCCATCCACGCCTTTGCCCGCTATCTCGCGGCGCGACATCCGGAGCGGCTGGAGCACTGCCAACGTATCCTGGGCATACCGTTCAAAAGGGCCGGTTCACGCCCAATCGAGTACCTCGAGTACGCCGAGATCCAGGCCGTGCTTTCGGCGGTTGATCGCACGACCAGGGACGGACGGCGCGACTACGCGTTGCTTACCACGATGTTCAACACCGGCGCGCGGGTGCAGGAGATCTTGGACGTTCGGCCCTGCGACCTTCAGCTGGTCAAACCGTTCCAGGTGCGCTTGATGGGCAAAGGCCGGAAGGAACGGCTTTGTCCGCTCTGGCCGCAGACGGCGGAGCTGCTTCACTCGTTGCTGGAAGAGTCTCGAATTGACTCGCTCGCGCTGCAGCCCCTGTTCCGGAATCATCGGGGCGAACCGCTAACCCGCTTCGGTGTGCGCTACATCCTCGCCAAGCACTGCGATCGCGCCCGATTATGCACGCCTTCACTGGCGAAGAAACGCTTGCACCCCCACAGCATGCGCCACAGCACAGCGGTTCACCTGCTCAAGGCAGGCGTCGATCTCACAACGATAAGCCACTGGCTCGGGCACGCCAGCGTCAACACCACGAACCGCTACATCAGTGTCGACCTGGACATGAAGCGCGAGGCCATCGCCAAAGCGATGCCGCCCAGACAAGGAGAGCCACCGGTTGCGCCCTGGCGCGCAGATGCCTCGCTCCTGCAGTGGCTGGAAAGCCTCTGACGCCGTTTAGTAATGTGGAGTCATCGAGCCCGGCAGTGCCGATTCCACTACATGATCGGGCAGCGACTCCACATTACTGAAGTCTCACCATTAGTCCACTTATGTGGAGCTCCACATAAATCGACGAGCTTGGCTATCTGTCCTACGACACCCGCCATGCCGACCTCCTCTTCGAGATCGTGTCCAGACGTTACGAGCACAAGTCGATCCTCGCCACTACCAACAAGCCCTT
>CAYSBP010000347.1:0-3675 GCA_964429255.1 uncultured Planctomycetia bacterium
GGCATCGCGCGACTGCATTCCTTGGCACTATCGCTCCGGCTCATCCGAGAAGTTCACCAGAAGCTGATGAGAGGCGTGCGTGGTGACCACGCCACGCCAGGCGAGTTCCGTCGGATTCAGAACTGGATTGGCCGACCCGGAAGCACCATTACCACGGCAACGTATGTTCCACCTCCGCCGGAGAAACTGCTGGGATGCCTGGGTGCATTGGAGAAGTTTCTGCACGAACGATCAGTCCCCCCTTTGGTGCAGATCGCATTGGCACACGACCCGTTTGCGGTGGGACGGCGGTAGGCGCAGGAGACTGGGGAGCGTGTCATTGATGTGCCCTTGCTCGTTCGATCAGGGGGTAGGAAGTTCAAAGGCCCTTTCATCGAAGCAATGATACCCTGGAACGGCGGCAGGGGGAGGAATATCGCGCGGTGTGGAGGGCCGGAAGTAAGGGTCCTTTTTTCGATGCATGCGCGGAGCGGTAATCGGTTACGAAACCCCGGAAGCCAGCGCCAGTCGCTGCCGCAACGCAGGAAGAACGCGTGTTTGATTTCCGCGCTCCGCAACAGCCGGGGATGCCTTGCGGGCGGCGGGAAGGACGCGATTTCTCCATCCTGGCGAAGGAAAAAACGCATCACTCCTTGACAGGCCAGCCTGAACTGGATATGTTCGTTTAGCACATGAACGAACATGTGGAGACTACCCATGCCGCTGCCGACGACCGCCTTCGTTCCGGTCGAACGATCGCTGGCCGATCTTCTGGGCCATGAGTATGTCGCCGCTGTCTGCGCCGCGCGGGGATTCCTCGGCGGCGAGAGTGCGGCGCAGCTGCGGGCTGCCGCGGCCAGGCGGATCGACTTCTACCCCGAGGCCCTGCAGGCGCGGCTCGCCGGCCTGCTGGACCGGGTCGGGAGCGCCGTCAGCGCCGCGCCGCTCAGGAACACGGCTGCGGGCGCGGGGTCGGCGAAGTTCTGCGCCGCGACCCGGACCGCGGCCGCGCCGCTGAGCGCCCTCGGCTGCTACCGGGTCGGCGAGGACGGCCGGCTGTACCTGATCACCAAGAGCGAGCACTATCATGCCCCCATGGGGCATGCCTTTCCCGGGTATGGCCTGCTCGACGTGGCCCGCGGCCTGGGCATCCCCAACGCCACGCACAACAACACGCGCGGCCACATCGTCCGCCGCCTGGAGATGGAGCTGATCCGCACCGCCAACGGCCTGGCGCGGGACGACGCGGCCGGGCTCGCGGCGGTGCTCGCGCGCCAGGGCGACCTGCGGGTGCTCAACCGCGTCCTCAACCTGGAGACCGGCAGCCTGGCCGTGGAGGCCGCGCTCAAGATGATCCTCGCCCGCTTCCACCGCATGCAGCCCGACCTGCCCGAGGCGAAGTACCGCGGCCGGACGCCGGTCCTCCTGGTCATGGGCAACGACGACGGCGGGCTGCAGGCCAACTACCACGGGACCACGATACTGACGCAGATGGCGCGCGGCATGTGGGCCGACCTGCACGCCGTCCTGGAGGGGGCCGGCGCCTGGAAGGTGGTGCCGATCCGGCCCAACTGCCGCGAGGACGTGGAGCGCGCCTTCGCCCGCTACGAGCAGGGGGCCTTCAAGATCGCCGGTTTCTTCCACGAGATCGTCATGATGAACTACGGCGGCCGGCGCCTGACGCGCGACTTCCTGCAGCACGCCTACGGGCTGTGCGCGGCGCACGACGTGCCGATAGTGGCGGACGAGATCCAGTCGTGCATGTGGGCCGCGCCGCTGTACCTCTTCCGCGAGTACGGCCTGCAGCCGACCTTCGTGGCGATCGGCAAGGGCTTTCCCGGCGGCGAGTATCCGGCCTCGCGCATCCTCTTCAGCTCGGCCATGGACCTCATGCCGCAGTTCGGCGCCCTGGTCACCAACGGCCAGGAGGAGCTGGCGGCGCTCGCGTACCTCGTGACCATGGAGTGGGCGCAGGCGAACGGCGCGGTGACGGCCGCACTGGGCGCGTATTTCGAGGAGGGGATCCGGGCGCTCGCGGCGGAGTTTCCCCGCGTCATCGCCGGCGTGGACGGCTGGGGACACATGACCACGATCCGGTTCGCCGATCGGCCCCGGGCGGAGGCGTTCGCCGCGGCGCTCGTCCGGCGCGGCATGGATCTGAGCACGCAGACCTACAAGGCCGCCGGCCCACCCGTCGTCCTGACCAAGCTGCCCCTGATCGCCGATCGGCGGGTCATCGATTTTGTCCTCGCCGCCATGCGGCAGGCCCTGCGCGAGCGGGCGTGAACTCCCGAGAGAAAGGATGGGCGCCATGAGGATCGGCATTCCCCGAGAGATCAAGGTCAAGGAGAACCGCGTCGCCTGCACGCCCGGCGGGGTGTTCGAAATGGTCCGCAACGGGCACCAGGTGCTGGTGGAGAAGGGCGCGGGCGCGGGCAGCGGCTACGCCGACGCCGCCTACACCGCGACGGGCGCCACGCTGGTCGCCACTGCGGCCGAGGCCTGGTCGGCCGAGATGGTCATCAAGGTCAAGGAGCCCCTGCCCGCGGAGGTGGGATTCCTGCGGTCGGACCTGGTCCTCTTCACCTACCTGCACCTGGCGGCGGCGCCGGAGCTCACCCGCGCCCTGCTCGCGGCCGGCACGACCGGAATCGCCTATGAGACGGTCGAGGTCGGACGCCGCCTGCCGCTGCTGGAGCCGATGAGCGAGATCGCCGGCCGCATGGCCACGATCGTCGGCGCCCATTACCTGAGCCGGGCACAGGGCGGCAAGGGCGTATTGCTCGGCGGCGTACCCGGGGTCCTGCCCGGCAACGTCCTGGTGATCGGCGGCGGCACGGCCGGCATCAACGCCGGGCGCATGGCGGCCGGGCTGGGCGCCAACCTGACGATCCTCGAGGTGGATCTGGACAAGATGCGCTACCTGGACATCTCCCTGCACCAGGGCGCCCGCACGCTCTTCAGCAACGAGCAGAACCTGATCGAGATGCTGCCCGGCGTGGACCTGCTGATCGGCGCCGTGCTCGTCCCCGGCGCCAGGGCGCCGCAGCTGCTCCGGCGCGACATGCTGCAGGCCATGAAGCCGGGCTCGGTGTTCGTGGACATCGCCATCGACCAGGGCGGCTGCGCCGAAACCTCGCGCCCCACTACCCACGACAATCCGGTGTATGTCGAGCAGGAGATCCTCCACTACTGTGTCGCCAACATGCCCGGGGCCTACGCGCGGACCGCCACCCAGGCGCTGACCAACGCCACCATGCCCTACGCGCTCAAGATCGCCAATCTCGGATGCGAGGCGGCGCTGCGCCTCCTGCCGGAACTGGGCAAGGGGCTCAACACCTGGCGCGGGCAGCTCACCTGCCAGCCCGTGGCCGAGGCGCTCGGCATGCCCTTCGCACCGGGCCCGCGGAGGGAACAGGCATGAGGAAGGACAACGCCGCGGCTCGACTGGAGAGGATTCTGGAGCGCCTGGCCGGCGGCGGGGAGGTCAGCGTCGCCGACCTGGCCGGCCGGCTCGGGGTGACCGCCATGACGATCCGGCGCGACCTGGACCGCCTGGCCCGCGAAGGCCGGATCACCCGCACGCACGGGGGCGCGTTGCTGGCGGCGCCCTCGGTCGTGGCGTTCAAGTTCCAGGAGCGCCGGAGGGCGCATCTGGCCGAAAAGAAGGCCGTCGCCCTGGCGGCGGTGGGGCTG
>CAYSBP010000348.1:0-3672 GCA_964429255.1 uncultured Planctomycetia bacterium
CGCATACACGAGGAGGTCCTCCGGCGACTCTTCGCAATCGACTGCAACGTATATTGGGGCGCCGAGAAGAATCGGGTTCGTCGGCATGTGAGACCTGTTGAATAAAACCTATTCAGAGGCATTAAAGACCGATTGCCGAGATGTAAAAAGAAGATTGATGGGCTCATCATGTTCGGCGTCCTATTTAACCTGAGGGTGTGTATAGAATGGGTGGATGGGCGTCGAAAGACCCCTCCGATTTCATACTTAAGACGTTTATAATTAAATGGTTAAGTAACAGCCATAGGTCGGGTTTCAGGGGTCTTTTGGGGGGCGTTTTTCGGACCACAGAGGGAGACCTCATCGAAGGTTGTCGACTCGTTTGATTTGGTCCTTAATTTGAAACAAAAATATTGCATTTAACACTGGAATTCATAGAATACCGTCGTGGGGATAAAGGCCGACTGTAGCAGATAGTTGGTTTGATCAGCTCATCGACGCCATACCCCGGGGTAATTGTTGCAGGATTGTGACCGGAGGAGCGGGCTTCCTCTTGGGCAAGGGTGCTCCGGGGGCCGGTTGGGTGTGGCCTTGCGTCGGGACGATGTTTTCAGGGGGTTGAGACGTGTTCGAAGAGACCCAAGGCGAAGTCATCAACTTTTACGAGGTGCTTGAAGTGCACCACGAAGCGACCGCTGACGAGATCAAGCGGTCCTTCCGTCGGCTTGCGAAGCAGTACCATCCGGACCACAACTCCGAGCGTACCAAGTGGGCTGAGGCAAAGATGCGTGTGTTGCTGAAGGCCTACGACATTCTGATGAACGATCAGCAACGGCAGGAGTACGACAAGCGGCTTCGTCCCTATCTGAAGTCCAGCCGTGACCCCTATCGTGAAAACTTGGCCAAGCGTGCGGAAGACCCGGCGGCCCAGGCGCGGTTGATTCTGTACAACCTTCTGAACGACCAACCGCACGAAGCCGTGGACATCTACGAGCGCATGCGGGACAAGGATAAGGCCTTTGAGGTCTGGCAACACTTGGACCACAAGGATTACCTGGACTGTGAGTTCCTGTTGGGCGAGGAATACGAACGCCAGGGCAACTGGAAGAGCGCGCTCCGTTTCTACGAAAACGTCTACCACGAGGAGCGCAATAGCCCGTTGCGGTTTTTCCTGGAGGAAGTCAAAGATCGCATCCGCGACATCTACTGCAAGAGGGTCGCGCGTCGCTGCAAGCCGCTCGAAGCCGTGAAGGTTTACGAGAAGGTCATGGCCATGGGCGTCAGCAAGAAGACCGAGGCATACCTCCACAAGAAGATCGCCGAAAGCTACTTCAAGGCACAGCAGGAGAGGAAGGCGCGCGGCCACCTGAAGAAGGCCTTCGATCTGGAGCCGAAGCTCAAGGGTGCACAGAAAATCTGCGAGAAGCTGGCCGTCAGCAACTGAACTGCTTTACGAGGTCTACGAACCGAGCAACGGGCCGAACGGTGACGTTCGGCCCGTTTCGTTTGAACGACACGTGCGTTGGATGGAGGGGAAATATAAGCCCCTTTCTCAAAGGCCTGTCAGGGCTCAATAACGGTCCTTGATCGCGCGGTCCGGTTGCTCGGATGACTTAGGCGTACGCTCGGGTGTCAGCGTAACTGGCGGGCCCGTGCGGAGCTGTCCGCCCTGGCTTTTCGCCGTCAGGTCCACCCGGCCCGTCGGCGCCCCGATTACCAACTGCAACTCGTCCAACCGCACCACATACTCGATCGTCCGGTTGATGAACTCGCGCTTCGCGCTCAACAGGTTGTCTTCCGCCGTAATCACGTCGAAACTGTCCTTCAACCCACGCTCGAAACGGATCTTCTCCGCCTCCACCGACCGCTTCGCCTGCTCCACCTTCCGCCCCTGGATCAGAATGCTCTTCTCCGCCTCCCGCAGCACCCGCAACACGTTCCGCACGTCCTGGTGCACCTGGTTGCTTACGTCCTTCAACGCAATCTCCGATTCCTGGATCGAGAGCAGCGCCCGCTCGTAGGCCGTCTTGTCCGTCACCTTCCCCCACGGAATCGAATACCGCAGCCCCACCGAGTAGTCGTCCCCCTCGTACCCGTGCGAGTTCGACCAGTCACGCCCCGAACCGCTCCGCTCGTAGCTCATATCCAGATCCACCTGGTGTCCCAGGCCGTCCTTCTTCCACAGCGCATTCAGTTCCTGCAAGGCCACGTTCCGCTTCGCGTTCAGTAACTCGATCCGGTTCGCCTTCGCCAGACTCAACACGGTCCCGTCCTCGAAGCGTTGCGCCTGAAACATCAGCGTCGGCTCGCCTTCGTCCCGGCCCCCGCGCCGCGTCATCAGCTTCACCGTCCCCGCCGCGTCGTCCGAGACCAGGTTCATTTCGAACCCCGCCGGCGGCTGGTCGCCAAAATCCACCGGCTTGCTCTCCACGGCTACCTGCTCTTCCAAGTCCACGTCCATGATCCGCTTGAGGGTGTCATACGCCTGTTCCAGCGCACGCTGATTGGTGATCACCGCGAGCTGCCGGTCCGATAGCTGCACGTCCGCGTTGTACACGTCCAGCTTCGTCTGCTGCCCCGCTTGTTCCCGCACCTGCGTCAGCTTCAGGAACACCTTGGCCGACTCCACCGCGCGAAGGTTGACCTCCAGGTTCTGAATCTGCCGGATGCAGTCCGAATACGCCGTGCGCGTGTTGAAGACCAGGGTCTGCACCGTCAGTTCCAAACTGCCCCGCGAAATCAGCTTGCCCAGCCGCCCCGAGCGGATGTTGAACATCCCCACATCTGTCCCGAACCCGCGCCACAGCGGCTGTGTCAACTCGACGCCCCAACTCGACGTGCGGGCGCCGCCTCCGCTTAACGGGTGGCTCTCGCCCTCGGCCCCCGACACGCGGACCGTGGTGCCCCAGGGCGAGCGCTGCGTCACGCCAAAGCCCAGCGCGGTTTCATTGCGGTCCGGTCCGCTGGAAAGCGTACCGCTGTTGGTCAGCGACGCATCGATCGTTGGCAGGTACTGCGCCCAGGCATCATTCAGGGCGAAATCGGTTTTGCGGTCCAGCAGGCGCTGGACCCGCAGGTCCAGGTTGTTCTGAAGGGCGATCTCCACGCATTCATCCTGTGTCAGCACGATGGCCGGACGAGCAGGCAGCGCGGCGTCCGGCTGCGCGGCCGCCGCATCGGCGGGCACCGCTACGTCCTTCAGTTCCTCGGACACCTTCTGCTGCTGGGCGAGCCCTTCCTTGAGGCGGACGATGCGCGCCTCAATCTGCGCAGCCTCGGGCCGATGAGCCTCGGCCGCCAGCGCCTTCGCCTTCTCCAGCGTCGTCAGCGCCTCGCTGCCGTCTCCCCCTCCGGCCTGCTTCTCCGCCGCGCGGATCATCTCCGCCAGCTTCGCGGTTAGCGCATCGCCACCGGCTTCCGCAGCCGACAGACCGGTTGAGGCGAGCAGAAGGCCCAGCAGAACGACTCCACGGCACATGGTATGCACGGCATTTTCCTCCGGCTGCGAATCCCATGCGTCTTCTTTGGGCATGGCCCCGAAAACACCCAAACGGGAGGGGAAGCAGCAAGGCCCTACACGGCCAGGTTACGCTAACAGAACCACAGCCGAGATGTCTAGTAAACTTTGGTGTTATGTCGGTAGGGGGTCGGGGCTTTTCAATGCTCACTCCGCTCGTCGGCGTCGGAATCGGT
>CAYSBP010000349.1:0-3671 GCA_964429255.1 uncultured Planctomycetia bacterium
CAAGGCGGTCTTTGGGGGACTGGGGCAGAACATCTTCAACCCGGCGATGGTGGGCCGCGCGTTTGTGATGATCAGCTTCGCCGGAGCGCTCGGTGCCGGCGCGTATGTTGCCAGCGATTCCACGATGCAGGTGGTGACGCAGGCGACGCCGTTGACGGCGGCTAAGACGGCGGCGGGGAGCCTGCCGGACCTGTGGATGCTCTTCGTCGGCACGCGCAACGGGTCGTTGGGCGAAGTTAGCGTGCTGGCATGTCTGCTAGGTGGAATCTACCTCTGTCTGCGGCGCACGGCGTCCTGGGAGATTCCGGTGGGGATGCTGGCCAGCGTCGCGGTCATCGGTGGCGTCGCGAATGCGCTTTCCGGGCCGGAGCCGGCGCTGCCCATCCTGAAGTACACCGTGCTGCAGCATCTTTGTTCGGGCGCGGTGGTCTTCGGCGCGTTCTTCATCGCCACGGATCCGGTTTCCAGCCCGTTAACGCCGAAGGGTAAACTGTTTTTTGGCATCGGTATCGGGGCGCTGACGATGGTCTGTCGGCTCTTCAGTAATTACCCGGAAGGTGTGATGTTCGCGGTGCTGGTGATGAACGCGTTGACGCCGTTGATCAACCGCTGGACGATCCCGGTGCCTGTTGGGGGTCTGCCGCCCGCACCGGTGACCAAAAAACCGTGAGGTGTCGATGAAATACCTTGTGGATGCGTGGCTGGTGATCTTTCTGGGGATTCTGTTCGGCGGCGCGTTGGCGTTCATTCACACGACGCTGGATGCGCGCATCAAGAAGAACCAGCTCGACGAGACGTTGTCGCAGATTCCCAGCCTGGTTCCGGGCGCCTGCAAGGGCGAGAAGGTCGAGGTGCCAGGTTTGGCGGTCTTCAAAGGGCTCAAGGACGATGGGGCCACGGCCGGTTGGGTCCTTCAGGCGCGCGGTCAGGGTTTCGCGGATGTGATCCAGGTACTGGTCGGCGTCGATGCGAAGGCGGACGCAATCACCGGTCTGTATGTGCTCGAACAGAAAGAGACGCCGGGGCTAGGCGACAACATCACGAAGGAGAAGTGGCGCGAGCAGTTCAAGGGTAAGGGAACGACCGCACCCCTGAGCGCTGTGGTTTCCGCGCCGTCCGGAAGTCAGGTCAAGGCGGTCACGGGGGCGACGATTTCGTCGGTGAGTGTCTGCGAAATCGTGAACGAAGCGGTCGCGAAGTTCCGCGAAAAACTGGTTGAACTGGAGAAGAAGTAATGGCCGACTCGCAACCCACGGCGGCGGAACGGTTCATCAACGGCATCCTGCCGGAGAACCCGATCTTCCGTCAGATCCTGGGCGCATGTCCCACGTTGGCTGTGACCAACGGGGTCAAGGCGGCGCTGACCATGGCCGGCGCCGTTGCGTTCGTGCTGGTCTGTTCGAACCTGCTGGTGAGTCTCATCCGCCCGCTGTTGAAGCCGCACCTCCGTATCCTGGTCTTCACGCTGACGATCGCGGCGTTCGTGACCATCGCGGATCGGCTGCTGGCCGCCTATATGTACGACATGAGCAAGCAGCTAGGTCCCTATATCCCGCTGATCATCGTGAACTGCATCATCATCGCGCGTTGTGAGATCTGCGCATCCAAACAGGGACCGCTGCCGGCGGTCGGCGATGCGCTGGGACAGTCGTTGGGCTTCCTCCTGGCGCTCACCGCGATGGCGAGCGTCCGTGAGATCCTGGGGGCCGGCACGTGGTTGGGCTTCACGGTGCTTTCGACGAAGGAGAATGGCGGCTGGTTCGACCCGTGGTCGATCATGCTGTTGCCGCCCGGTGCGTTCATCGTCTTCGGGCTGTTGATGGGTGCCGTGAACTGGTATTCGTCACGGGTGTCGAAGCCGGTCGGGCAGGCGTAAGGGGCGCGAAACATGGATCATCTGGTGAGTCTCCTTCTGTTGGCCCTCAGCACAGCCATCATCAATAACTTCGTTTTTCACTACTTCGTGGGTATCTGTCCCTACATCGGCGTCTCACGCCGCGTGGACATGGCCTTCGGGATGGGGGCGGCGGTGACATTCGTGATGGGCGTGGCCGCGTTCCTGAGTTGGATGGTGACGTACTTTGTCCTTCGTCCCGGCGCGGCGGTGACCGCCTGGGTGGCGGGATTGGCGGGTGCCGATGCCGGAGCGATGGACCTGAGCATCCTCAAGTATGCCGTCTATATCTTCGTGATCGCGAGCGCGGTACAGTTCGTCGAGATGTATCTTCGCAAGTTCTTCCCGCCGCTGTACAAGGCGTTCGGTGTCTTCCTTCCGCTGATCACGACGAACTGCTGCATCCTCTTTGCGTGTCTCGAGATCGGCACGGACAAGCGGATGACGTCCGGTTCGCCCGATTTCTGGTCTCTCGATCTGGCACTGGTCTATGCGCTGTGCGGCGGGATCGGCTTTGCGCTCGCCATCACGATCATGGCCGGCATCCGTGAGGAACTGGACGTCTGCGATGTGCCCAAACCGCTGCGCGGTCCCTCGATCGTGCTGATCATCGCCGGCATCCTGGCAATGGCCTTCCTGGGATTCGCCGGAGTGGACACCAACATTGGCAAGTTGCTGGGGCGCTGAAGAAACATGACGATGATTCTGCTGGCTGGAGCGGTCCTGTTGGTGCTGGCCATCGGTGCGGCACTGATCCTGGGCTGGGCGAACATCGCTTTCCGCGTAGAGAACGACCCGCGGATCGACGCGATCAACGCGGCGCTGCCGGGCGCCAACTGCGGCGGATGCGGATGCGTCGGCTGTGGCGATTACGCGGCGGCCGTGGTGCAGCAGGGCATGGCGGTCAACAAGTGCACGGTCGGCGGGGCCAGCGTGACGGCGGCCGTCGGTCAGATCATGGGCGTGGACATCAAGGAATCCTGGCCGCAGCGCCCGGTCGTCCACTGCGCGGCGACGCATGAGCAACGCCTGCTTCGCACCGAGTACCGCGGTGAGCAGACCTGCGCGGCGGCCAACCTGGTCGGCGGTCTTCAGGGCTGCATTTTCGGCTGCATGGGCCTGGGCGACTGCACGCGCGCCTGCAATTACGATGCGATCCACGTCAAAGACGGTCTGGCGGTGGTCGATTACTTGAAGTGCGTCGGTTGCGGCGCCTGCGTCCGTGCCTGCCCGCGCAACATCATCTCCATGATTCCTTTCAAGGCCGATCGCGTGCTGGCCGTCTGCTGTTCAAGCAAGGACTTCGGGATGGAAGTGAAGGCCGTCTGCAAAGTCGGCTGCATCGGCTGCAAAGGCTGCGAACGGCTGATGCCGGATCTTTTCAAGATTAAAGACAACCTGCCCGGACTCGACTACGAAAAGTACGACGCGGCTGCCGACTTCAGCCAGGTCCTGAACAAGTGCCCCATGAAGCGATTGATGTACGTGGGGAAGCCAACGCCCAGGGATCTGGCGGCCACCAGGGACCAGGAATTGCCCAAGGAAGCCCGCGCCGACTTCAAGACGACGGTCGACGAGACGGAATGGCGGGGGTAACCGTGGCGCCTGCCGCCCGCTTGCGACTCGGCGGCACGGGCCGATTCTGGTCGCAGTCACACGTCGGTCATTCACGTCCAACGGCATTGGCCGAGCTGCGATTGGACGGCGGTTGAGAGCACGACGAGTGGTCCGTCACACTTGAACGTGGGGGTCTGCTGGGGTGCTTTTGAACGTGCTC
>CAYSBP010000350.1:0-3666 GCA_964429255.1 uncultured Planctomycetia bacterium
AAAGGGGGAGCCCAAAGAGGTGGGTAATGGGAAGCCGACTCGGAGAAGAAGAAGTATGGATGACATCGCAGTTACGGCCGCGATCCCCGGGGTGGTGCACGAGCCTCTTTGTTCTTGCCTAAGGAAGCCGAATCCGGTACATCACGCGCGGGTTATCTGTGGGACGTTTCCTGTTCACGTTTTGGAAGAGGCCTGTGGCAACACGATTTGTTCGAGTTATCGCCTCGCGCGGGGATGCTCGCAGTGCACCCGAGAACACCGAGGCGGCCTTCCATGCGGCCAGCAGGGCCGGCGTCGATGAACTTCACACCGATCTGCGCCGTACCAAAGACGGTCACGTCGTGTTGTGTCGGGACGCGAATCTGTTCCGTACCACCGGCAAGGAATCGCTGGTCCAGAATCTAACGCTTGCAGAGATTCAGGAACTGGATGCGGGTATCCACTTTTCGGGCAAGACCGAAAAGGCCATGGTCCTGACCCTCGATGAGTTTATGAAGAACTGGCTGAAGCGGGAACGGCTGCTCCTGGAGCCCCAGGAGAACGGCACCGTGCTGCCGATGGTGCGCGTCATGCAGACGCTGGCGGACGAAGGTGCGTTCGAACGCGTCATCGCGATCGGTCAGGAGCGTTGCTTCCTGTCGGCATTGCGCATGCTCGATTCCCGCGTCAAGCTGGGTCAGATTCTCGATAGGCGCAGTCAAACGACGCTCGGTGACCTGAAGCTTTTCGGCGCGTTCCTGGTCGTCGCATTCTGGGAAGATGCCGCCGACAAGAGCTACATCGACGACGCGCATCGGTTGGGCCTGCAGGTCTACGCCTGGGGCGCGGAGAATCTGGACGAGGCCAAGGCGGCCATCGCCGGTGGCGTGGACGGCGTGCTGTACGAGAATCCCACCGAAGTGCTGACCTATCTGAGAGACGTCGGGCTCCGGGACGATGCGCTGACGGCCACGGCCGGCGGCAACGTAAAGGCGAACGGGAAAACGGCCACCAAGTAGGTCCGCCTTATCACGCAATCCGGAGGAGCGCGTCACTTCCCGCGCCACTCCTCCCAGCGCTGGAAGTAGCCTTCTACGCTCGATTGATAGATGGGATCGATTTCGCCCCAGGTCAGTCGCACGGTGTTCTCGCTCACAGGTGGAGCCTGACCACCGTCTGTCTTCCCGCCGTATGGCGTGGCGTCGTTCACGTCAAGAGGGCCCATCTCCTGGCGGAGGCCCTGTTCGCCGGCCTGTGGCTTGCGCCCGCCCGTCCGCGTTCCGAAGCCACTCGCGAGTGCCGCGATGCGATGCTGCCGTGCGTATGCTTCGGCTTCCTCCGGAGTGAGACCTTTCATGCGCGCCAGTGTCGTCATGTCAGGCGGTGCCATCGCTCCACGGCCTGCACCCGCTTCGCGTCCGGTCTTCGGCCCGCCGTCGCGCTCGCGCCGACCGCCCGGTCCTGAGCCCGGTTGCGTCTGCGATGAGCCTACGGCGCCCCCGGGGTTTGCTTCCTCGCCTCCATCGGCGGTCTGCTGGCCGTCTTCGGATGTTCCCTGTCCTTCGCCTCTGCCGGGACGCTCATCCTTCTCCTTGGGCTGGTACTGTCCGGATCTCGGTTCACCGCCTTCCGGTTCGCCCTTGCCCTGCGATGTGCCCGTGCCTTGCTCCGCCCCCCGATCTCCGCCGTCTGTGCCGTCGGCCCCGTCCTTCCGGTCGCCGGTCGGCGGAGGTCCCTCTTTCCCGTGTTCCTTGGGAGGACCTTGGGGAAGGTCGTAGCGGTCCTTCTCGGCGGACCCGGCCTCGCCGCCCGCTTTCCCGCCTCCGGATGCCTTGTTGGAACCACCTCCCGACGCCGGTGTGCCGTCGCCAAGCCGTTCGGCTTGCGGCCGGCGAAGTTGCTTCGGGGCGTCCACGCCATCGCCCAACCCCTTCATATGGGCCAGTTCTTCCGGTGACGGATTGGGTAGATGGCTGAATGCGTTGCCACGGGCCAGTTGCCGGGGCCGGCGTTGCTTCGGCGGATCGAAGAGCCCGCCGGGTTCGGCCTGCGACGGACTTCGCTTGTGCGGCTCGTAACGCAGCCACGATGACTGGGCCTGCTGCGCCCTGGGTTGCGCAGAATCCTCCGCCTCGAGCCGATACTCAAAGCCGGTCGCGAACCATTCGTCAAGCCCCTCGTTTGGGATGACCCACCGTTCGTCCAGGTTTCGCGTACCGTGCGTCACCGGCACGGTGAACCGCCACTCCCGTTTCCCTTCAGCCGTCAATTCGGCGCCTTCGGGAAACGGCCGGACCGCCAGACGCAAGGAGGCCAGACCATAATCGTCCTGCGCGCGAAGATCCACGGGCAGCCCTTCGGCATCGGGCGCTGCACCGTCGGGTATTCGCGCCGCTACGACCGGGGTCCGGTCGCCGATGAGGCGGATGGGGAGCAGGGCCTGCACGTCCGCCCGTGCCTTTCGGGAGGAGGCGATGGTCAGGCGCAGCACACCCGAACGCTCCGGCTGGAAACGCAGGCGGAACTGCGCCGCGCCGAGATGGTCGGCCAGACGGTCGAACGGAAGCGAGGCCCCTCCGGGAACCTGCGCGTGCCCTTCGGCGAGGCCTGTTGCGGGAACCGCCTCGACCAACAGCGTTACGACCGACTGGTCGGGTGCTTCGAGCAATTCGGCCTCCTTGATCCAATAGGCGGGTAACCCCGTATAGGCGGGTGGCTCAATCAAGGCGGCCATACCCCGCACCGCCTGGCCAGGGCGCAAACGGACCTGAAACCACCTGGAGGCCGCGGCCTGTGCGCCACGGCGCGCGGCGCTGGCACTCCCAAAGGCCACCACCCGGTATTCGCACGGTTTGCGCAGGAGGTCGATGTGGCCCAGCCAGGCGCCGGCGTCGTTCATCTGAAGCGGGCGCACTGAAGTCGGCCGCCCGGGGGCTTCCCGGACTTGAACGGCCAGTCCGCCGGCAAGCGCACCTTCACAGCGCGCTTCGATCGCGAGCGACTCACCTTCTTCGATCGCTGCGTCGCCTGGACGAACCTCGATCCTGCTCAACTGCGTGGCGACAGACCAAGCCGAAGCGCCAGGAAACGCCACGTCCAGCACGCTGCGCCAGTACCCGACGCCGAAAAGGCCGAGGCCCAGCACAAGGATCGCGATCGAGAAGGCCAACGTGCCGTGTGCGCCGCGCCAGCGCATCGGGGGGGCGATCGACCGAAACGGCATGGGTCTGAGCAATCGCCAGGAATGCTCGGCGGAAATCTCGGCCAGTGCCGGAGGGACCTCATCCGGACGTTCCATCGACTCGACCGCCGTCAGCAGGTGGCCGGCATAGGCGCGCTCGCGGGCCTCAAGTTGGAGGGCCAGTAGTCCGCGCCCCGGTGTACGGCGCCAGACCCATCCGCACACGCCGATCAGAACGGCGGCGGCGCATGCCCACATAACCATGGAAAGCGTGCAGAGTGCATCCTGATCGATGCGGGTCACTTGATCGGCCAACGCGACGAGCGCCAGGACGGTCATTCCTCCGGCGCAGAGATACTCAAGTCCCCATAGCAGCCGCCAGCAGGCGACACCGGCCCGAATCCGGGTCAGTCGTCGCTCCAGCGCACCCACAACGAGGGGCGGGGGCGGGGGTGGTACAGGGGTCTGCGGGGCCGCGGGTTGGGCGGCGGCCGGTACGTTCATTT
>CAYSBP010000351.1:0-3664 GCA_964429255.1 uncultured Planctomycetia bacterium
CGGGAGCATGTTGCGTGCTGCCGAAAGCGCTGCGAAGAAACTGTGCTGCTGTAGCTGTCCGCAGCCTTGATCTGAGTCAGCGTAGACAGGTGATTCAGTCGAGATATTCTTCGGTGGTTGCGGCCGTAGGCCGCAACGGATTCTGACGACAGTGGCCCGAAAAAGCGATCCCCGCAAGGTTGGCGCCCTGCGGGGATCAAGTCCGTATGCGGGCTTGAGCCCGCAGACAACAGAACAACCGTATGCAGATGCAGAGAATCTGTGTTGCAGGCTGCGATGTCAAGTCTTATCTGGCCAACCCCGAAATGCTGGTCTGCGACGAGAATTGTAAATGTCCGTTCTGTCCGGACCACCATCGTCTGGAACTCCTCGGCTGGTATCAGCGTTATGCGCTCTTCCCTGGTGACCTGAACTTTCATCTGCCCATCCGCCGACTGATCTGCCGACAGACCGGCAAGACCGTTTCCCTGCTGCCCGATTTCTGCATCCCGCGCCGGCAGCACGGCCCCGCCATCCTGGGTCTCTTCCTCGCCGCCGTGCTGATTCAGGGATTGAGTCTTCTGAAGGCCATTCAGCAGCAGCGGCCTTCCGTCACCGTCCACTCCGTCGCCCAGTCGCTGCTGGCCGGCTTCTCACGTCGCCAGTCTCACCTGCGCACCTATCTCGCCCAGACCTTCCCGCGCTTTCCTGAAGCCCCGGATGCCGTCCAGCCCCACTACCGCAGTCGTGCCGAAGTCTTCCTTGCTCTCACAGCCCACAGCTCCAGCGACATCCCCGCCGCCTTCAGACATCACGGCCGACTCTTCCACGATTTCTGTCAACTCGGCTTGGCCTAAAGCCGTTTCCCGCAGAGATACTCTGCCCACGAGAGCGCCTTTTCCCCTGTTTCCAGCGCCGCCGCGCAGTCCCATCCGATTCAGATGCCACCCAGACCCTTCCGCTCGCCGCTTTGGGCTGCGCGTTGCGCTCGTCAGGATCACCTGTGGGGGGCGGCGCGCCGCCCCCCACACTCCTGCGTCGCTGACTTCCTCCACTGCGGCGGGTACTGAATGCTCCCGCGCCGGGCAAGAAAGCCCCGGCACCGAAAGGAGACTCCTACGTGGATGCCAACCCCATCGCCTTGTGGCGCTACCAACTCATCGCCCCGCTGCTCGCCCTCAAGGACGGACCTCGCGGTTCCAAAGTCCGCCTCCTCCGCCAAATCGCCGCTCAAACCCACGACCATCCCGTCCGTGGTCCGGGCCGTCTCCACACCCGCACCCTCGAAGACTGGCTTGCCCGTTACCGACAGAACGGCTTCGCCGGACTGATCCCCCTCCCGCGCAAAGATCAGGGCAAGAGCCGCATCATCGACGAAACGCTTGCCGCCCACATCGAGCGCCTCGCCGCCAGCCATCCCACGCTCGACGGCCCGGGCCTCCTGGCCGAACTGCGCACACTCAAACTCCCCGTCCTTCCGTCCCTCTCTTCCTTGTATCGCTTCCTCCGCGCCCGCGGCCTCGACCAACGCGGCGCTCCTCCCCGTGCCGATCACCGCGCCTTTGAATTCGATCTCCCCGGCGATTGTTGGCAAAGCGACGTCATGTACGGCCCCACCATCGCCCAATCCGACGGCAAGCGCCGAAAGACCTTCCTCATCGCCGTCCTCGACGATCACTCACGCCTCATCTGCCACGCCCAGTTCTATTACGAACAGCACCTCACCGCCCTCAAGGACTGCCTCAAGCAGGCTCTGCTGAAGAGGGGTCTTCCGAGGCGCTTATACCTGGACAACGGCCGTATCTTCCGCTCCCGCGCGCTCCTGGCCCTCGCCGCTCACCTCGGCCTCCAACTCCTCCATACGCGCCCCTACCAACCCCAGGGCCGCGCCAAACTCGAACGCTGGTTTGGTCACGTCCGCTCCGCTTTCCTCGCGCGACTCGATCAAAAGGCGCTCACCGATCTGGGTTACCTCAACCGCCTCCTCTTCGCCTGGATCGAAGGCGACTACCACGTCTCGGCGCACCGCTCCCTCGACGGCCAATCACCGCTCGACCGCTGGATGCGCTCCGCTGACGCCATGCGTCCGCTCCCCCGCGATCTCGACTTGGATCGCCTCTTTCTCGAACAGGCCCGCCGTCGCGTCTCCAAAGACGGCACCCTCTCACTCAAAGGCATCCGCTTCGAGGCCGGCCCCTTCTTCATCGGCCGCCGCATCGAACTCCGCTTCGACTCCTTCGACCTCCGCCGCATCTGGCGCATCGATGACGACGGCTCCTGGTTTGAGCTCTATCCCGTCGATCTCGCCGGAAACCGCCGCGTGGCCCGCTCCTCGCCGCCGACTCCGCCATCGTCGGCCACCCCGGCACCGCCTTTAAAGGCCCTCCAGCAACTCCTCGAACGCATCGAAGCCCAACAACAACCCCCTGCCGAGCCCAAGGAACCCCAGCCATGAACGAAAAACGCATCGAAACCCAACTCCGCGCCTTCTTCGGCTTCAAGTCCATCCCCTTCGCCAAGGACTTGGACGGCGATCGTGTCTTCTGCCCCGAACGATTCGAGCACGCGCTCTCCCGCCTGCGCTACCTCGCCGACCGCCGCGGCATCGGCCTCCTCACCGGCGCCCCCGGCACCGGCAAATCCACCCTTCTGCGCGCTTTCCTCCAATCCCTCGGCAAAACCGCCTTCTCCTGCGCCTATCTGGCCCATACCACCTGCGCCGCACGCGAACTCTACCGCCAGATCGCACACGCCTTTCAAATCCAGCCCGCCTTCCGCAAAGCCGATCTCATGCTCCAGATCCAGGAACGCCTCCACAAACTCGCCACCGTCCAAAAGATCGCACCCGTCCTCGTCATCGACGAAGCCCACCTGCTGCCGGCCTCCTTCCTCGACGAACTCCGTCTCCTCACCTCCTTCGACGCCGACGCACGCGATCTTTTGACCCTCCTCCTGACCGGTCACCCCCAGCTCGAATCAAATTTACGCCTCGCCGTCAACGAGGCCCTCGCTCAGCGCATCATCCTGCGCCTCCGCCTCCAACCCCTGCTCCCGGCCGAGGTCGGCCCCTACCTCGCCTTCCGCCTGGAACTGGCCGGCCGCACCGCGACCCTCTTCCTCCCCGACGCCACCGAAGCCCTCGCCCGCGCCTCCAGAGGCATTCCTCGCCTCATCGACCGCCTCGCCGAACACGCCCTCCTGGATGCGCTGGCCAACCGAAAGAAGGAAATCGATCTGGAGACCATCAACCACGCCATCGAGGAGGTCGATCCATGAATTCCGATCACCAAAAGCGAATCCGCCGTGCCTTCACTCAAGAGTCCATCTTCTTCGTCCGCCTCAAAACCGACGGCTTTGAAATCGACGGCCAGGCCTATTCCGAGCTGGCCGGCCGCATCCTCAAATCCGTCCTCATCCGCAAGCTCTTCGAAGATGGCGCCATGGTCTGTCAATCCAAAGACGGCCAAACCGCCGAAAACGGCACCGCCTGCGACGCCTGCAATAACCCCCGCTGTAAACCCATCCTGCGTATCCAACTCAGCGAACAGAACATGCGTTATCTCATCGACCTCAACGCCAGCTCAGCCCATAACCTCTTCGCTCTCGAGGACCGCTTACAGGCTGACGCCCGATCCCTCGCCGACACCCACGTCAAGCTGACCGTGCGCTCCCACGGCCACTGGGG
>CAYSBP010000352.1:0-3649 GCA_964429255.1 uncultured Planctomycetia bacterium
ACGGATCCGCAACTCAACGACAACGGTCAGGAGCATCGCGAAGGCGCCACGGTTCACCACGAAGGTCCCGACCAACCATCCATTGGCGAATCACGCAGGCTACTCGAGTGCCTTCAGGATCGCGTCCAGGTCGTTGGCGACCTGCACCGGGGCGTTGGCATTGGGGGCGGAGGTCACACCGTGTTCCTTGGCCAGTTTCTCCTTCAACTCGCCATCGGGGCTGTGATATCCGACCGTTGTCTCGGGTGCCTTCAGCTGATGCCCGGTGATGACGCAGGCCACGCGCTCGCCCTTGCCAATCACCTTGCGCTGGACCAGTTTCTTGAGTCCCGCGACGCTGGCGGCGCTGGCCGGTTCGCAGCCGATACCGCCCCGACCGACGATGGCTTTGGCGTCAAGGATTTCCTGGTCCGTTGCGCTCAAGACCACTCCATTCAGCCACTCGAGCGCACGCAGACACTTATGCAGATTCACCGGCCGGTTGATCTCGATGGCCGTGGCGACGGTGTCGGCCTGGAGGCCCTTTACGGTCAGTTCGTCGTAGTGTGCCTGGATGGGCTGCGGATCGATTCGGCCGTTGTTCCAGCGTGCGCCATACCGATTGACGAGCCGGTCCAAGGTGTCGGCACCCGCGGCGTTGACGACGGCCAACCGTGGGAGTCGGTCGATGAGCCCCAGGGCCTTCAGTTCATGGAAGGCCTTGCCGAAGGCCGAGCTGTTCCCGAGGTTGCCGCCGGGACAGATGACCCAGTCGGGAACTTCCCAGTTGAGTGTCTCGAGAATCCTGTACATGATCGTTTTCTGACCTTCAAGACGGAAGGGGTTGACCGAGTTCATGAGATAGATGCCACGCGCCTTGGCGACTTCCTGCACGCGCTGCATGGCATCATCAAAACGACCGAGGATCTGCAAGGTGCGTGCGCCGTAGTCGAGGCTCTGTGCCAGCTTGCCCATGGCGATGCGGCCCGAGCCGACAAAGACGATGGCCTCCAGCGGGCGATCGAGTTCCATCGCACGCGTCGCCGCAGCGAAGGCCGCCAGACTGGCACTGGTATTCCCGGTACTCGCGCAGGCCGCCATCCTCGCGCCCACCATCCGCGCGTGTGTGAACGCCGCCGTCATGCCGTTGTCCTTGAACGACCCCGACGGGTTCAGCCCTTCATACTGAAGGAAGACATCCTTGGTTTCGAGCCCTGCGTAACGAGCCACGTCCGCTTCCCGGCGAAGCAGGGTCTGGCCTTCGCCGATGGTCAGTACCGCGCCATCCGGCGCGAAGTTGAGCAGTTCCTTGAAGCGCCACACGCCGGAGTAGTGGAGCGGGTTGCGCCGCGTGGCGTACTTGCGTTCAAACTCCTTCAACGACGATGGCACCGCCTGACGACTCCAGTCGTATTCGATGTCCAGCAGATCGCCGCACTTCGTGCAACCGGTCAGCGTCTCGGAGACGCCGTAGGTCGCTCCGCACTCCGGGCGGATGCAGCGTTGAAAGACCCGTTCACTTGCGTTGTTCATCGTCACTCTCGTTCGGGGGTTTGTCAGAAACTGACCAGTCCGACACGGACATCGTACAGGGCGTGCGCGGCACAGGCCACGCCGAAATTGCGGGTCACGAAGAGCACTGCGAAATACATCCCGGCGAAGGCCCGCTGGATGAAACCGTTGACGTTCCACGGCTCGCCGGGCGGAATGTAGTGGAAGATCGAAAACAGGATGGCGCCCACCACGACCGCCCAGATGGCCGCGTGAAACTCCGGCATGTGGAGGAGTTTGACGAAGACCAGCATCAGCAGGCTCAATAGCAGGACACGAAAGACGAGTTCCTCGTAGACGCCTGCGCCGCAGTACAGCGAGAGTTCCAGCAGGCCGTGCGCCGGGGCGGAAGGAACGGAGGCCGTCGCGCTCTGCGAGATCCAGCCCATCAGGTGGAAGAGCAGTTCGGCAAAGAGGATGCTCTCCACAAAGAGCCAACCGACCTTGTCCGACTCGACCTTCCAGTTCGCTTTGCTCTTGATCTGCCAGACGACGAAACAGACCAGCAGGACCAGGACGCCGGCAAAGGCCGTGTTGACGGAGACCAGCCCCAGCAGCCGTTTGATGATCGCGTCTCCCCCGTTGATCACCTTGCTCTGGAAGAACCACAATCCCAGCTGGTAGATCAGGAGGAACGGGAGCACGAGAAGCAACGAATAGACGGGTTTGCGTGTCTCTTCGAGATAGTGGCGGAAGCCCTGCGATGTGGGCGATGGAACGGCGGTGGCCATTGCTCAGCCGATTTCTTCGAACTCGTCTCCAAGCAGTTCGTCGATGTTGGGTGAAGCCGGGGCTTTAAGCTTAGGCTTCGTGCGCTGTTTGGGTTCTTCGTTCAGAAGACGTTCGAGGGCCGATTCGGTCTTCGGCGGGCCCCCGACAGGCACCTGCCTGCTGGTAGGTTCAACGGGATGGGCCGAAGAACCTCGCTGCCCCCCGTCCCCAAGGTCGATTTCCTCGAATTGGTCCAGCCCGTTGAGGACCTCGCCGCGACCCTGAGCGGAAGGCGAGGCGCCCCAATCTTTTGGCGCGCCCTGTGCACCGCCGGGTATGCCCTTCGCAACGCATTCCCGGCAGAAGAGCTTGCTATCGATCGCCTTGGCGATGCAGAGATCTAGGTCCACGATCGGAATGCTCCCATCGCACTGGTCGCAGAACGCCATCTGTGGCCACGGTGGGAGATCGACTACGGGTTCCGGCGGCAGCGGCACGCCCAGTTCGGCAATGGCAACGGCCAGCGGATCCTTGACCACTGCCACCGCGGCAGTGTCCATTGCTGCGGGCGACTGCACGGACGCGGCTGCGGTTGCAGAACATCCCTTGATCGGCATCTGCTGCAGCGGCAGAACCATGTTTTCGGCCGTAGACCCGCCGGCGGCTCTTTCAGGCGCAGGCGAGACCTGAGCCGCCACGAGCACAACCGGTGTCCGTGCCGTCTCCGTCGCTTCGATACGCGTCTTGCCCTGGTCGATGGCCTCGGGCATCTGAAACTCCAACTCCGTGTTGCCGATGAGGATGACGTCGAGGTGGTTCAACGCGACTTCCGTCTCAAGTCGCTTGCCATTGATGAAGGTTCCATTGGTGCTGGCCAGGTCGCGGAGCACGAAGCCGGTAATGGTATTCTCGATCTGGCAGTGGCGGCGCGAAAGGCGCAAGTCGGGCAGGGGCAATTCCAGATCGTGGTTCCGGCCGACCGTAAGAGGCTTGCCCTCAGGCAATACCAACCCTTTTCCGGCAAAGGGACCATTGCGAAAGATCAAACGCGCCACGCAGCCAACCTTCCCGGGAAGTCAGTGCCTTGCCGCGCCAGCGGGATGCCCAATAGACATCAAACCAACTCTGTGGCGGCGGCATGCAAGGTAGTCAATCGTCGCGCCACTGTCAAGGTGACGGAGGTGCAACTGAGCCCAGGGCTTTTCAATTCTTCCTCCGTTCATCGGCGTCGGTATCGGGATCGGGATCGATTCGTCTACCCATAGCGCAAGGAATAAAAGGACTCGATACCGATTCCGATAGCGACCCCGACGCCGAAGTATTCAGACCCTTTTCCGAGAATTGAAAAGCCATGGGGATAGGACAACCAACGCACCCCAAGAATCTCTCTCCCCTCCCCGTTTGCGCG
>CAYSBP010000353.1:0-3596 GCA_964429255.1 uncultured Planctomycetia bacterium
GTTATCGCTGACCACCATGCAGGGATAGCCCCGCAACGCCGCGATGCGGTCCAGTTCTCGCGCAACACGGATGCCCGAGATCGAGTTGTCCACCACCGTCGCGAGGCACTCCCGGCTGAAGTCATCGATCACGCACAGAATGCGGAAGCGGCGGCCGTCGATCAGGGAATCGGAGACGAAGTCGAGAGACCAGCGCTGGTTCGGGCCCTGCGGGATAGTCATCGGCGCCCTGGTGCCCAGCGCCCGTTTCCTCCCGCCACGCTTCCTGACTGTCAGACGCTCCTCCTTGTACAGCCGGTACAGCTTCTTGTGGTTCATCTCTATCCCCTCGCGCCTCAGCAGAATATGCAAACGGCGATAGCCAAATCGGCGGCGCTCATTTGCAAGCTCACGAAGACGCTGTCTAATGACGGCATCGTCCGGCCGCGTCGACCGGTAGCGGTAAACACGAGGGTCGATCCCCGCCAGTCTGCACGCCCGGCGCTGCGAATAGCCTCTTTCCCTGATCGCCCAGTCCACGGCGTTCCTCCTTGAACCAGGCGTCAGAAGTTTTTTCCGAGCATCTCCTTCAGCGTCGAATTGTCCAGCAACTGCTCCGCCAGGAGTTTCTTCAGCTTGCGGTTCTCTTCATCAAGAGCCTTCAGCCTCTTCGCGTCGGACACTTCCATCCCGCCATACTTCGAACGCCACGTGTAAAACGTCGTGTATGCGGCGGTGACAAATTAGACCACGGAAGCGGGGGATTTTCCTTCCGCGGGCGGAGTAAAACTCTGCCACCTGTAGCCTTCTATCCTTTTGGGGATGGAAGGTGGGAAGGATGTACACCGTGGATCTTTATTTACGAGTTAGGCTTGCCTGTCATGTTGAAGGGATAAGCGAGCGGGAGGCGGCCAGTCGATTTGGCCTGGCGCGTGAGACGGTGAGGAAGATGCTGCGGCATGCGGAACCACCGGGATATCGGCGCCGCGAGCCACCGAAGCGCCCGAAGCTGGCCCCTTTCACGGATATCATCGACCGTATTCTGGAAGAGGACCGAACGGTTCACCGCAAGCAGCATCACACGGCGAAGCGGATCTTCGAGCGGCTTCGCGACGAGCATGGCTTTACGGGCAAGCAGACCATCGTGAAGGATTACGTTCGCGAACGGCGCCGTCGTTTGCGGGAGATGTTCGTGCCGCTGGCGCACTCTCCGGGGCATGCCCAGGCGGACTTTGGCGAGGCGGACGCGATCATCGCCGGGGTCGAGCATCGGGCGCATTTTTTCGTTATGACCCTTCCGCACAGCGATGCGTGCTTCGTTATTTCTTACCCGGCGGCGACGACGGAAGCCTGGCTGGACGGGCACAACAGGGCCTTCGCTTTTTTCGGCGGCGTTCCCCAATCGATCCTCTACGACAACGACAAGTGCCTGGTGTCGCGCATTCTGCCGGACGGTACGCGGCAACGAACGCGGTCCTTCAGCGGGCTGCAGTCTCATTACCTGTTCGAAGACCGATATGGTCGTCCCGGCAAGGGTAACGACAAGGGTAATGTGGAGGGGGTGGTTGGCTTTGCCCGGCGGAACTTCATGACGCCGCGTCCCCGGTTCGCGAGCTGGGACGCCTTCAATGTCCATCTCGAGGAACAATGCCGCAAACGGCAAGGTGATATCCTGCGCGGCCACCGCGAGAGCATCGGCGACCGGTTTGTGCGGGACAGCGAAGCGTTGAAGACGCCGCCGCCGGCGCCGTTCGATGCCTGCGACAAGCAGGGCACGCGGGCCAACTCGCTGTCCCTGGTGCGCTACCAGAACAACGACTACTCGGTGCCCGTCGCCTACGGTCATCAGGAAGTCTGGGTCCGTGGCTATGTCCATGAGGTGGTTATCGGTTGCGGCGCCGAGATCATTGCCCGCCATCCCCGTTCCTACGACCAGGAGGATATGGTCTTCGATCCGATCCACTACCTGGCTTTACTGGAGCAGAAGATCGGCGCCCTGGACCAGGCAGCGCCGCTGGCCGGCTGGGAACTGCCGGATGCCTTCGCGACCCTGCGCCGTCTCCTGGAGGCGCGCATGGGCAAGGCCGGCAAGCGAGAATACGTGCAGGTCCTGCGGCTTCTGGAGACCTTCGATCTCGAGGCGCTCCACGGTGCGGTGAAGGACGCCCTGCGCCTGGGGGCGATCGGCTACGACGCGGTCAAACACCTTGTGCTGTGCCGTATCGAGCGACGCCCGCCCAAACTCGACCTGGATATCTATCCCTATCTGCCCCGGGCCAACGTGGCGACCACGGCGGCCGGCAGTTATATGAGCTTGTTGCAAGGGGCGGGAGAGGCCGCCGGGCCTGACAGGGATGCCATTGGAGGCGCGTCATGACCGACACGCCGCAAGTGTTACTGGCCCATCACCTCAAGACCCTGAAGCTGCCGACGTTCCTGCGCGAGTACGACAAGCAGGCCCGCCAATGTGCTGCCGAGGGCGCCGATCATGTGCGGTATCTCGTTCGCCTGACCGAACTGGAGCTGATCGATCGCGAACGCCGCATGGTCGAGCGGCGGATCAGGCAGGCCAGGTTCCCTGCCGTCAAAAGCCTCGACAGCTTCGACTTCAAGGCCATCCCATCGCTCAACAAGATGCTGGTTACAGAGTTGGCGCGCTGTGAATACGTCGAGCGCCGCGAGAACGTCATCGCGCTCGGCAACAGTGGCACCGGCAAGACCCATATCGCGCTGGGCCTCGGTCTGGCGGCTTGCCAGAAGGGAATATCGGTAGGGTTCATAACGGCCGCCGCCCTGGTTCACGAACTGATGGAGGCACGGGACGAGAAGCGCCTGTTGCGCCTGCAGAAGCAACTGGCGACGTACCGCCTTCTGATCATCGACGAGCTCGGCTTCGTGCCACTCAGCAAAACCGGCGCCGAACTTCTGTTCGAGGTATTCAGCCAGCGTTACGAGCGCGGCTCAACCCTGGTGACCAGCAATCTGCCGTTCGATGAGTGGACGGAGGTGTTCGGCTCCGAACGTCTGACCGGGGCATTGCTGGATCGCCTGACCCACCATGTCCATATCCTCGAAATGAACGGCGAAAGCTATCGTCTCAATCAAAGTCGAAAACGGCGGAAATCCCCAGAAACGCCTGCTTGACCGTCAGCGCCATGGTTGACCCGGTGGGCCCACAGGAACCTCCCACGCTTCTTCGCTTCGCGTAACGCAAAACGCTACACGAAGCAGCGCGGGTCCCTCCTATGGACTACCGGGACAACCCGCAACACCGCGTACCGCATCACACCAAGTGGTCTGGTTTTGCTCCGCCCAACTGGTCTAATTTTACTCCGCCGTTGACAGACCGTGACGCCGGTAGAATGGAAAGCAGATTTAGATAGCCTCGTTTTGATTGCCGACAACAACTCTATAAAAACCCTGGAAAGGGTCAAGGTCCGTGAAACCGACTCGGCGATCCGCGAAGACGTGATGACCGCGCTCGCCGAGATCGACGGACAGGAGGCGACGGCGGCGCTGGGGCGGATTTCGTCGGGTCATTTTAGTGCCCAGGTACGCCGTCTGGCCATCCAGATACTGGCCGTGCGTGAAGGCGATGCCCCACGATCCTTCATCAC
>CAYSBP010000354.1:0-3587 GCA_964429255.1 uncultured Planctomycetia bacterium
CGCCCGGATTACGGAACCTTTGATCTGCCGCGCAGTGCCTTTAACTGGATTGACCGCTCGGGTGCGGAGGTCGTCTGCCGCCGCAGTGACGACGGCTATAATACGCGTTTTGAAAATCTCGCGAACAAGCTGCCTAAGTGGATCGAGCATTATAAAGACGAAGAGGAGATCATGATTCTCTGGGGCATCGGTAATCACGGTGGGGGGCCCTCACGTGAGGATTATGAACAGATGCAGGCCTATAGAGAGAAACATCCGGAATACAACATTGTCGAATCCTGTCCGGACGCGTTCTTTCAACATTACTGGCGTAAGCAAAAGAGTCTGCCCGTGATAAAAGGAGAGATTCAAAATAGTTTTCCCGGTTGCTATACATCTCTGAGCCGGGTGAAACGGGCGCATCGCCAGGCCGAAGGGTTGATGTCCACTGCAGAGCGACTGGCTGCGCTGGCCTGGTGGTGTGACGGCACGCCCTATCCGCGGGCGCGTCTGGATGCAGCCTGGAAGGATATCATGTTCTGCGAATTTCATGATATTCTGCCGGGAACCTGTGTGCCGCTAGTTGAGAAAGACTCACTGTCAATGATGGGTCATTGTAACGAGCTGATTCGTCGCACCCGCTTTGATTCCTTGTAACCGTTCACGGCGTTTCTTTGCTCACGTTTCCGCCCGCCGCATGCGGAACCGCGTTAGGATCTGACCCAAGCCAATCCAATCAACGGGGAGTTTAGTCTACCCCCCCCCGAAATGCAAGCGAAATGAAGTTCTTTTTTGTTCTGGACTCAGCGGAGGTGTTTGTAGTATTGTTCCGGCATGGCAAACATCATGGTCATACAGGGGCGGAGGCTCGACGAGTCGGACATGAGGATGATTCGCGGCCTGCTGGACGCACATCCCGACTGGCACCGGACGCAATTGAGCCGCGAACTCTGTGCGCGATGGGACTGGCATAACGCCCAAGGCCGCCCTAAGGACATGGCGGCGCGCACACTCCTACTGAAGCTCGAACGGGCCGGCCACATCCGACTGCCGCCGCGCCGTAGCCCTTCGCCCAACGGGCATCGCAATCGGCTTATTCCGCCGCCCGTTGCGGCACGCGAGCCCCTCTGCGGCGCGTTGCGCGACCTGTGCCCGCTGAGCGTGGTCATCGTCGCGCCGGGTTCGGATGACGCGCAGGTTTTTAATGGTCTGCTGGTCCACGAGCACTATCTCGGACACCGCAACACGGTCGGTGAAAACCTCCGCTACCTCGTACGAGATCGCCAGAGCCGCCCGGTGGCCTGCGTGCTCTTCGGGTCGGCGGCGTGGAAGTGCGCGGACCGCGATGCCTTCCTGGGCTGGGACCGACCCACACGCGAACGCAACCTGCAGCAGCTGACCAACAACACCCGCTTTCTCATCCCCGGCTGGGTCCAAGTCCCGCATCTGGCCAGTCATGTGCTCGGGCTCATCGCTCGGCGCATTCGCTCCGACTGGCAGGCCAAGTACGGGCATCCCGTCCATGCGCTGGAGACGTTCGTAGACCGCTCGCGGTTCAAGGGCACATGCTATCGGGCCGCCAACTGGCACCGGCTGGGCGAGACCCGGGGCCGCACCCGCAATGACCGGCACAAGCGCATCCACGTGCCGGTCAAGGACGTGTACCTGTATCCGCTGGCGGCGAACTTCAGGGAGGCGTTGCGTGCCGATCTCGTTTGAGCAAGCGCTGGCTCTTTGCCGCAGCGACCCGGAGGCTGCGGCCCGGCTGATCTGCGACCTGTCCGCACGCGTCGAGGCGCAGCAGCGGCAGATCGATCTGCTGCTGCGCAAGGTGGCCGAGCTGGAGACCAAGGTGGCAAAGCTCTCGAAGAACTCCACCAACTCCGGCAAACCCCCGTCCTCGGACATCACACGGCCCAAGCCGCAACAACGGCAGCGGGGAAAACGCAAGATCGGCGCGCAACCCGGCCATCCCCGGCACGAGCGCCCGGCCTTCCCGGAAGCGGACATCAAGAACTTCCACGACTACCGGTTAGAGACCTGCCCGGAGTGCGGCAACGCGGAGGTCACGTTCCTGGACGAGCCGCCGCGCGTGCTTCAGCAGATGGAGATCGAGGAAGTGATCGTCCGCAAGGAAGAGCACCGTTCCTATCCGGTCTGGTGCGGGCGCTGCCAAAAGATCCACTACCACCCCTTCCCCGAAGCCGTGGTCAAGGAGGGCCTGTTCAAGGAGCGGCTCACCGCGCTGGTCGCCTACATGAAGTCCGTCGATCACGCCTCCTTCTCCACGATCCGCAAGTTCGTGCGCGACGTGCTGGGCGAAAAGGTTTCACGCGGCTATCTGCGCAAAGTCGTCGCCAAGGCCTCCGCCGCGCTGGACGCGCCCTACGCCGAACTGCTCGACCGACTGCCCCTGGAGCAGGTGCTCAACGTGGACGAGACCGGCCACAAGGACAACGGCGGGAAGTTCTGGACCTGGGTGTTCCGCGCCGACCTGTACGTGCTGTTCAAGATCGACAAGTCCCGCGGCTCGAAAGTCCTGGTCGATGTGCTCGGCAAGGAATTCAACGGCCTGCTCGGATGCGATTACTTCTCCGCCTACCACAAATACATGAAGGACTTCAACGTCACCCTGCAGTTCTGCATCGCCCACCTGATCCGCGACATCAAGTTCCTGACCGGACTGAAGGATGCCGAGACCCGAGCCTACGCCAAGAAGCTGCTGACGACGCTCAAGGCGATGTTCAAGATCATCCACGAGCGGGATAACATGGCTCCGGACAAGTTTCTCAATGCAATGGGAAAAGCCCGCGAAACGATCATCGGCGCTGCGATCGACGATGTGCCCTCCAGCCTCGACGAAAACGGCAAGGAACTCAAGCGCGAAGCCTTCAACATGGCCAAACGCTTTCGCGACAACGGCAATGCCTACTTCGCGTTCATCACCACGCCCGGCATCGGCCCCACCAACAACCTCGCCGAGCAGGCGGTGCGCTTCGTGGTGATCGACCGGCGAATCACGCAGGGAACGCGAAGCGAAAAGGGACGCGAAACCTGCGAACGACTCTGGACTGTGGTCGGAACCTGCGCCATGCAAGGCCGATCCGCCTTCGCGTTCATCCTCACAGCCGTGCGCGCCCACTTCCGCGGCGAACCCGCCCCGTCCCTGCTGCCCGCCTTGGGCTGATGTGCCCGGTGCCCCGCCGCAGGGACGCCGGGCTGACCCCGCCCAAACGGCATGCCTTCCATCATCGGTCTTGAATGCTCCCGCCAGTCGATGTCACGACAGGAATGAAAACCGAGAATCGGCTCACGAGAACGGCGACGAGAACGGATAACGAGTAAAGAGAAGCTCAATCGTCCACCTGCCTGCGCCGCGACGGTCGCGGCAGGCAGGCCGTTCTCGTCGCCGCTCTCATTGACCGAATGCTCAGCTTTCGGATATTCTGGCATCACCCCTATCCCAGAGTAAACCCCGTGAACGGTTACGTGATTCCGGATGCGGCATGGACGAAAAGACTCTGGAGCACATGTTTGAGCCGTTCTTCTCGACCAAAGGATATGGCGGAACCGGCCTGGAATAAGCTAATTGAGAAATGGGCTTCTAA
>CAYSBP010000355.1:0-3576 GCA_964429255.1 uncultured Planctomycetia bacterium
CAGGTAGGCCTGACCCAACTGTTCACTGGAACGAACGCCCGGCTGTTTCTCCGATTTGAGCCGGCCATGTGGGGCAAACGAAGAACGAACAAGATCGCTGGGGGCGTTGTCACTTTCGGCGCCGCGCCCTTACCGATCGAACCTTACCAAGGGCGCACGAGTAAAAAGGAGGTGGCGGTCTTGGCGGCACCGGTGTGTTCACCGGCAGCGGCCTGTGGGGACGCGATCGGCGGCCCCGCGAACAATCTCAATACCGACGGGAAGGTGGACTCGTTAGGAAATGATGGTCGGGGCGACAGGATTTGAACCTGCGACCTCTTCCTCCCCAAGGAAGCGCGCTACCAAGCTGCGCCACGCCCCGACCCCGGTCGAACACCGGTAGGATTGAACCGCATAACTAGCCGCCTACAGGGTCGGAATCAAGTGGATTGCCACTCGAACATCATTGCGCTCTGTGGCAGGCTTCGGCGAAGACCCAAGCGGCCGTTCCCCTGCGAAAAGTAGGTCCGCCATGAATTACGCAGGCCAAAGTGCTGCTGCAGCGCCGCACTCCGCATGACGATACATGCCCTGCGTGCTGTCATGCGAGCGGTGCAATTGATGAGCCAAGAACCAGAAGCCTCTCTCGATCGTGGATCCCGAGGCGATCGAGTCGCAGGGCTTCCCCTCTGCTCCGAACGCCTGACGTTCCTGGAGCACCTCACCGTCGAACGCGGTCTCTCGAAACACACCGTCGAAGCCTACGGCCGGGATCTCGAATACTTCGCCCAGCACTGCAACGAACAGGGACTGGTCGCACCAGCGCAGATCGATGAGGACTGCGTCGTCGCCTTCGGGCAGTACCTGGCCTCGAAGAGGAACCTGCAGCCCATCTCCGTTGCGCGTGCCCTGGCGGCCGTGCGAACGTTTCTTAAGTTCCTCACCGGCGAAGGCGTGCTGCCAGCCGATCCGAGCGCGCTCGTCAGTCGCCCAAAGCTCTGGCGGCGGCTGCCTGAAGTCCTTTCACAGGAAGACGCCGGCGCGCTCTGCGAGGCGCCTGAAGCAGAAGCCAAGGCCGGCGGACGGCTCAGTTGGCGCGATCGCGCGATCCTGGAACTGCTCTACGCTTCGGGTCTGCGTGTGAGCGAACTCTGCGATCTGACGTTGGCGGACCTTGATTTTCAGATGGGCATCGTGCGCGTGACGGGCAAAGGCAACAAGACGCGTGTGGTGCCGGTCGGCCACGACGCGATTGAGACGCTCCGCCGTTACGTGACGCTGCTGCGCCCCAAGTACGCCGGACCCAAAGACGACGACCGACTCTTCCTGAGTCGCACCGGCCGCCCGATGGATCGCATTGCCGTCTGGGCGTTGGTGAAACGCCATGGCCGCGTCGCGGGCATCCCCGGCGAGTACAGCCCGCACACGTTCCGGCACAGTTTCGCCACGCACCTGCTGGAAGGCGGCGCGAACCTGCGCGCCGTCCAGGAGATGCTGGGGCACGCCAATATCTCCACGACGGAGCTGTACACCCACGTGGACGCCAAGCGGCTGCTGGCAGTGCATTCGCAATTCCACCCGAGGGGATAGCGGCGAGGTCGTGGGATGATGGAGTCGTGCTGTTGGCGTTCATGGCTGCCTGAAGTAGTGCGGACGTCCCCGTCCGCAGCTACATCTTCATCTTGACTGCTTCATCCGGCAGACGGGGATGTCTGCGCAATGGCCCTTTCCCTCAAGCCTTCCTAACCTCCTGCCGATATTGATATTACCGCATTTTTCGCACGTTCCATGGAACGCTGCGGGGGGAGAGATTGCATGGCGCTCGAAAAGTTCATTGTCGAAGGCGGTCATCGGTTGAAGGGCGAAGTCACGGTCAGCGGCTCGAAGAATGCCGCGCTGCCGATCCTTGCCGCCACGATTCTGGCCGACGGACCGTGCGAGATCGAATCGGTTCCGCGCCTCCGCGACGTGGACATCCTTGCGCAGATCCTGAGTCTGCTGGGCGTGACGATCGAGCGCGAGCCGCTGGGCAAGATCCGCACGCGGGTCGTCAGCGAAGCGTCGAGTTATGCGCCGTACGAACTGGTGAGCACGATGCGCGCTTCGTTCTGTACGCTGGGCCCGCTGCTGGCCAAGCGCGGCTACGCGAAGGTTTCGCTCCCCGGCGGCTGCGCGATCGGTGACCGGCCGGTCGACCTGCACCTGAAAGGCCTGCGCGCGCTGGGTGCCGACATTCAGATCGAACACGGCTACGTGATTGCCAAGGCCGCCCGGTTGCGCGGCGCGAACATCTACCTTGGCGGAACCGCCGGCAGTTCGGTGCTGGGTACGGCCAACGTGCTGATGGCTGCGTGCATGGCCGAAGGCACCACGGTGATCGAACATGCCGCGTGCGAACCTGAAGTCGTGGACCTGGCGAATTTCCTGACTGAGATGGGCGCGTCGATCGAAGGCGCTGGATCGCACCGCATCAAAGTCCGCGGCGTGAAGCGACTGGAAGGCTGCGCGCACACGGTGATCCCGGACCGCATCGAAGCCGCCTCACTGATGATGGCTGCCGCCTCGACCGGCGGCGAAGTGCTCTTCAAGAATATCGATCCGTCACACCTGGAGGCGGTCTTCGACAAGTTCCTGGCCGCCGGCATCGGTTTTACCCGCAACTGCAAGACGATGGCCATCGGCATGGATGGCCGTCCGCGCGAACTGGAACTGACGACGCTGCCCTACCCCGGTTTCCCCACCGATTTGCAGGCTCCGATGATGGCCATGATGGCGCTGGGCCGTGGGGCGAGCGTATTCACGGACGGCATCTATCCTGAACGACTCCATCACGTTGCGGAACTCCAGCGCATGGGCGCGCGGATCCTGCGGGTGAATAACACCTGCGTGGTGATTGGGGTGAACAAGCTGCAGGGCGCGCCGGTAATGGCCAGCGACCTGCGTGCCGGCGCGGCGCTGGTGATCGCGGGTCTGGCGGCGGAAGGCGAGACGGTGATCCGTCGCGTGTACCACATCGATCGCGGCTACGACAATCTGGAAGGAAAGCTTCGATCCCTGGGCGCCGTGATCCGTCGTGAACCCGACGAAGCCCCAAGCCACCCGCCGGCACTGTAACATGAAGTGCGCCGCTATGGCGGCGCTTTGTAGGAGCAACTCCGCCGTCTGCAGATGACCCCGTTCGGTACCATCTGGATCGCCGCGGGAGCGGCGCACTCCAAGCACTCCGTGATGGACCCGATGAACAAAGGCTAGTGCGCGGTAATAACGTAGGGTAACCGTCCTCCTTGGACGGAATCGCGGTGATGCCCTTGCCTTTCGGATGCGGCAGCTTGGCCGCGGGGTCGATGCCCAGGAGTTCGTACATGCTGCCAATCAGGTCCCACGGATAGATGGGGCGATCCTTGACGTTCTCGCCCTTCGCGTCCGACGAACCGACGACCTTGCCGCCCTTGAAACCGCCGCCGGCCACCACGGTGGAGAAGACTCTCCCAAAGTGCCCGCGTCCGCCATTCCAAGGCGCTTCCCACTGCACCTGCGGCGTGCGGCCGAACTCGCCGCCCCACCAGACGATGGTGCTGTCCAACAACCCATGATCGG
>CAYSBP010000356.1:0-1802 GCA_964429255.1 uncultured Planctomycetia bacterium
GGCCTGGCAGGCCGCGCAGCTGGACCCCATCGAGGCGCTGCAGTACGAGTGAAGTGCCTGCTCCACAGGGACCGCCCCACAAGTGATTATCCTGGGCTTTGTTGCGGGTGATTTCTTGTAAGTACTTGACGCGCAACAGCTAATCGGTGCTCTTGAAACCCGGGCAGACGAAGTTCACGCGTCATTAGTCTCTGTCCCCAGATGTTCCCAGATGTTTTCGCGGAGCGCGCGGCCGCCTCCAGGAACCGCTACAGATCGGGATGCAGCGTGGGTTCGCCCCCGCTGAGCGTCAGATTCCCAGGGGTGCCTTCGGCTGCGATGGGATGCTCACCGCACGACGGAACAGGAACAGAGTCTTGACCTTCTGCGACTTGCCGTCGATCTCCAGGACGGGATACGCGAGGAAGTTGATAGGGCCTGAAACGGGTCCCGGATCAAACACCAAGTCGCGCCCGCGGGTGAATTCGAACCGGTTCGCGGGGTGATGGCCGAAGAAGTACATGCTCAGCGAGCTGAACTTGTCGGCCTCGCTGATGTCCACCGGCCACCACTTGCCGTCGGCGTAGAACTCGGCCCAGCAGTGATAGCCATCGGTGCCGCCGTCGTTGCGCTCCGATGGAATCGCGACGCCGATGGAGAAACGAGCGGGAATGCCGGCGGCGCGCGCCAGGCCGATGAAATACGCGTGATAGTCCGTGCAGTTACCGTAACGAGCTTTGCAGGCATACACGGCGTCGCCCCGCCCCCACCCCTCGCCGATCTTCATGTAGCGCATCTGGTCCAGCACGTAGTCGTACAGGGCCCGCGCGCGCACCAGATCGCCCTGCCGCCCCGCAACAGCCTGCTCGGCAGCGGCCTTGATGTTCTCGTCGGCCGGCACCATGCGCTCGGGCTGCAGATACGTTGCCGCGCCTGCCGGGTCATCGCTGTAGGCGCTCTTCTCGATGCGTTCAACGTCGTACACAACTTCAATCGGCTTTCCGCTGTCTTCCGGCCCCAGCTCCAGGAAGAGCGCGCGGTTACTGTAGACGTTATCCGTCAGCATCCTCTGCACACCCGGGGCGGAGATGGACTTGACAGTCACCTTCTGGAAGGCGTCCGATCCGGCCAGCGGCAGCCAGCAGCGCGCCTTGCCCGTGATATCCGGCAAGGTGGCCTGGTAGCGGAACTCGAAGGCGTCCCGACCGGTGATCACGCCCAGGAGCTCCCCGGAAGCGTCGTCGACCGGCACGCGATCCCAATGCTTGGGCGTGATCTCCTTCCACAAGTAGTACGGCCGACCGTTGAGCTTGTGAACAGTGGTCTCCGTGACCGTCATCGCCCCCGGATCGCCGGCGAGGAAGAAGTCGATGTCGTAGAACTGCCCGTCCGCGCTGGCCATGTCGACGCAGGCGAAATGGCGTTTTGGCGCCAGCGAGGCGAGGTACTCCAGGTGCACGCGCACCAGCTTGAGCAACAGCTCGCGGCCCTGGAAAGTAACTTTGAAATAGCCGTTGCCCAACGCAACCTGTTCGGCAATATGCTTCTCTATGCCGGCCTGGATATCACCCGTGACAATCGTGGGCACGTAGGGATCCGAGGGATCGGATGTCGCCACTCCGCGCACGCTGCTGCAACCACCCAATACGGCACAGAGCAGCAGCGCGCTCCACGACCGCACCACAGACGACCCAATGCCCCCCTCATCCTGACTCCGGGATCGCCACATCACCAAGCCCCCCACAGGGGGGGGGACACGGCCGTAAGTGACCGTATCCCCCGGAAACCGTTAAGAAACATGAACCATGCCGCTCTCAGTGCGC
>CAYSBP010000356.1:1902-3576 GCA_964429255.1 uncultured Planctomycetia bacterium
GGATGATCCTTGGGCTTTGCCTGCGCCGGATGATCGACGGCTGGCTGAGCTTTCTCGACCTTCTTGTCCTCCGGCTTCTCCGCCGCCGCGGCCGGAACCGCTTTCGGGCAGCAACCCGGGCTGTCCTTTACCATTCCGCACTTCTCGCACTTCGGCTGGTCCGCTTTGCAGCAGAGGGCGCCTCCCGCAATCTGCCCGCACTTTTGACACAAGGCCACCACGTCCGCCTTCTCGCCGGCCGCCTTCCAACCCGAGATCCCCTTGGAGAAGTGCTTCACATTGGTGTAGCCCAACTTGGCCACCGCCTCAACGCCAGCCTTGTAGGCGCCGCACAGAGGGCCGCCGCAATAGGCCACCACCAGCGCCGCCTTATCCTTGGGTAGCATCTTGGCAAGGCCATCCTTGGCGGCATCAAAATCGATGGCTCCCGGAATGTGACCTGCCACATAGGACTTCGTGCCATTGCAGTCCAACAACGTAACCTGCTTGTCCTCGATGCCCTTCTTGAGATCAGCCAGGCTGATATCCGCCACCTCAGCGTCAGCCGCAAGCAACGGCCCTGCCCCCGCAAAGAGCGCCAGAACACCCATCATCGAAACCATGACTCGGAGCATCTTCATCCTCTTTTCCCCCTGTTATTCCTGACCCTAATCCAACCCCCGAAAACATCACACCTAACCCGCTCGATACGCCATAATGCGGCTTCGACTCCACCCCCTTTCCAAACCCACACGGCCCCGGCCAACCTCACTCACCCATGATCTTCACTCAAACATCCAGAAAAACATCCAAACATCCAGGGACAGAGGTTATCTATGGGGCAAGCAGAGGGGTCAAGGTCAAGAGCGGTGGCGTGCCTGAGCTACGCAGGGCTTTTCAATTCTCCTCCTCTGGTATAAGTAAATATGGTTGCTGTCCCTATTTATTTCCAGATGTTTTCTGATCTCATTGCCAACGCCGCAGGTCAGGCGCGCGGCTTGCCGCGTCGCCTGCACCTGCTGGTTCGGCTCTCTTGGCCAAGACGATGTCACTCCGCATGGCCGCTTCTCTGGCGAGTTGCCTCTCCGGTCGACGTCTGCGTCGCGATCGCTTTCGCCGTGGGCAACACGTCCGCGATTGCCTTCCAGTATTCCGGCGCGTCCAGAAGCGGGGGAGGCATGAGCATAATGTTGCGGAGGCCATGCTCCACCTCAATCAACAGTTTCTGCGCCACGTTCTCCGGCCGCAACTTTGGCCAGGGATCAACGGTGTTCTCGCTGTAGGTGCGGGACACGTCATTGACAATCGCCTTGTGCGTTTCCAGGCTCATGATCAGCGATGCCTTTCCGGCAGGACTGTCAAACGCTGCATCGTTGAACTGCCCTTCGCCTACCCGGACGAGGCAATCCGGAACGGCCGCCAGGATGGCCGGCAGGTCAACGCCGTGTTTGCGTCCGGCGTTGTGCATGACCATGATGCCGATCTGTATGCCGGGCAGGTTGACCGCCTTCATGAACTCAGTGACTTTGCCGCAGTTGTACGCCATCCATTTCTCGCAGACCGCGGCATGGAGCCCCGGGTCTTGGGTGGCCTGGCGCAAGTCTTCGCGCGTGAAACTCTTGCGGTGTAGACGGTTGAACTCTGCGATGCACGCATCGCAGAAACAACCGGTGATGGCATCGCCCCAGTTTCCCA
>CAYSBP010000357.1:0-3566 GCA_964429255.1 uncultured Planctomycetia bacterium
GTTAACGGCTTCGGTGTCATACATGCGGGGGCCAACGAACCGCGCTTCGGTGATGTCGCGATTGAACTGAACCTCCTGACAACCGAGCAGGTGGACCAACTCCTGGAACGCCAGAAGTACCTCAAGAGCCTCGGGTTGCCCAAGCGCATCGATGAGATCGCCGTTGAAATGGCCCTGATGGCCCGCGTGAACTGCGAGTACGTGCTGGGCGAACTGCACAAACGTCGCGAGAACAAATCTTCCGAGGCCCCCCGGGACGTGGAGGGCGAGGAGAACGCGCCGGTACCGCCCTGTCGGATGGGCGAGTTTGAACTGGTCTCGCGGATGACCACCATCAAGGGGCTGGCGTACCGAGCCTTCGATCAGCGCCTCCAGATCGAAGTGGCACTCAGACTGCTTCCACGGTTTTTTTCACAGGATCGTGCATGGGTCGCCTGCTTTCAGCGCGACGTGCGCGTTGCCGGCCGTCTGTCGCATCCGAACATCATCAGATTTCAGCGCGCCGGCGAAGTGGACGGTCGGTTCTTCATTGCCCAGGAACTGGTCGAAGGCGAACTGCTGAGCAAGCGCCTACAGCGCGTCAAGCGGCTGCACCCATGGGAGGCCCTGCGCATCGGGCGGGAGATGGCGTACGCGATCTACCACTCCCACGTGCTCGGACTGCTGCTCCGCGACGTGCGGCCCGAGAGCATCATCATCGAACCCGGCGGACGATCCCGATTCGCCGACCTGGGCATCGGCAAAGTGCAGAGCGAGGACATCCGGCTGATTTCGTGCGGACTGGCCTTCGAGAGTCCGCACTACCAGTCACCCCAGCAGATCCGCGGAACGATGGTCGTCGGCCGGCGCTCCGACCTCTACGGTCTGGGCGCAACGCTCTACCACATGCTGGTCGGGCATGCGCCGTTTGAAGGGACCGCGGATGAGGTGCGCGCGAAGATCCTCAGCGAGCCGCCCAGCGACCGGAAACGCATCCTGCACACGATCGATCCGCACGCCCGAAGCCTGGTCCTGAAACTGCTCGACAAGGATCCGGAGCAGCGATTCAAACGTGCCGATGGCGTCATTGAGGTCATCGACCGAATTCTGGGCGGCGCCCGCGTCCACCTGGAGTCTGCCGGCTACACCCCCCTGGAAGCCGACGAGCGGGAAGACGCGGCGGTCGAGAGCGTTGCGCCCTCCCTCACCCCGCCCGTCGCGCCAGGCCAGGACGCCCGGCGATCCACACCCACGCTGATCCCCGTCCAGAACATGGCCGTGCCGATCCCGATTCCGGTGGCCCAGCCGGCTCCGCCAACCCCTCCCACCACGCCACCGGCGCCGTTGCCCCGCAGGGGCGCGCTGGAGAATCTCCTGGGCGACGTAGAGGACCTTTCGACCTCCCAGTCCTTGCCTGGCAAGAAACCCAGAGGAAAGACAACATAGAACCTTCCACCGGCGAAGGGCAAGAAGTCCGGAGGTCGCGACCGGGTAATACCGCCGCCCCTTCAACTCGTCCGCCAATTCGGTCAGAAACCGTTCCACCCCGAATGCCTCGATGTCCGCAAAGACCTGTCCGTCCACGCCCGGCGCTCCGGCATTGCGCATAGGCCGCCTCCAGAACGTCCTTTGGAAAGGTGCGCCATCGTGGCGCACCGGGACACGTTGGGCGGGCGACGGAGACGGTTCCCCCGCTTCGAAGCTGGGAGAAAACACTCGCGCCCAACGTGCCCCGCGCCCTGCTCCTCATCGTTACCCGGCGCCCACTTGTCATCCGGGTCCGGTGGTGGATAATGAGGGGAGTCTGATTCTAAGGGCTGGGAGGATAACGCCGACCGGTGGTACGGCCGGGGCAGTGCAATGGAGAACATTCATTTAGGATGGTTGTTCGTTGCCGCGTTGCTGTTGGCGGCCAATGCGTTCTTTGTCGTTGCCGAGTTCGCGCTGGTCGGACTCCGCCGCACCAAGATCGAGGAATGGCTGCGGGAAGGCGTCAGGTCGGCGGCGCAGGTGAAGACACTGGTCTCGGCGTTGGACGAGTGTCTTTCCACCTGTCAGGTGGGCATCACGCTGGCCAGCCTGGGACTGGGCTGGATCGGCGAGGACGCGTTCGCGACGATCTTCGATGCGTTCTTCAAATGGTCGGGCATCTACGGGCCGTTGAACGAATGGCTGGGCGCGCTCGGCGTGTCCTCCAAGCTGCCTGCGCACAGCTTGGCCATCGTGGTGGCCTTCATACTCATTACCTTTCTCCATGTGGTCTTGGGCGAACTGGCCCCAAAATCACTGGCCCTTCAGTTCCCCGAGACGCTTGCGTTGTGGATCGCTTGGCCCATGCGGTTCTTCAACAAGATCTTCCATCCAGCCGTATGGGTGTTGAACGGGACGTCATGGGCACTTCTGCGTACCGTCGGTGTTCGGCCCCGAACTGGACACTCCCGCGCGCATTCCGAGGAGGAACTCGGGATGATTCTCGACGAGAGCAAGCTGGCCGGCGTGGTCAGTCCGGAAGAGCGCAAGATGCTGGAGCGCGTCTTTAAGTTCCACGACAAGACCGTGAAGGAGATCATGGTTCCGCGGCCGGACGTGATGGCCTTGAATGTCCGTGCGAGTGAGGAGGAAGCGATCAAGCAGGTCTTCGAGTCGGGTTATTCGCGCGTGCCGGTCTACGATGGGAGTCTGGACAAGATTGCCGGGATTCTGAACGTCAAAGACCTGCTGTACACGATGCAGCATCCCAACCTGATCAAGATTGTGGACTTGCTGCGGGAAATGCAGGAGATCCCCGAATCGTATTCAGTCTCGCAGCTCCTGCGCGATTTCCAGCGCCGCCGCGTGCACATGGCGATCGTGGTGGACGAGTTTGGGGCGACGTCAGGTCTGGTGACGTTGGAAGACATCATCGAAGAGATCGTGGGTGAGATACGCGACGAACACGATCAGGAACCCGAAGAGATTGTCAAGCTGCCCGACGGAACGTACATGGTGGAAAGCACCACGCATCTGGATCATTTTTCGGACACCTTCCCGGGACTGGAGATGCCGGACGAGGATTTCGAGACGGTGGGTGGCTTGGTGCTGCATCTGGCCGGTCATCTGCCGCGCGAGGGCGACTCGTTCCGCTTTGGCGATCTGATCATCCGCGTCGTGAAGCGCGACGGGCGGCGCATCCGAAAGGTGCTCGTACGCCGCGTCCCGCCGGAGGCCACGTAGCCGTTCCCATCCGTCCGTTCGTCCATCGACCGGGAGCATCTGCCGACTGGGACATCTGGCACACCTACCCCGGATGATTCATGGGCCCCTCCCCATGAATCATCCTCTTCGACTTGGCCTTTCCCGAGGCCTCGATCAGGGCTAACTTGATTTCGTCATCCGTGGCGCCAAGGTACGAGAGGCGCACGTCCTTCTACTGAACACCTTCCGGTTGCCTCGCCATCCTTCTCCTTCCTCCCTTCGTTTGCTTCGCTCATCGTTTGGCGTAACAATAGCGCGGGCAACTTAGTGGGGCATCTCATGTCAGAACGCAATTCGACGGACGACCCGATCCAAACCGAGCTGGAAACCTATGTCCAGCAGGTCCTGGATAC
>CAYSBP010000358.1:0-1269 GCA_964429255.1 uncultured Planctomycetia bacterium
GCCGTTGCCACAAGCTGTTTGATCTCCCAGAGGCACAGGCCGTTCGACGGTCCCCCGGAAACGCACCCATGCCGGCCGCACCAGAGGCTGCCGTTTCGAACGAACGTCCAGACACGAGCGCGGTGGAAGCCCGCCGGCGGAGAGGGCTTTTCTTCGTCGGCTGCGCCTCGGCCGGCGTCGGTATGGCGCTCAGCCTCCAGCTCGGACTGAACTCCAACTTTGTCGCCGATGAGATGAAGTTGTCGGGACTGCAACAGGGCATAGTGGAGACGTTTCGCGAGAGCTGCGGGATCGTTGCGCTCGGAATACTGGCCCTGATGGCGAGCATTGCCGAGCCGATCATCGGCGCCATGATGCTTGGACTACTCGGATCCGGCCTGTGCGCCTACTACGTCGTCCCCGATTTCACCTGGCTGATCGTCACCAGTCTGGTGTGGAGTCAGGGCTTTCATGTATGGGTGCCGCTGCCGGCCGCGATGACGCTGGCACTGGCGGAGCCCGGTCGTGCCGGATATCGGCTCGGACAGATGCAGTCGGCAGGCGCGATCGGCTCGGCTGTGGGTCTCGCCATCGCTCTGGGTCTGGTCTACGTTGGCCTTTCCGAGATACGACCGCTGTATCTGCTGGCGGGCGGCGCGGCCCTCGTGGCTGCCGTGGCGTGTTTGCGCATTCCCTGCGAAGCGAAGGCCTCCCGCCCACGCCTGATCTTCAGAAAACGATACGGGCTCTATTATCTGCTCACCTTCCTGGAAGGCTGGCGAAAACAGATCTGCATCGCCTTCGCGGGCTATCTGCTGGTCAAGCAATACCAGACGCCGTTGGAGCTGATGCTGGAATTGTGGCTGCTGATGCAGGTGTTGGGCTGGTTCCTGGCGCCCCGCATCGGGCGCTTGATCGACCGCGTGGGCGAACGCAAGGCGCTGGCCTTCTACTACGCGACCATGGCGTTGCTCTTCAGCGGGTACGGTTTCATCGAGGACCGCCACTTCCTGTACGCGTTGTTTGTACTGGATAACGTCCTCTTCGCGTTCACGATGGCACAGACCACCTACGTGAACCGGATCGCACCGAAGGACGAGCACACCGCTACGCTCAGTATGGGCGTGGCGATGAATCACATCGCTTCGGTGGCTATGCCGCTGGCAGGCGGGTTGCTCTGGAACTATGCCGGCTATCGATGGGCCTTCCTGACCGGTGTCGGCGCGGCACTGGTGAGCGTGGGCGTATCGTTGTGCCTGCCGGAACATGCGCCGGCTGCGGGGGAATCGT
>CAYSBP010000358.1:1369-3565 GCA_964429255.1 uncultured Planctomycetia bacterium
TTACCGCGCGCCTCATCCCACAAACAGATTTTTCGTTGCGAAGTCAGGATCGGAGGTCAGGTTCAGGCCCAGGCGGCGCAGGCCGGCGTCGTCGCCAGGCGTCGGGATGTGCGTTATGTGCATCTCGCAGCCGGAAAGCTCTTTCAGCTTCTCCAGCGCCAGTTCGGCCGTCGGGTTCTGGCTCGCGCTAACGCTCAGAGCGATCAACGCCTCTTCCAGGCTCAAGCTGACCGTCTTCGAAGAGAGGACTTCCTTCTTCATGTGGCCGATGGAGTCCAGCGTTCCGCGCGCGAGCAGGTGCACGCGGTCGGGAATGTCCGCAAGGTGCTTGGCGGCGTTCAGGACCACGCTGGCGGCGGCATGCATCAACGGGGAATTCTTTCCGGTGACGATCGTACCGTCGCGAAGCTGAAGCGCGGCGCCGCAGCAGATGCTTTCGTTGCCCTTTCCCTGCGAGGCGGCCTCGGCGGCTGTCTTGCGGGCGGGTTCGACCACGCGGCGGTCCTCAACCTTGACGTTCAGTTCGTCCATCAGCAGCGCGGCACGCTGCTCGGACTCACGATCGCAAAGGCCCATGGCGTACTCGCAGCGGTGCCGTAGGTAGCGCCGGATGACTTCCTGACGCGCGGCGTCCTGTACGGCGGTATCATCGGTGATAGCGAAGCCGGCACGGTTGACACCCATGTCGGTAGGCGATTTATACGGCGCCTCGGCGCCCAGCAGTTTGTGCAGGATGCGCGCCAGCAGCGGGAAGGCTTCCACGTCGCGGTTGTAGTTGACCGACGCTTCCTTGCGCGCGTCCAGGTGGAACGGATCGATCATGTTCACGTCGCGCAGGTCCACCGTGGCCGCTTCGTACGCCACGTTGACGGGGTGCTTGAGCGGAAGATTCCAGATCGGAAACGTCTCAAACTTGGCGTAGCCGGCCTTCACACCGCGTCGATGCTCGTGATAGAGCTGCGAAAGGCACGTGGCTAGTTTGCCGCTGCCCGGGCCGGGACCGGTAACGACCACGAGGGGCTTGGTCGTCTCGATGAAAGGGTTCGCACCGTACCCTTCGTCGCTGACGATCAGGTCGACGTTCGTCGGATAGCCGCGCGTGCAGCGGTGAATGCTGACGCGGATTCCGCGGCGTTCCAGCTTGTTCATGAAGAGCGAGGCGGCGGGTTGGTCTTTGAAGCGTGTGACCACTACGCCTGCAACGTCCAGGCCCCAACCGCGGATGTCGTCGATCAGCTTCAGCGCGTCGGCGTCGTAGGTGATCCCGAAGTCCGCGCGGACCTTCTTCCGTTCGATGTCGCCGGCGTGGATGCACAGGATCAGGTCGGTCTGCGCTTTGAGCCTCAGCAGCAGGCGCATCTTGACGTTCGGGTCGTAGCCCGGCAGCACGCGCGCGGCATGATAGTCAAAGAGCAACTTGCCGCCGAATTCAAGGTAGAGTTTGTTGTTGAACTGCCGGGCGCGCTCCAGAATGCAGCCGGATTGCTCTTCGAGGTACTTGTTGTTGTCGAAGCCGAGGCGCATGGAGGTCTCCGTAGGAAAAGCTGAACGTGCTCCGGGATACGGGCTCTTGCGGCGGTTACACGCGTTAGCGGATAACCAGGACCTGGATCGCGCGGAAGACGTCAATCAAGCCGGCGCAGAACGCTAGTTCACTTCCTTGTGGTACTGCTGGAGCGACTTCACCCGTCCGCGTCCCTTGCGCCGTGCCGCAATGCCTTCCGCCGCGGCCAGCGCAGCCGTCAGCGATGTGATGTACGGTACGCGGTACTTGATCGCCGCCTTGCGGATGTAGGAATCATCCGTCTGGCTCAGCTTGCCGACCGGCGTGTTGACGACCAATTGGATTTCGCCGTTGGTAATGCCATCGGCGATGTTGGGCCGGCCTTCGTGCTGTTTGCGGATGAGTTCGGAGACCACGCCATTCTCGGCGAGAAATTTTCGCGTACCTTCGGTGGCCCTGATCTTGAAGCTCAGATCCGCGAAGCGTTTGGCAACCTTCAACACGGCCGGCCGCTCCTTTGCCGAGACGCTGATCAGCACGGCGCCTTCCACCGGCAACGGGGCGCCGACCGCCTCTTGTGACTTGTAATAGGCCATTCCAAACGTGTCGGCCATGCCCAGCACTTCACCGGTCGAACGCATTTCCGGTCCCAGGACCGGATCGACTTCCGGGAACATGTTGAAGGGGAAGAC
>CAYSBP010000359.1:0-3554 GCA_964429255.1 uncultured Planctomycetia bacterium
GGTACGGGGACGGGCGTTGACGGCAGGCCGTATGCGGGCGACGGGGTGGTATTGGTGGGGCCGCCTGTGGGCACCTTCAACAATGCGGCCATCGGCTACATGAAGCCGGTAACGGTCAGCGGTCTGTCGTTGACAGGGGCAGGCGCCGGAAACTACACGCTGACGCCGCCGCCGCTGACGGCGAGCATCTTCGATCCGAACGACGATGGAGACGACAAACGGCTGTAGATACTGCGGTGCACGGTCATGTACGACCTATTGGACCTATACGGTTCCACAGCTCTGCGGCCGTGGTGGTCATTCCGACCGGCAGATCGATAATCCGCACGCCAGCGTTACGGTAGAACGCCACTAACGGCGCCGTTCGTTCCTGGTAGATCTGCAGCCGCTTTCGAACCAAACCGGGATCGTCGTCTGCGCGATCGACGCGGTCTCCGCCGGCGTTGGCGCGGATGCGTTCGAGTACCGTCTCCGCATTGCAGATCATATTGATGACGGCGTGCATGGCCATCAGTGCCTGCAGCGCCACGGCCTGTCCTGCGTGCCGGGGAAGGCCGTTCATTACGATGAATGTCTCGCGATCGACGCGCCGTTCCTGAAGAAATGCGTGGACGATCTTCTCGGCGATGCGGAACTGCTCGTCCTCCAACAGCACGCCGGATTCGATTACACCGGCCAGGACGCGTTGTTCGCCATCTGTCAAGAGACCGATGGGCAGTTGACCCGCGGCGCCGCGGCGCAGGTTCACACCGAAATCGAAATGGACACATCGCCGGCCCCAGAGCCCGCGACGCTCCAGTTCCATCCCCATCGGTGTCTTACCGGCACCGGTCGGGCCCAGCAGAAGGATCGCAGTGGGAAGCTGCGTGATGGCATCGGGCATGGGGCCTCCGTTGGACTGCGGGCGTATCGCCAGGTGTGGGTCCTTCCCTATGGTGCTACGGGCGGTGCGGTCCATGCGTTGCCCGTGCCTTATGGCCCCCCCGCCGCACGTTCCCGCCGTTTCCCCGCCCGGTAAACGAGCGCCACACCTATCAGCACGACCATGGCCAGCACGGGCGACATGCGCAGCGTCGTCTGAAGGCCGAACCGGTGGCCTACGATTCCGCCCATGGCTGTGAACGAAATGTAGGCCAAGGACGTCGCCGCTCCTGAAACCACTGAAAGCAAGCCGGTATGCTGCGGAAAGAAGCGACAGGCCAGCGCGAAGAAGGTAGGGTACGGGGCGGCGAACGCGATTCCGCAGAGCACCAGACCCAGTGTGCCCAGCGGGCCTGTCCACTGAGCGGTTTCAGTTCCAATGAGGATACCGAAAGCGGCCAAGGGACAGACGTAGAGGAACGCCATGGGCGGGATCCGCAGCAACAGCAGCGGAGTCAACAGACGCAGAATGCATTCGGTCCACAAGACCACGGAAGCTACCTGTGCGCTGAACTGTTTGCCCTCTTCGGCCGGCAGTCCAGACGTGACCTGCAGATGCCGTGGCAGCCAGCCGTTGACGACTTGTTCCATACCGACAATGGGAATGAAGAGCAGCGCGCAGGCCCAGAACAGGGGTTGTCGGAGCGCCTCGCGCGCGGGCGATTCGGTGCCGCTATCGGTCCTCTTGCGAACAACAGGTGTACCGTGCCGACCGAAGGCACCCAGCGCGCCGGCCAGGACCACCAACCCCGCGATGACAAGAAACGGTTCGCGCCATGTTGCCCCGATGACGGACAGCGCCGGACCGCCCGCCTTGCCCAACGCATTGGCGCCATGCAGGAGATTGGTGGCTGCCGCGGGGCGGTCGGGCAGCAGATGCACCACCAACCCATTGGCCAGGTGCAGATACGCCATGCCGACGGCCGTGACGATGCCGAAGAGGAGTGGCGCGACATGGCCGGGCGCCTGCGTTACTCCGAACAAACCCACCGCGAAGAGGGGAAATCCGAGCAGGAACGACTGGGCAATACCGAACCGCGGCACCAACCACGCCGCGCTGACGCCCAGCAGTGTCGACAGCAGCGCGACGGCGCCCGCCACGAGACCGAAGGTCCGTTCGTTTAGTCCGAATTCGGCGTAGATCGACGTTTGCTCCTGCGGGACGACGTACTGGAAGGCTCCGGCGAGAAAGAGCCCGGCCAGCGCCGCGGCGAGGAGCGGCCAGCGGCGGTTGTGCATCATCCGCGCAGCGTTAGCCCCCATTTTTCACCGCGTTGTTGCCTTTCTCTGCGGCCCTGCGTCTCCGCGTAGGAATGCCGTTCTCCGCGTCTTCCGTCTACGTCAGCGTCGGCTTCGTTGGGACAAGCCGTGACTCCGAGGTGCAACGCTCAGGCCTGGGCCCTCGACAGGCCCCGGCAGACGCTCCACGCCATGCGTTCCATGACTTCCATCTTGCCCTGGCTGGAGCGGAGTTCGAGATTCGCACGCAACAGGGCCTCCATCGCTTCGCGCAGCGAGGCCGTCGTGTGTTTGCGCAACGCGCGCTGCGCGCCTTCCTGGCGGAAGCCGAAGAGCTTGGCCGCTTTGAATGCTTCAAACTCAGGTATGCGCGCGTCGATGGCGGCGCGGAGGTCCTGCAGTTGGGTCAGTTTGTAGGTCACCGCGGCCAGCAACCGCATGGTAATCTCGTTTTCGTTGGTCACCACGCGTCCCGGTCTCTTGTAATCGCCCAGTCCGTGAGCAGCGATGGCGCCCAGCGTCTCCAGCGCCCGCTTGAGGTCGCGTTCGCCCACCGCGTCGGCGAACTCGAAGGGATCGACCAGTCGCGTTCGGGCGCAGACCTCGGCGACGTCCTTCGCTGTTACGTGGACCCGCTTTTCGTCATCTGCGCCGAGGGCCAGAGCGAGTTTGGCAAGTTCTTCGAGCAGCACGCCGAGGGTGTGGCTGCTGCGGTCGAGCAACGCGGTGACGGCGGCGTGATCAAGGTCCAGACCCAGCGCCCGGGCGCGGCGTTCGACTTCCACGTTCAGCGGCGCGTCGCCTCCTCCAAAGTCGCGCGATTCCAGCGGAGCACAATCGATCGCCGCGCCGCCTTCGGCGAAGAGTTTGTAAAGTCGGGTGTTCTTGAAGGTGCCGGGTTGGGCGACCTCGATCACCATCGTGGTCCTGTCGGGAATCCTGGGGATGTTCCGCTCCAGGATTTCACGGTGCGCGTTGACGAAAAGGTCCGCTTGCCGGACGACGACGACCTTCTGTTCGTCCGGGGCGCCAAACATCGGGCGCGTGCAGACTTCATCGAGCACGGTAGCGGGATCGAGCGCGTTGGGTTCCTGCTGGTTCTGCGGTCCGTGATAGATGACCCAGTTCATGCCGCCGTCACTGTTACCAAAGGCGGCCTGGCGGATGCCTTTCAATGCTTCTTCCCGGATCGCCGTTTCGGCGCCGATGAGCAGCACCGCCGATGGCAGTTTCCCTCCGGCCCACACCTTGGCGACCTCGCCCGGTGCCGGTGCGATTGCTGACCCTGTGCTCTTGGCCTTCGCCTTTGCCATGCAGATCCCTTTTCGGAAGGCTAAGACGTAAAGGGAGATGGCGGGCAGGTAAAGGGGAAATGTGGGAATGAGACCCTTCCG
>CAYSBP010000360.1:0-3542 GCA_964429255.1 uncultured Planctomycetia bacterium
TGCAATGCACGCAACGCTTCGATTCTGGCTCCGCGGAAAGGGTCTTCACCCTGTGACGGTTATGCCGAGCTCGGCATAACCGCCATTATGCCGAGTACCGGATTATGCCGAGTAGTTTGCGGGTGGCCGCGTAGTTGGGTGTTCTCTTCCAGATAATCCTCCATTTCTCTCCGCTTATTTGCTCGACTTACTCGGCATAATCCGAGTGTCTTCTCCCAGTGGTCGTAACGTCACAGAAGGAGGGAGAGGACATGTTAGAGGATTTCTTTACCCACGGAAAGATCATCGCCCGCCATCGCACGGGGCTATTTGGTGCTCACGCTGACGGGCTTGCCGAGCACCTCCGCATCGAGGGATATGCACGACAGAGCATACGCTTCGCGATAGCGACAGTACGCCGATTCGGTCGTTGGATGGATCGCTGCGATCTTTGTGCCAATGATGTATCGGAGAAGGTGATTGCTCGGTTCTGCCGGAGACGGGGCGGTAGGGCATTGATTCGACATGGCGGGGCGGCCGCACTGCGCGCCTTGCTGGCTCACCTGCGCCGATCAGGGATCGCTCCTGTACGAGTGCAACCCGAGGGAGGAGTTCCAGAACGGATCGAGCGGGACTTCGCGATCTATCTGCGTCAGGAACGTGCGCTTGCACCAGCAACGGTGAAGAACTATTGCCCGATCGCTCGTCTGTTTATGGGTGAACGGTTTGCGGCAGGATCCGGCTATCCGGCAAAGCTCTGCACAGTCGACATCCATGAGTTTGTCTTGCACCGTATCCGTTCCTGTCGTCCAAAGCGCATGCAGTTGATCCTCACGGCGCTGCGAAGTTTCCTCCGATTCCTTTATCTGCGTGGGCAAATCGCTGCGCCTCTGGCGGACCACATACCCGCGGTGGCGGGTTGGCGTTTGAGCGAGACACCCAAGTGGGTGGATGCCGACGACATCGAACGAACGCTGGCATCTTGTGACCGCCGTTCGGCCATAGGCCAACGGGATTACGCGATTCTGCTGCTGCTCGCCCGTCTGGGGCTGCGAGCCGGCGAGATTGTGTCAATGGAGTTAGATGATATCCGCTGGGAGACGGGCGAGATCCGTGTTTGCGGAAAGGGCCAACAGCGAAAACGCTTTCCACTTCCCCAGGATGTGGGCCGGGCGGTAGCCGCGTACCTGAAAAACGTCAGGCAACCTTGCAGTTCCCGACGTGTGTTTCTGCGCATGAGAGCGCCCTATCGCGGACTGGGCAATTCGTCGTCGCTGGATAAGATCGTGAGTCAGGCACTATCACGTGCCGGACTTGATCCGCCAAGCAAAGGGGCACACCTGTTTCGTCACAGTTTGGCCACCAACATGCTCCAGAACGGAGCTACCCTGACCGAGATCGGCCAGATCCTGCACCATAAGAGTCCGAACACCACAGCCATTTACGCCAAGGTGGACATTAGCGGCCTACGTGCGCTTGCTCGGCCTTGGCCCGGAGATAGATCATGAACCTACTACTGAAGGAACTGAATGAGTACTTGGCCCTGCGCAGAGGGCTGGGCTTCAAGCTCAGAGAACACGAGGGTGTGCTGCGCAAGTTCGTTGTCTTTCTGCAAGCCCGATCCGTCGAGTTCATTACCACCAGCCTGGCGCTGGAGTGGGCGCAGCAACCCCAGCATGCCTCACAGGCGCATCGGGCGCGCCGCCTTGGAATGGCGCGTGACTTTGCTCAATACCTCAGCGCCCGAGATCCACGCACGCAGGTCCCGCCTCAAGACTTGCTACCTGGCAAAGCGCAACGAGCACAGCCTTACATCTACTCCGACGCTCAGATCCTGCGTCTGGTTCAGGCGGCGGCCCTGTTGGAACCTCGTGATGGTCTTCGACCTCGCACGTATGGCACGCTGTTTGGTCTGTTGGCCGTGACGGGAATGCGTCTCGGCGAGGTCGTCGGCCTGAAAGACCCTGACGTGGACCTGCGACAGGGCCGGCTCACCGTACGGCAAAGCAAGTTCAACAAGACGCGCATCCTTCCCGTTCATCCCTCCACGCAGGAGGCCTTGCGGGCCTATGCACGGGATCGCGACAAGCTTGTGCCGGTTCGAGTGACGGATCGCTTTTTCGTTTCGAACTGCGGTGCGCCGCTGAATCACTCCATCGTCCGGCACGCCTTTATACGCATATCCCGGCACGTCGGACTGCGCGCGCCTGCCGATCGTCACGGCCCCCGGATGCACGATTTGCGGCACACCTTTGCCGTCCGAACGCTAACCGACTGGCATCGCGCCGGGATCGATCCGGAACAGCGGCTGCCACTGCTGTCGGCTTACCTCGGACATGCCAAGGTGAGCGACACGTACTGGTATCTCACCGCTGTCCCGGAACTGCTGGGCGCCGTCAACACGCGTTTGGAACATTTCCTTGGAGATCTATCATGAAAATCGGATGCGACTTCCCTGCCTTGTTACAGGCATTTTTCACCGACAGGCTTATGGCACAATGCAACGCCAGTCCCAATACCATCGCGGCCTACCGCGATACGTTTCGGCTGCTGTTTGCATACGCGCAGGAGCATCTGGGTAAGCCCCCGTCCGCTTTGACTCTGGAGGATCTGGATAGTTCATTCATCGGAGTCTTTCTGGATCATCTTGAGCATGAACGTCGCAATGGTGCTCGCAGTCGGAACGCACGACTTGCCGCCATTCGTTCGTTCTTCCACTACGCGGCCTACCAGTTGCCCGAGCATAGCTCGCTTGTTCAGCGGGTGCTGACCATGCCCAGTAAGAAGTATCAACGCACTCTGATTGAGTACTTGACCGAAACGGAGACCAAGGCCCTGCTCGACGCACCCGATCGTCACACTTGGTCTGGCCGTAGAGACTACGCTCTGCTCTTGGTTGCTATTCAAACCGGCCTGCGCGTTTCCGAATTGGCTGGCCTTTGTTGCCACGATGTCACACTCGGAGCCGGTGCGCACCTCCGCTGCCTGGGTAAGGGACGAAAAACACGCTGTACGCCGTTGACCCGATCGGTTGCGGCTGTTCTCACTGCCTGGCTGAAGGAACAGGGCAACCCAACGTCCGACCCGCTCTTTCCGAACCGCAGAGGGCGACAGATCAGCGCCGATGGCCTGCAGTTCATTCTGGCTAAGCATACCGCCGTCGCACGCGCACAATGCCCGTCAATGAAGGAGAAGAAAATCTCCCCGCACGTGCTCCGGCACACTGCCGCCATGAACCTTCTGCACGCAGGAGCTGACACCGCAAGCATTGCCCTCTGGCTCGGCCATGAGACCTTGGAAACGGTGCACATCTATGTCGAGGCCGATCTGGCACAGAAGCAAAACATTCTCGCCAAGACCGCCGCGCCAACGGGTAGCGTGAAGCGATTCCGCCCTAATGACGCCCTCATGGCCTTCCTGAAGGGCCTCTGATTATGCCGAGTAGAATCATCGCAGGACTGTTCAACTACGCGGCCACCCGCAAACTACTCGGCATAATCCGGTACTCGGCATAATGACGGAAAGAATGCGGCGTGAAACGTATGGAAAGTCCCGCTTGCCGC
>CAYSBP010000361.1:0-3526 GCA_964429255.1 uncultured Planctomycetia bacterium
GGGCAAGAGCCGCCACCAAATCCACCACCGATCCCTCTTCACCAGACGATTCTCTCAAAAAAACCCTTGTTTAGTAGTTGCATCCGGCAGAGCATCCGGGATACTAGCCGTGTCCACTGCAAGGAGTTCTGAACTATGAGAGCATGTTTGACGGTCGTTTGCGTGGCGTTGCTCGCCGGGGCCTTCATCTGCCAGGCCGAGAGCAATTCCGATTCCATCCAGGTCACCTTCGCGAGCGGCGGGGTGAAAGTCCACCTGCCGGGCGAGGCGCAACCCAGGGCCTTGACCTCCGGCGATATGATTCCCGGCGGTACGCGCATCATCGCCGGCTCGTCCATGGCACAACTCAGCTTCGGCCCCCAGATACTGCTCTGCCTGCAGGCCGGCGGCAACTTCGTGGTCCTTAAGAAGGACGGCAAGCTGACCTTCGAACTCCCCGAAAAGGTCAAACTGCGCGTGGCCACTCGAGGAGCGTCCAACGTACTCGTTCGCCCCCGCAGCGATGTCACCTGCGAACCGGGTTCCAATGCCGACTTCATCGTCGATTCGATCGGCGAAACCGTCATCGGCGGCGCCATCGACACCGGCTGGGCGATCGTGGAACCCGGAACCTCCGTGGGACGCCGCGAATCGCTCAAGGTCGCCATGATCAAGTACTTCCCCTTCCCCATCGGGGGCAAGCGCGAAGTGCCTCGCGAAGTCGCCAAGGTCGACGCCGAGAAGCTGGCGGCCGATTTCGCGCTGCAACAAGGCGACCGCGTCATCCGCGTTCCGGGTGACACCCTCACCACACCATCCAGATCGTCACTCCAGAACGGCGCGTTTGGCATGCTTGGCGTCGACAACTCAGTCACGCCCGATGATATCACGCCATGAGTGTCTTTTCGTTAAGGAGAGGGGAGACCCAGATGACTAGTATTACGCGTGCCCTGAAGAGTGGTGTTCGGTCCTTGTCGGTTGCTGCCGCCATCGTTTCTATGCTGGCGTGTGCGCTACCGGTTCTGGCGGAGGATATCCCCGAGATCAGGATCCTCGGCGAACGGATCAAGACCGAAAGCGATCTGAGGATCGGCGGCCTGGAATTCAACCCGTACGTCGTCGCCCGCGCCGAGTACAACGATAATATCTACCGCGACAGCGAGCACAAAAAGAGCGATTTCATCGGCATCCTGACACCCGGCTTCCAGATGCGCTATCCGTTCGGCAATCACCGGCTTCAGATGGACTGGCAGTCCAGCATCTACCACTTCGCTGAACACACCGAGCTGAACACCATCTCCGAGCACGTCGGGAACATCCAGTTGAACCTCGATTTCGACAAATGGTTCGTACGGCTCCAGCAGGGGTTCGCTTACCTGGATGAAGTGGGCGATCCGGAATTCACCGAACGCCAACAGCGTTGGCTGAGCGATTCGACCGCCGTCGTGGGCGTCCGGTTCGAGCCCGTGGATCTGTCGATGGACTACACGAAATCCTTCCGGCATTGGGTCTTTGACCCTTTGCACGATCAGAACTACGAACAGGACCTGCTCGGCGTGCGGCTCGATTTCAAGACGTTCGAGACGCTCAAGCCCTATCTGCGCTACGAGTTCCGCAACGTCGATTTCAATGGCGACCTGAACATCTCCAAGTACGGCCATGTTCGCAGGAACAACCAACATGACCACAGAGTCTGGGCGGGGCTGAACGGAACCATCGTCCAGGGCCTGACGTGGGAAGTGGGTGTGGGCTGGCAGCACATCCGCCTGGAGACCTACCACGACACGTTCGAGTACCGGGCGCCGCGGGACTCCGATCACCTGCTGGCCAAGGCGCGCGCCACGTGGCATGTCAAGCCCGATTCGCTCATGGTCTCGGTCTTCGCGGATCGCGCCGCTGTTCTCTCGACACAAGCCGACTACGCCGACCTCTTCACGGTCGGTGCCGAGGTCGAACAGAAGTGGACGGATCGATGGAAATCCACGTTCCGCCTGTCCCACTCCTACTTCAACCGAGCCCAAGGCACCGATTTCACCTACTTCACGGGGGGCGCCTCGACCACCTACCGCATCAATAAGTGGGCTTCGCTCTTGATGCGCTACGATTACACGATGAACACGCCCCGAAACGTGGGCAGCGGATATAACCAGAGCAGGATCACCCTCGGCGGCATCTTCGCCTGGTAGTCTGACGTGCGTCCGCATTCCGGACGCGAGAGAGGGCCACCGTTGGGTCGATTCTGTACCGTGCTGTGGCTGACGCCCGCCCTCGCTGGATGCCTCGCCTCGATGAGTCTGCCGGGCGAGGAACGCGCGTCCGCCGACGATATCACACCGTTGCGTCCGTTGGATATGGTGAGTCTGTGGGTATACAAGCAGCCGGATCTTTCCGCGGACCTCCGCATCACACCGGATGGGTTCCTCGTCGTTCCCGTCGTGGGCCGCGTGAAGGCCGCCGGACGGGGAACGGCTACCGTGGCGGCTGAAATCCGCGGCGGACTCGAGACCCGGCTGAAACTGGTCGATCCGATCGTCTCGCTGGCGGTCAAGGAGTACGCCCCCCAACGTGTCTACCTCAGCGGCGGCGTGCGCACCCCCATGGAAGTTGCCCTTCCTCTCGACCGCCCCATGACCCTGGGACAGGCCCTGGCGGTGGCCGGTGGGCTCACGGACGACGCCTTGCCGGGAGAAGTACGCATCGTTCGCCAGCGACCGGGCCAGACGGACGCGGTGCTGAACGTGAACTACCTTCTGGCCATGCGCGATGGGCGCATGGAGATGGACCTCCCGCTGCGCGCCGGCGACTCCGTCTACGTGCCGCAGTTGAGCAAAGAAGGCATCTTCGTGGTCGGCGGCGTTATGAAGCCCGGCTACGTGGATTTGGCATCGCTGGGCGTTCGTCACGAAGGTCTTCGGCCCATCATGGCCTCGCAGGTCCTTTCGATGGCCGAGGGTCTGGCGCCGACGGCCATGCCCAAGGACGCACGGATTCTTCGCCCGCAGGCCGACCAGCGCTCACCCCAGGTGATCCCCGTGGATTTCGATGCGCTGATCTCCCAGGGAGCGCCCGACAAAGACCGGCTCATGCAGCCAGGGGACACCCTCTTCGTGCCGCAAGGCCAGGGCGTCTTCGTATTTGGGCAGGTCGAGCGTGGCGGGAACTACTACCCGCCCGCCGGCGGGTCGCTGACCGTAACCAAGGCGATCAGTATGGCTGGCGGTTTCACACGCCTGGCCTCTTCATCCAGCGTTCGACTCATCCGCAAGGACAGCGTCGTCAACGTGGACGTCGATAGTCTCACCAAGTCCTCCAGCGCAAACGATCCCGCGCTTGCGCCTGGGGATATCATCTTCGTTCCGCGCGGCCTGTGACCCCGTAGTGTTCCAAAACTCGGCCGACCCCAATGAGAGCCCGGACGTAGCACCACGAGAGGAACCATCAGGGCGGGAGGCGTCTGGGGACAGAGATTAATGGCGCGTGAACTTCGTCAGTTCGGTCTTCAAGAGCACTGATTAGCTGTTGCGCGTCAGGTACTTACAAGAAATCA
>CAYSBP010000362.1:0-3489 GCA_964429255.1 uncultured Planctomycetia bacterium
TTCGACGTTCACGGTCTTGCTCTGGGTGGGTGGTTTGGGCAGGGGCGATGGCTGCCGGTCGATGGCCGGAGCGTGGACCGCGATCCAGCGGCCACGGTCGGATCGATTGGCGTCCCCGCGGGCGATCACCGTCGGCGCCAGCGTCCGGGTGAAATCGAGCGACGAGCATTTCAGGTGCCGGTACAGGTCGCGATCGGAGCACTCCGGGTGGCTGGCGATGTACCGGACCATCCGGGCGCGCAGGACCTCACCTCGGTCGTCGTGGCAGAGGCCCATCACGTAACGGGCACCGGCGAAGAACCATTCGCACAGCACCATTGCCCGGCGCATGGCCCCGTCCGACAGGTGGCCGGTCATGATCGCCGTTGGCTCCAGCATCAACGCGAAGCGCAGGAGGTACTGGCCCTCCAGGCGGCCCCAAGCGGCCAACTCGCCGTCGGAGAGCGAGCCGAGGATTGGTTCGATCCGTTTGGACGTCACGCCCCTTGGCGCGACGATGACCCGTTCGTGGTCGGGCATGTACGCTTGGTACGACCGGGCGACGCGACCAACGTCGCCCCAACCCTCCTTCCGGATGCGCCGGTATGGCGGCGCGACCGTCAGCAGTCGGGCCAGCAGCCCAGTCGATATGGCGCTGCGTCCCGCGGCCGACTCGAAGACGTCCGGTTGGCCCTCGATCAGGAGTGACGGCGCTGCTGGCTCGACGACCCGGCTGACGTAATGCCCCCGCGGGCAGGTGACATGGATCAGCCGACCTTCGTCATACGCCTTGAGGAACAACGTGGTTACCAGCGTGGCCACCGGGTTGCGGGAATCCAGAATCCGCGATATCTCGTTCTCGTAGCAGAGGCCGAACGCGCCGCCGGGCGTCTTCTCGGCTCTGGCGACAAGGGCCGCGTCCGACGACCCCACCAGCTCAGCCACCTCCATCCGCGTCGCGGCGGCTCGCAGGAACGAGGAACTTAGCCCTTTTCCGCCGCCGCTGGCGATCAGCTTCAGGACGTAGACGTTGCACTCCACGGGCGCCAAGTCGTCCTTGGAGACGCCGATGCGGATGCGCGAGCGCGCCAGACAGCAACCGGAGAGTTGGAGAGCGTCGGCCAAGACGGCCTCCCCCGGCAGGTCATGGCTGACCCGTCCGGCTTCCTCCACGTACACGCGAAGGGGGGAGTCGCCCACGGCCTCCAGGACCTCGTTCCAAGAGGGGCGTTCGAAGGCTGGCGCCGATTCCGGCGGTGCGTCGTCATCGGCCACGGTGGTGAACGTCGGCGGGGACTCGACGCGGTGCTGGCGGTCGCCATACCCCTGCGCGTAAAGGGTACGCGCCGTGGCCGAACGATCGCCACCGTGTTCAAGAGCCGCGTAGAGGTCGAAAGGAGAGTACGCCCGGCCGGATTCCAACGGCTTGGCGTTCGACGAGAATACGTAGAAGGGGCCGCCGTCAAACAACGTCGCCGAGACGCCGCTGTCCTTGCCAGGCCGCGCCCACCATTCGCCGTCCGGTCCGGCGCGCCAGAACGCCCAGCCGTGGCGCTCAAGCAGGCCGCGAATGTCGCCGCGCTCTCGGTAATCGTCGGCGACGGACTTTCCTTGCCAGTCCCCGGTGCGCGGATGGCGTCGCGGTTGATCGGTCTTCTCAACGGCCACCTTCACCTTGGAGTCCAGCGCCTGCGCGACGCCAATCAGGACGTCGCGTTCCTCCTTGGTGATGACCGGCAACGATAGCCAGTTGCCTTGGATGAGCACGTAGTCGGGGGTCGGCGCGCAGATGGCGTAGCCGCCCTCCGCGCGGGTCTCGATCGCGCACTCGCCGTCGGGCATGCAGGCGAGCTTGAGGTTGCCGGGGATGGTCATCCCGGTCGCCCTGTACGCGGCGTGGAAGCCCCCTCTTGGGGTGCGCTCGATGACCAAGCGGCTCGTGAGGCCGGGGAGCATCTTCTCGACGTCGGCTCGCCACTGTTCGAAGAGCGCCCCGGCGGCGTCAAAGTCGATGATCTCCAAGTCGCCAGACACCTTGCCGCCGATGACCGCGATGCCGTGACCAGCAAACAGATCCGCGGCGACGGACTCGGACATGTGCTCGTGCTGGAGTTTGCGCCAAGCCATGGTTGGGCGCTTCGACCCGTCCAACAGCGTTGGAACGACCGATAGGCCAGACATCAGGTAATCCACGGCGATTAAAGGAATGGTGCTTTCGATAGACGAACTAATCATTGGATATCTCCCTGTTGTTTTGCCCCCGTTGACGCGGGGGTTTTCTTTACCTAGAAACTACTGACCTCCACTTCCTCCTTTACCCGCGGTTCAGCGGATTCGCCGACGGCCCAGCCCTTGATGGCCTCCGGTGAGAAACGCCAACCCGCCCCGAGCCGCAGCGCGGGAATCTTGCCCTCCTTCGCAGCCAGCCTGACCCAGCCCTCGGTGTAATTCAGGAACCGGGCAACATCTCGAACCTTCCAGAGCGTGTCCATGGTCGCTCCCCCTTTCTGTGGCTTTGTTGGGCGCGGAAAGAAGATTTTCCTGCATGATCGGTGAGAAAAATGCGAATTTCTGGTTGGCTGGTTGAAGGCCAACTGTCCCGTCTTTTGTCAACGCAGGGACGGGACAGTTAACTTGATGACAGGCAAGGAGTTGTAGGGTGTCTCTTCTACTGGATGGGAGAGGATGTTTTTCTAATATGGTTACCCTCTACATACCCCCCGAGGTGACGACCTGCAAACCCATGACGACAAACGAGTTGACTGTCCCGCCCCTGTTGTGACAGGTGACGGGACAACTGCGAGCTGACCGAGACGAGCGCAGCGAGTCGACGAACCGCGTTATTAAAATTTCGCTTAATCGCCATGGCCAATCCAACCGTACGGCCTATAGGCCGCCGGGCCTCTCCGGTCACGCGTGGTCACGGGTCCGGACCAATCCCTGCCCCGAGGGCCAGTTCGCCGTTATCGACGTGATGGGGTCCAACTGTGCGTGAGCGGGAGGGCGGCGCGGAGCGTCGCCCGAGCGCGCCGGTCCCAATGCACGACCCGCGTCATTAAATTTTCCGTAATAGCCTTAGGCCATTGACCATTGGCCATTGGCCATAGGTCAATGGCCGGGGTGTGCCTCGGTTTGGCGGTTTCATCGTTCTTTATTTTCGTGGTAATGATTTCGCCCCGCGGGCGATTTCATCATTTCAACTCAGGCAACATCATCAAGTAATGAAGCCCCCCTCCCGCCGACCGAGGAACAACGACTTACAGGATTGGTCCGTCGGTTTTCCGAATGACGTGACGCCGCGATGGATTTGCTCGCGTCCAGGCGTTGCAGGAAATCCTAATGGCGCCTGCTCCCTTCCCCGCGATTGCGCAAAATCTAAAGCGCCGACCCCAGGTGAAACAGAAGCCCGCCCATGAAGGGAGGAGGCATGTCCCAATGCGCACGATCCCGCTTGTCCTGCTCGCCATCCTGCTCTTGTCCCTCCCCCTCCCCGCCTTGTCCGAGGACGCG
>CAYSBP010000363.1:0-3476 GCA_964429255.1 uncultured Planctomycetia bacterium
GCGGCGGGGCAGACGCAGACCGCTGATCGGAAAGTTGATCAGGGCCCGGGCGGTGGATGCGCCGTAGTAGGCCTTACGGGGAACCGGGACGGGCCCCATGCTGTCCCGCTCCATTCGCGTTTGCTCTCGTGGGCCCATGCTCTCCTCTGTTTTGGTAATGTAGGCAATCAAGGGGTCAATTCTCGGGTGGTGGGCTGCTCCACCCGGCGCGTGTCGCTGCGGGCTAACCAAACCTCACTTCGGTACTGCTTGGGCCTGTTCACCATTCGACCTTCTTCGTGAACTCGCTGGCGCATCGCGTGGGTTCGCAGACTTACAATGCGAAGATTTCCGCCCGTGACAACTGGCTGGTTGCGCTGCTGACGTTTGGCGAGGGCTACCACAGCTTTCACCACCGTTTCCCAAGCGATTTCCGCAACGGGGTTCGCTGGTACCACTGGGACCCGGCGAAGTGGCTCATCCGCGGGCTGCGTCTCTGTGGTCTGGTCCATGGCCTGCGTACAAACGCTCCGCCGGCGATCGAGGAGGCGCGATTGAAGGTCGCCGCCGAACACCTGGAGGCGCGTCTCTCGCACGTCGAACCCTCCCGCATCGAGGAGATCAAAGCGCACATCGCGCGAGTGAAGGTCGCCATCGGCGTCGCCGTTAGCCTCTGGCGCAGGCATCTCCAGGAGCGCAAAGAGGGCCTCGCAGACCGCTGGAAGGAAACCCGCCGAGCCTATCGCGCGCAACTCAGACATGCGCGCCAAGAGTGGCAAACCGCAAAACACGCCGCGAGCGAAGCCCTGAAACGTCAGTTCCCGACGCAAGCAGGCGTGAGCCCAGCCTTGGAGGATGACGTGCGAAGTCCTCTTGGATGAGCGCCTCCACATCCGACGAGCGAAGCGGCCGGGACGGTTGAGCGCCAACGGAGCGCGAGTGAATATGTTGCTGCTAAAACTGTAACTACTATTGCTACTATACGTTGTGGGAAAAAATTTCAGTGTGCCTGGAATCTGGATGCCACTTATCGAGGTGGCCCAAAGAGCATTGGCACCGCGGCGATGACCAGGTCCGCTATCAGCATCTTCTTCATCTCCCGGGAACGGAAAGGCGGCCCGCAGGCTGGCGCGCTACCTTACTCGGCCGCCACGACAGGCTGCGGGACGAGCGACTTCGCCACCTTCAGGCGCATTCCGCGAGGCTTGTTCGCAGAAATGCGCGGGAATAGACGGTGCCTTTCCAATCCCCTTTCCGATCCCCTTTCCGTTCCTCCAGTCTCGTAGCAGATTTTTGAGGAGGCTTGTTCAGACGGCCTTCAGGTGTCGTGTGAGTTCCAGCGCGTTCATGAAGATCCGCAGTGCCGCCGTCGCGTCGGTGTGATACCCGCTGGTCTTGGTCGTGTACTGCCGGACGATCAGGATCTCGACGTCCTCCTGGGTTTGCGGCTCCGTCACGATCCCGGATGGCGGCTCGGGATGAAGTTGCTGGTGAAGCTGCAGCCCTGGACGCGCGACCAGTACACAATAAAGGTAAGGATAGTCGGCGCCCTGTACGTTGTTGATACAGACCTGTACCTGGAGTCCGAGGAAGGCCTGTCCCAACGGCTCCACCTGAAGGATCATCTTCGCATCCATCGGGACCTGGCCGTCCGGCGTGTTCAGGACTTCCATCTGCGGCAGCATCTTCTCGCCGGGGCGCGCAACCGGTTGCCATGCGTTCACGACTTCCAACAACATCTGAGCCTTCACCGTCAGCGGGTCGTTGGTCAGGACACTTCGGACACCGGTGACCCAGTGCAGCGGCAGGAGGACCAGACCATCCAGCAACCAGACCAGCGCCAGCGATTCCTGCTCGACCATCAGGAGGAACATGAATCCGCCCACCACAACCGCCGCGGCCAGAAAGAAGCCCAGCCCCCCCAATCCACATGTGATATCGAGGAAGCTCTGATCCCACGTCTTGGACTTGCGGTTAATCTGGATGATCTTTGCCAGGTGTTCGGCGTCCGCACCGCGCCATTCGCGCGCGCCGCTCATCTGTGCCGGTTTGTTGGTGTAGCCTTTCACGAGCGCAAGCAACGTCGCCGCCAGCAGAAACGCCGCACCCACCAGGACGCCGGAACCGGAGTCGCATTTCAGCGAAACCAACTGCGTGACGAATCCCGCCGTGAGCAGCACCAGAACCGTCTGGAACCGCATGGCGTACGGCATCGACCTGGCAAAGTAGAAATGGATCGCGCCGCGACGTTGAGGGTCAGGCAGAAGCATAGGCGCCCTCCACGCGTGCCCCGGGGGACGCCAATTCCGCCGTGCCCATGGCGGACCAATACAGAGGACAGGCGCCGGCGCAGGGACCGAAGTCCGCGCACCCCGCGCACTCGCCCGGCGCGTACTGCGTGCGCCGGCCAAACGCCGCACGCGCCGAGTGCCATACTTCACCGAAGGGCCGCCGCAGAAGATTCCCAACGGATTCAGGATAGCTGGAACACGGCAACACGTCACCGGTTGGCGAGACGCTCAGTAAGCCGTCGCACGCCGCGCAGCTCTTGTTGCCCAGTCCTTCTGCAATCGGATTGAAGAGGCACAGCGGTGTCGGCGAATACCACATGAACTCCAGCCCCGCCGTGCGTGCCGCCTGACGCGCGGCAAGCACATGCGTGCCGATGTCGCAATAGGCCACCTGGAGCATCCGATCCGCCGCAGTACCGGCCGGTATCACCATGTTCATCGAAATGCGCTTCATCCCCAACGTGGCGGCGCGGCGCACCAGTTCAGGAAGGTGCTCCGCGTTCAGTGCGTTGATCGTCGTATTCGTGTGCATGTGGACGCCGGCCTCAACCAATGCCTTCAACCCCGCCACGGTCCGCTCGAACGAACCCGGCACACCCGTCAGTCCGTCGTGGACCTCTGCCGTCGGACCTTCCAGCGAAACCTGCGCGGAGGCCAGTCCCGCATCCTTCAGCCTTGCCGCGAGATGCCCTTCCGCCAGACGCAAGCCGTTGGTGATCAGGTTCACGCGCAGACCCATCTCCACGGCACGCCGAACCAGTTCCACCAGATCGTCACGCAATGCTGGTTCGCCGCCGGTAAAACTCACCGAAGGCACCTTCGCGTCGCGCCGGATGATCTCGAACACCCGGACGACCTCGGCGGTGGTCATCTCAGCATGGGATCCCTGCCGGTCGAGCCCGTGGCAGTTGCAACCCGCGTAGCAGAACCGGCAGCGCAGGTTGCAGCGGTACGTCAGCGCAATCTCAGACAGCACCGGCAGAACATTGAACTCCGCGGGATGGGACTGAAACCGGACCGCCTTGCGACCGGCCACGTCACGCAGACAGCCCGTCATCAGGCTGCGGAAGTCGCACAGAAAATAGAAGAGGTCCTGTCGTCGCTGCGTGTCCGCGCCGAGTTTCCAAATCAACGCGGAGACCGAACCGCCGTCCTTCAGGAAACGGAGCACCCGCAACGCCGTGTGGTTCAGCTTGTACGCCTGAT
>CAYSBP010000364.1:0-3472 GCA_964429255.1 uncultured Planctomycetia bacterium
CTTGTGGGTTCGATTCTATCAGCCTTTGTCGGTGGTGCATTTGGAGCCCTTGTCGCAACAATCTCGCCGGAGTTCGTAACCGGATTGTTCAGTCCAAAGGATGAACAAGGCATTGTTAGATATGCCTTTGCAGTTGGCATGATCTGGGGAATCTTCATCGGTGCTGCTGTCTCTGGCTTTGCTTGTTTCCTTGCAGCGGTGCTCAAGATCCTAAGAATTCGTTTTGAAACTCAGAAAGAGAAAGAGAAAGAGGCCAACAAGGGCTTGAATGGTACTCGGTGAAAGCGGCTTTCACCTCGACCATTATGCCATGCGTACGTGCCTCCGCTTCGCCTTGTGTTGATCTCGTAGGCTGTGTACGCTAGCGGCTCGTTGAGAAGCCCCGCTCCCTATCCGCTCCCACCGAAGAGGGGCGAGGGGGAAAACAGCCCCTTTCCCGACGGGCTGACAGATTGCACGTGCAGGCATGGAGACCGGCTGGATGATTCGCGGCGTCCGCAAGTCCGAAGAAGCACAATCACTGGGCGTCTCCCGCCGGTTGCTCGTCCGCATCGGCGCGCTCCTCAACAATGGCGTCGAAATCTCGCACGCCGTGCTGGAAACCGCCAGGCCCGGTACGCCGATGGAAGCGCTGCTGCTCGATCCCGGACTCCTCGAACGTTCCGCGTCGCTCGACGACGGACGCCTCCTTCCGCTGGTGGGGAAGCACTTCGGCCCCTCCGTCTTGGAGTACGACCGGCCGGCCGTCGCCCAGGTCGAGGGCGTGCGCGTTCTCTGCCTTCGCGAGGAACTGGAGGCGGGCGAGGCGTGGGGCGCCCCGTTGCCTGCGCCGCCGGCGTCACCGGTGTCGCCAGTGAAGCCCGAACAAGTTCCGGTTCCGGACAGCCAGGCGCTGGCCCCACGGCCCGAGGGCGTCGTGCCCGCGCGACCGCTGGCGGAGCGGTTCGTCGCTGGTGACGGCAAGGGCTTTGAGACGCTCTTCACGCCCATCGAACTGGATCGCCTGCGCATGAAGCTGGTCACGTCCGTCGAGAAGAAGGACCGCATCGAGGCGCTCCGGTTGCTCGCCTATGCGCCGCTGTCGTTACACGAGAAGGCCGATGTCATTTTTCGCGCGCTGGAAGACCGCGACACGGATGTGCGGGCGGAAGGCACCGAACTGCTCTTCACGCTTGGGGTCACCGACGAGTTGACCGCCGGCATGCGTGCGCTTAGCGAGGGGAGCGAGGAGGTTCGCAGCCGGGCGGCCGACCGCCTGGTGCGCGATCTGGCCGGCGACGTGCCGGTCCTGGCGCGCGCGGCCATCGCCGTCTGTGCCATCGCGGCGCTGAAGAGCGAAGCACCCGGGCCGCTGGCCGCACGGCTGGTGGATGTCCTTCACGGTTCCGCTGCGGCCCTGACCGGTGCGCCGCTCCGCATCGCGGAGCTGCTCCGCGTCACCCTGGGGTTGTTGGCCACCGCGTTGGGACCCGGTGCGGCGCCGCGTGCGAACAGGGTCTGCCTGCCGCTGATGCGTCTGTATCGCGGGCTTTGTCGCGATGCGGCGGCGTTGGTGCTTCCACTCTTCCGCGAAGAGCGCGAGAAGTGCACGGACCGGGGCGTCGAGGCGTTTCTGCTGCAGATCCTGCTGGATTCCACGCCGGCCGGCGATCCGGGCGAGATGGAACTGATCCGGATCTGCGCGAACTTCGTCGCGCACGATACCGACGATGGCCGTGATTCGCGCGGCATCGGATCGGCCCTGGCCGCGCGCGGTGAACGCGCCGTTGCCCCGCTGGTCGAGACCTACGAAGGCGCGACGGTCAGCGGGCAGCGCTACCTGGTGCGCCTGGTCGACGATCTGGTGCGCTACCGGGAAACCTCGGACGAGTCGAAGGCGCGCGCCGCGGCGATGGTCCTGCGCGCCGCCGAGGCCTCGTATCGCCCCCTGCGGCTGACCGCGCTGGGCTGCCGCGGGATCGCGCACGAGTCGGTGCCTGACGAGACGCGCCGCAAGCTGGCCGAGGCGTACCTGAGTTCCGTCGGCGAGCTGGCCTTCACGCCGGACCGGGAGATCGCGGAAGACACGGTCGCGTTTCTGGGGGTTCCCGCCATCGGGCCGTTGGTCGCGCGGCTGGCCAAGGAGCGGCCGCCCGATCAGCGCGTTCAGGCGGCCCGCATCCTGGGACGACTGGCACTGGCACTGAAGCCGGCGGCGGGCCGGATGGCCGAGACGCAGGCGGCCGTCACCGATCTGCTGCGCTGCCTGCAGCCCCTCGCCCTGGACGCCAGCTTCCCCAGCCGCCGCGAACTCCTGACGGCGATGGGCAAACTGGTCGCTTCGCCGGCGGCATCGAAAGAGGCCGGCGAAGTGATCACGCGTCACCTGATGGACGACGCGAAGTCCGGCGATCCCAAGCGCCGGCAGGACGCGATCGAGGGACTGAGCTGGTTGGCCTCGTCGCGCCGCGCGCAGGTCGACCTCGTGGTCCAGGCCGTGGACCTGCTGAAAGCGAGCGTGCAGGAGGTCGAGCGCGAGTTGAGTCTCGATTTGGTGGAGTCGGTGTCCGGGAAGATGCTGCAGATCCCGGACGACAAGGGTCTCATGGAATTCCTGCCGGTGGCGTTGGCGGGCCTGAGCCGCATCGCCTGTTCGCGGAGCTGCCCGAACCACCTGCGTCGCGACGTGGTGCTCTTTCTGGTCGAGCGATGGCAGGGGGTTGTGCGCGGAACGGCGGTGTGGGGGCCGACGAACGCGGGCTCCCTGGTGCAGGCGTTGCGCGAGATCGGCGGCCGCGACGGGTTGCCGGACGAGTTACGCATGGAGATCCTGAAGGCGCTCGCGCCGCGGCTGATGTTCATTCCCGTGCTGCCGGCGGTTGGTGCGATCCTGGCGGCCTCGGACGGTCCGGGCACCGCGCCGGCGGCGCTGACGGTCGGTCTGAAGATCGTGGCCTCGCGCGGGCCGGGCGGGCACTACGAAGCTGACGACCGTCCGCACATTGCGCGGGCGCTGTCGCAGATCGCTTCGCGCAGACACCTCGGCGCGCCCGACCGCGAGAGCCAGCAGAAGGTGCGCGGTTTCCGCGCGGAAGTCGTGGAAGATCTGATGCGCTGGGCCCAGGACCTCCAGGCCGGCGCGCACGAGGGCCTGGTGCTGATCCGCGACGCGAAGGTACTGGAGCCCGAGGCGCAGGCGACGCTGGAGAAGCGGTTGAGCGAGATGTACGCACTGGCGCTGCCGGGCATGTGACACGTTTGAAGGGAAGGGCGGGGATGCGAGGAGAGACGGCCCTGAACAGGGCCTTCCTCACGTACTCGGGACGGTTCGAGTCCAGCACGCGGAGCGATTAGAGGTCCTCCCGGCGAGGGCGCGCGAAGTCAACGCGCCGCGCGTGATGGGCCGGAAGCAGGTGTCGCTGGCCTTCGCCATCCGATTCAACGCGCCGCCGGTCGTCTTCATGGTTTTTCTTGCTGTTGTCGTTGGGTTGCG
>CAYSBP010000365.1:0-3472 GCA_964429255.1 uncultured Planctomycetia bacterium
CGTCCATCCCATGACCGTCCGCATTTCCCCGGACCGAGTTCCAGGAAGAGGCTTCCCAGTCCTGCACATTGTGTTGGGCGCATCTGAGTTTTCGCCCCCCCAGGGATTTCGGTGTTGTGTTGGCGTCGCCGTCTGGTATGAATGGCGAGTCTTTTCGTGAATCTGAGTTAGGCTGTGAACGGCAGTTGAAAAGTGAAGCGGACGGCGGGCTAAGAGTGAAGCACCATGGCCCTAGGTTATGGCATCGCCGCCGCTCGGCAATGTCTATTTCATCTCCGTGCCTTTCTTAGGGTCAGGGGTTTTCGAAGTTCTTGACTCCTGGGAGGGCGCGCCGCGTTTTCGGCGGGCATCCCGGAGACGGTAGCTATCACCGTTCATCTCGATGATGTGGCAGCGGTGTGTGAGGCGGTCCAACGCCGCCCCGGTGAGGCGCTCGCTCCCCAGCACCTCAGTCCACTGTTCAAACGGCAAGTTGGTGGTCACGAGGAGGCTGGTGCGTTCGTAGGCCGTGCTGATGACCTCAAACAGCAACTCGGCGCCGGCCTTGCTGGCCGGAACGTAACCCAACTCGTCCAGGACGATGAGATCCTGCTTGGCCAGATGCTGCTTGATCCGCATCAGATGGCGTTCCTCGCGCGCCTCCAAAAGCTGCGTGATGAGGTGGGTCACGCGCCAGAACTGGACGCGTCGACCCTGGCTACAGGCCTCCAGGGCCAGGACCGTCGCCAGATGGGTCTTGCCCGTGCCCGGGTTGCCGACCATCAGTACGTTCTCGTGATGCTCGATGTAGGTGCCGCGCAGCAGTTCTTTGACCAACGGCTTGTTGATCGAAGGTTGGGCGCGGAAGTCGAAGTCCTCCAGCGTCTTCAGCGTGGGGAAGCAGGCGGCCTTGGTGCGTCGCTCCTTGGCCCGCCGCTCCCGGTCGATCAGCTCCAGATCGCAGAGCTGCAACAGGAAGCCCAGGGGATCGACGTTGTCCTTGGCGCATCGGGCCGCGACCTTCTCGCATTCGTTGAGAAAGGTCGGTAACTTCAAGGCTTTCAGGTGGTGCTTGAGCAGCACTGTGCTCTTGGTTTCGAGCGGCTTCATACCCCACCTCCCGCCGGCGCCGTCAGCGCGGCGTAGGAGGCCAGGTCGGGCGCTTGGACTCGCACGTGGCTCAGGTGAGGCCGGCCGTCCAGCCGGAACAGTGCGGCCGGCCGCTCACGAAGCCCCTCCAGGATCAAGCGGACCGCCTCGACGTCCAAGACATCGATCGCCAAGGCCTTTTCGACGGCTCGCGTCAACTCCCGCAAAGAGAAGCGTTCCAGCAGCCGCAGGACCTTGATGAAGTCTCGCGTCCCTTCATGGCCAAAGTCGGCCTCCAGCCTCCCGCGCAATACCGTAAACACCTCTGGCAGATCCCAATCCTCCAGCGGACGGGCGAAGTCGAACGCCCCCGGCTTGCGCTCCAGCAAGGCCAGGTAATGGATCGGGTCGAAGCAGACCCTCTCCTTGTCCCAGATGCGCCGATGCCGGGCGACCACACGGTCCCCGGCGACCAGACGAACTTCGTCGATGGCCCCGACCACCGTAACGCGATGGTAGGCATGAGCCGTCGGCACGGAGTAGTCGTTGCCGTCGAAGCGAACCAGCGAGAGGCTGTTGGCGCGCGTGGAGACCACACGCCGTGCCTTAAAGCCTTGCTTCGGCCAGGGCAAGAACGCGGATCGTTCCTCCTCCAGAAGCTCGCCCTTCGTCGCGCTCTTGCCGCGAAGATGACGGCTCAACTCCTTACGGCATTGTTCGACCAGATGTTCGTTGAACGCGTCGTATCGCGCTACGCGAGGCACCGGCACCAGGAAGTTCCGCCGGCCATAGCCGACTAGGTTCTCTACGTGCCCTTTCTCGTTGGCGCGCCGGACCCGGCAGAAGTGCGTCTCGAACAGGTAATGGCTGACCAGGCGTTGGAAGCCTCGCGTGATCTGGCGCCCGCGCCCGCCTATGATCTTGGCCACCGCCAGCTTCGTGTTGTCGTAGCTGATGCGCCGGGGCACGCCGCCGAAGAACGCAAAAGCCCGGACGTGGCCGTCCAGGAACGCTTCCATGCACTCCTTCGGGTACAACTGAACGAAGACCGCGTCCGAGTACGGAAGCGACATGACGAACAGGGCCGCCTTCCTTGGACCGTCGTCTTCGATGACCTCGGCCTGGCCAAAGTCCACCTGCGCCTCACCCGGGCGATGCGACAACGGCACGAAGACTTCGCGCTGCTTGAGCCGCAGGGCTCGAACCACATCCTTGACGATCGTGTAGCCGCCCTGGAAACCGTGTTCTTCCTTCAAACGCACGAAGATCCGCTTGGCCGTATGCCGCTGCTTGCGAGGCGCCTGCTTGTCCTGCTTCAGGATCTCGTGAATGACCGGCAGAAACGGCTGGATCTTCGGACGCCCACGCGGCCTGCTCAACCGGTAGCCCGGCGGCGCCGCATGCCCCAAGACCTTCTTGATCGTCTGGAAATGAAATCCGTACTCCCGCTGAATCGACCGGATGCTCTCGCCCTCAACCAGCACCCGCCGGCGGATGTCTGTCCACACGTCCATATCTTTCAGCACCTCCCGCCCTCCCGTGGTCCACGATGCCAAACGCGTCCACGGTAAAGCTTGCTCGAAGGTGCTTCACTCTTCGACCGCCCTCAAACCCCGCCCCCCGCTTCACTTTTCAACTGCCGTTCACATCTACTGTACCCACGTACAGCACGGAAACATATATTAACCTATAATCCCCCTTAGAACAGGATGCCGTCGTCGATGGTGGGTCTTGGGCCCGTGGTCGGCTCGTCGGGCACGTCGAAGTCGAACTCGGGGTCGATGGTGGGTCTCGGGCCCGTGGTCGGCTCGCCGGGCACGTCGAAGTCAAAGTCGGCGTCCGCTGGAGGCCCAAGCCTGCCCGCCGTTGCCCGCGCTCGCGCCTCGTGATTCCGCATCTCGGGAGCGTCCCGTTTCTCCGCGGGGCTGGCTGTCTGCGGCGTGTATTCCACCCCGAGTTCCCTTGCCTCCTTGGCCACGGATTCGATCTCCGCGCCGATCCTCTTCGCCACCTCTGTCGCCGCCTCCCCTCCGATGAGGTCGCGAAACTCGCCGCTCAGCCGAATCGAGATTTCGCCGCCCCCTTTCGCGGCGCGGTCACGGAGTATTTCCAGGAGCTCCGTCATGCTGGTCATGGCGTCGCCGTGCCCGGCCAACGCGAGCGTCCGGAGGAAATTGTAATAGGCCACCGCCATGGTCGCGCTGTGGATCGAGTCGTACCCGCCGGACATGAAGAACTGCATGTCCCCTTCCCGGGTGCTACTCTCCATGCTCGCAGCGCTTGGCAACGGATCGCCCCGTGCCACCATCTTCTCGAGATTCGCCGCATATTGTCTTCTTTTCTCGTCCCGGCTGTTTGCCATGCGCCCCACCGCCGCCAAGCGCGTGAGCGGGTCGATGCGACG
>CAYSBP010000366.1:0-3471 GCA_964429255.1 uncultured Planctomycetia bacterium
CGCCCATCGCTACTCGTACCGCAGTGCTTCGATCGGGTTCAGCCGCGCCGCGCGCCACGCCGGGTAGTAACCGAAGATCACGCCGATCGAGACCGAGACGGTAAGCGCCAGGACGACGCCGAAAGATTCCACCTCGGCCTGAGTACCCCCAAACCGCACGATGCCCCGGGAGATCAGGAACCCCAGGCCGACGCCCAGCAGTCCGCCCAGTCCGCTGATCAGGCTCGACTCCAGCAGGAACTGGCGCAGGATGTCGCGGTCGCGCGCGCCGATCGCCTTGCGCACCCCGATCTCGCGCGTCCGCTCGGTCACCGTCACCAGCATGATGTTCATGATCCCGATACCGCCGACCAGCAGCGAGATGCCGGCGATACCGGCCGAGAGCGCCGTCAGCCACTGCGTGAAGCTGCTGGCCATCTCGACCATCTCGGCCTGGTTACGCACGTTGAAGTCGGCCTCGGCATCCGCCCGGATCCGATGCCGCTTGCGCAGCAATTCGGCGATCTTCTCCTCGACGGTCTTGTTGTTCGCGCCATCCACCATCTTCACGTCGATTTCCGAGAGGTAATCCATGCCGAAAAGCTGTTTCATGGCGATCGGATAGGGCACCAGCACCAGGTCGTCGGGGTTGAACCAGCCCTGGTCGCCTTTCGACTTCAGCACGCCGATGACTCGGAAATCCAGGCCCTTCAGCTTGACGGTCTCGTTGAGCGGGTCCTGCGTGCCGAAGAGATCGCTGGCCGTCGTGGCTCCGATGATGGCGACGCGATGCCCTTCTTCCTCCTCGATCGCGGTGAAGACGCGTCCCTTCTCCACGACGAAGTTCCGGATCTCCAGGTAGTTCAGCGAGGTCCCGGTCACGCTGGTGTTGGTGTTTTTGTTGTAGTACTTGATCTGCGCGCGGCCGTTCACGACAGGCGCCAGTTCCGCGATGTCCGCCACCTCGTTCAGGATCGCGTCCGCGTCCTCCAACTTCATCGTCTTGACCGATCCCGACCGGACGCCGAAGCCGGACGACTGACCCGGGCGGACCACCAGCACGTTGGTGCCCATCGCGGTCATCCGTTCCATGATGGATTTACGCGTACCGGTGGCGAGCGCGAGCATCGAGATCACCGCGCCGACGCCGATGATGATGCCCAACATCGCCAGGAACGAGCGCAGCCGGTTGGCCAGCAGACTGCGCAACGCGACTTTGAGGATCGTCCAGAGCAGCACGTCTTACGCTCCTTCCGGCGCCACGTGGCCGTCCAGCATCCGGATCTGGCGCTGACAATGCGCAGCCACGTTCTGGTCGTGCGTGACCAGAATGACGGTGCGCCCCTGGCGATTCAGGTCCTGGAAGAGGCCCAGGATCTCCTCACCGGTCTTGCTATCCAGGTTCCCCGTCGGTTCGTCGCCCAGCAGGATGTCCGGATGGGTCACGATGGCGCGCGCGACCGCCACGCGCTGGCGCTGACCGCCGGAGAGTTGGTTCGGTTCGTGGTGCACCCGATCGGCCAAGCCGACCGTCGCCAGCGCCTCGGCCGCCCGCTTGCGCGCATCCCGGCAACCGGCGTAGAGCAGCGGCATCTCGACGTTCTCCAGTGCCGACAGCCGCGGCAGCAGATTGAACGACTGGAAGACAAAGCCGATGCGCCGGTTGCGGATCCCCGCCAAACGATCCTTCGAGAGACGCGAGACGTCCTCGCCGGCCAGCACGTACTCGCCTTCATCCGCCGTATCGAGGCAGCCCAGGATGTGCATCAGGGTCGACTTGCCGCTGCCGGACGGGCCCGTGATGGCCACCATCTCACCATCGGCAATCTCGACGTCCACGCCGTCCAGCGCGCGGACAGTCGTGTCGCCCAGGACGTAGGTCTTGCGGAGGTTGCGGGTTTGGAGGCTCATTTCTTCATCATGCCTCCCATCATCCGCATCTTCATCCGTTCCTGCCGGGCCTTGTCGTCGGCACCACCACCCTGCCACCGACTCTGGCCGGCTGAAGCCTTCAACTGCACGATCTCTCCTTCGCTCAGGCCCGAGAGTACTTCGATGTGCTCCCCGTCCGTCGCGCCGACTTCGATCGTGCGTTCCTCGCCCTTGCGGTCCTCCCCGGTCTTGGGCTCGGTCTTTGCGGCCTCCTTCTCGGCGTCCTCGTTCACGGCATCCGCCTTGAGGACGGTGACGACGCGATCGCGACGGCGGCGCTCCACGGCGCTGGCGGGAACCAGCAGCACGTCCGTCTTGTCCACGGTCGTGATGGAAACGCTGGCCAGCATCTCCGGCTTGAGCAGATTCCGCCGGGGACCGAGCACCTCGACCTTCACTTCGTAGGTCACGACGTTCTGCGAATTGACCCCTTTCGGCGCCACGCGCACGACCTTGGCGGGGAAGAAGGCGTCCGGATGGGCGTCCACGGTGATCTGCGCCGACTGACCGGGTTCGACCTTGCCGATGTCGCTCTGGTCCACCGCGACCAGCACGAAGATGCGCGAGAGGTCCGCGAGCGTCATCACCGTCGTGCCGCCGCCGACATTGCTGACGCCCGACGCGATGATCTGGCCTTCCTGAACCTTGCGATCGGCGACAATCGCATCGATCGGGGAAAGGACCGTGGTCTCTTCCAGTCGCTGCTGCGCGTCGGCCAGCGCGATCTTGTCGGATTCGACCGTCTGCTCGGCAATGATGATCGCCTGCTTGCGGTCCTGCAGCGCCACTTCCTGCGTCTTCAGTTCCTCGTAGCGCGCCCGGGCCAGGTCCAGCGTCGCGGTGGCCTGAATCTGCGAAGAGAGCGATTTCTCGTAGTCTTCCTGGCTGGCCGCCCCGCCCTCCAGCATGATCTTATCCCGTTCGAGTTTCCGGTTCGTCTCGTCGAGGCGCGCCTGGGCTGACCGCAGCGTGGCATCCGCGCGGATCTGCTCCGTCTTCAGTTCCCGTTCGGCGATCTGGAGCTGCAGCTTCGCCTGCTCCAGCCTGGCCTGCGAGACGGCGAGTTTCACCGTGGACTGCTTCACCGTCCGCTCTTCGTCGATCGGGTCGAGCTGGACCAGGAGCTGATCCTTCTTCACCGTGTCGCTGACGTCGACCGGCAACTGCGTGACCTCGCCGCTGGCCTTGCACTTGATCTCGACCTCGCGGTTGGGCACGACGCGACCCGAAGCCTGGACGATGACCCGCAGATCGCCCTTCTTCACGAGCGCTGTCTGGGGCGCATCGTCCTTCTTCTCCACCGCGGCCTGGGTCGTCTTGAGCGGCAGGTAGCGCCACGCGGCATACCCCCCGCCCGCCAACAACACCAGTACGATCAGAAACTTCCACATGGTTCCACCGCTCCTCACTCCCCAGACCGTCGAGTGCTCAGTCCCACCTAAACATGGGGGTCTGCCGGGGCGCTTTTGAACGTGCTCCTGGAAAGGATGTTCCGATCACAGAAATGACTGGTCCGTATCGTTCTTGCTTCACGGAATTGCGGGGAATGCAACTAAGTGA
>CAYSBP010000367.1:0-3464 GCA_964429255.1 uncultured Planctomycetia bacterium
AAACCGGCTGGGCAAGCGATCCTAACTCTTATCCAGTCAATCAGATAGGGCCCGGCTAACGCTTCCGTTGAAGGATGGCGCACGACCAGTGCTGCAGCCCCCCCCCCAAAAAAAATGGTGCCATGGATACGCACCCAGATTATCAAGCCGAAAATGTGCGACCGATGTGCGTATCCATGACTCCTCGGCTGCAGTCCACGGACAGCGCATACCCATTCGACTTCACTCAGGGCCTTCAGCGGGCGCGCTGTCCGTGGCATCAAGGATCCTGGCATTTGCGCAGCACCGGTCGTGCACCCGCTGAAGGATGCCGCGTGGATCCGGCGCGGTGGTTGCGTGCGCTTACACCGATCAGGTGAACCGCGTGCAGATGGAAGGTGCGACCGCGCGCGATCCAGACGACCAGGTCACCACGCCTGCTCCGTCCGTGGTACCCACTCAACGACTCAACCCATACGCGACGCCACAACGCCATACCGATCACGACTTGAAACGCGGCCGCTACCGCCCTTGATACGCCGCACGCCGATCATCCCGCCGGGGCTCAACACGGCGGTCGTCTTGTCGGTCGTCGCTCCGATCGTCGCCAGGGCCGTTTCCGTTCGAGCGATCTTCTGGCCGGGTTCGCCGTTTGGCCACACCCCCACGCCACGCGCCGACGGTTCGCGAAAGGTCCTCCGCCTGCTTGCGCAGATCGTCGAAGGTCTTGCCATCAATGTACCCTTCATCGAAGGCCACGCAGAGACACGAACGGATATCCATCGCCGCCGTTAACGCATTCGACAGCAACGCCAGCGCATCGTCCGTCTCCCAACGCCCAAAACTGTCGGCAACATACGTCATCACCGCCACCGGTGCACTTTGAATCTGCTCCGTTAACCGGTGATCCTTGACCCACCCTCCCTCCCGCGTGACACGGCACAAGACCTTGGACATGTCCCGTGCTTTCTGCCACGGCGTGAGGTCCTCAAAACGCTCCAGCTTTCCCATGATACCAACCTCCTCTCTTCTGAATGCCCTCAATACATCACATAGAAGGCTATAATATAGTGATACTATTCGGCTGTCAACATTATTTTCTACGCATTCTGGCATAGACCCAGGGCTTTTCCTTTCTCCCGCCGTTCATTGGCGTCGGCGTCGGGATCGGGATCGATTCGTCTACCCATAGCGCAAGCAAGAAATGGACTCGATACCGTCCTGCCGTACTCTCGGGCGGCGCCCGGGTGGCATCGTTATGGGCGGCACCCACCGCAACCATCCGCCACCGGGAGCTTCCCTTCTAACCTGGATTATTCATGGGGAGGGGCCCATGAATAATCCGGGCTAAAGACCGCGAAACGTTATACACTTCCACCGCCGGATGTTACGGCATGGTTTTCAGGTTTGGCCACATTGAACAGGAGCGACGACTCGTGGAGGAGCAACCAAGAGAAGCCATGCCTGAGACAACGGAAGGTCAGGTCGATGCCAGTACCGAACACCAGGGCGCCCAACGCCAGCGGATATCGTCGGTCACCGTACGGTTTGCGGGCGATTCCGGAGACGGCATTCAGCTGACCGGATCGCAGTTCACCAGCACCACGGCGCTGGCCGGCAATGACCTGGCCACGCTGCCCGATTTCCCGGCCGAGATCCGCGCACCAACAGGCACGCTGCCCGGCGTGTCCGGCTTTCAGATCCAGTTCAGTGCGGAAGAGGTCTACACGCCCGGCGATCAGCCCGACATGCTGGTGGCTTTCAACCCGGCCGCATTGAAGGTTCATCTGCCCGACCTGCCTCCCAACGGGATCTTACTGATCGACAGCAGCCAGTTCGACACACAGCATCTCAAGAAGGCAGGTTACACTGGAGATCCGCTAAAAGACGGCTCGCTCGGAAAGTACCGCCTGCTGCAGGTGGACCTGACCGAGAAGACGCTGCTATCGTTGAAGGATCTGACGTTAGGCGCAAGAGAGAAGACCCGGTGTCGGAACTTCTTTGCGCTGGGCATGGCCTACTGGCTCTTCCACCGCTCCATCGATCCGACGTTGCGATGGATCCGTGACAAGTTCAAGAAGGATCCGCAGGTTGCCGAAGCCAATGCGCTGGCCTTGAAGGGCGGCTACGCGTACTGCGAGATGACGGAGGTTTTCCACGCGGTAGCCTACGAAGTCCCGCCGAAGCCCACCCAACCGGGCACGTACCGAAACCTGTCGGGCAATCAGGCACTGGCCATGGGTCTGGTGGCCGCAGCGACGAAGGCCCAGCGGACCATGGTCTTCGGCGCTTACCCGATCACGCCGGCCAGCGACATCCTGCACGAACTGGCCCGCTACAAGAATTTCGGGGTCATCACCTTCCAGGCGGAAGACGAGATTGCGGCGGTCTGCGCGGCGATCGGCGCCAGTTACGCCGGCGCGTTGGGCGTGACAGGAACATCCGGCCCGGGCCTCGCGCTGAAATCCGAAGCGGCCGGTCTGGCGGTGATGACGGAGTTGCCCCTGGTGCTGCTGGACATTCAACGCGGTGGTCCGTCAACCGGGCTGCCGACCAAGACCGAGCAGGCGGACTTGCTGATGTCGCTGCATGGCCGGCACGGCGAAGCCCCCGTCTGCGTCATCGCGCCGGCCACGCCGGGCGAGTGCTTCAACGTTGCGATGGAAGCCTGCCGTCTGGCCGTGAAGTACATGACGCCGGTCTACCTGCTTTCGGACGGTTACCTGGCCAACGGCGCCGAACCGTGGCGCATCCCGGCGCTCGAGCAACTTCCGGAGATTCCGGTAACCTTTGCCCACGACCCGAAGGGCTTCCAACCCTACGCGCGCGACCCGAAGACGCTGGCCCGGCCCTGGGCGCTCCCTGGAACGCCTGGCCTCGAACATCGCATTGGCGGTTTGGAGAAGAGCGAACTGACGGGCAGCGTCTCCTACGATCCGGCCAACCACGACATCATGAGCCGGCTGCGCGCGGAGAAGATCGCGCGGATCGCACAGGATATCCCGCCGCTCGAAGTCGAAGGCGATCCGGATGCGGAGCTGCTCGTCGTCGGCTGGGGCAGCACGTATGGCGCCATCCGCGCAGCGCTGGGCCGCATCAACGCGGGACCGAAAAAGGCAGCACACGCGCACCTGCGGTATCTCAATCCGTTCCCGGCCAATACCGAAGCCGTGTTGCGCCGCTACCGGAAGATTCTTTGTCCGGAGATGAATCTGGGGCAGCTCTCCCTGCTGCTCCGCGGCAGGTATCTCGTGGACGTTCAGCCCTACACCAAGGTCCAGGGGCAACCGTTCAAGGCGAAGGAAATCGAGTGGGCGGTGCTGGCCGCCCTGGAAGGCAGACCGCTGCCGCCTCCGCCAATACCGAAGAGCCTCGACGCGGGCGACGGCGGATGAGTCGTACCGGTCAGCCGCGAGCCGCACGACCGACCAAGGAGAAGGGTTATGGCCATTGCAGCATCCCCGAAACCGACCAAGGTGGACTAC
>CAYSBP010000368.1:0-3436 GCA_964429255.1 uncultured Planctomycetia bacterium
TTGTCTTCAGAAACCAGACGGCCAGCGAGTTCGCGATTTTTCCGTACGCCGCCGGCGCGACGCGCACCGCGATCAACGGAATTCAGATTGTGGCGAATAGCAGGTTCCGCGCAGCGGCGCCGTCGCCGCCCCGAGGAGGGGGGGGCGCACCGCATCGGTGACACGGGCCCCGGTGGTGGCATTATTTTCTATGTCGGATCGTTCAGGTCAAATGGCGTGGCCTGCACCTATCTTGAGGCTGCTCCGTCTTCCTGGAGCCGCGGCGCCGACCCGTCATGCACGTGGGCGACGAATGTAAATAGCAATCAGACCACTACGGTCCCTGGGATCGCGATCGGCACAGCCATCGGAACGGGTTATGCGAACTCGGTGGCTATCGTCAATCAGCCTGGAAACGTCGCCGCTTCTTGCGCGGCCGTGGCGGCCCGCAATTACGCGGGTGGCCGCAAGTCCGACTGGTTCTTGCCATCAAAAGACGAACTCGCCCAATTATACAAGCAGCGAGCAGTTGCGGATTTGCCTGGCGGCATTACCTACTGGAGTTCGTCAGCGTTCAGTGCGACCAACGCGTGGATGTTGTGGGATAATGGCGGTCTCCTATCCAATAGCGGCAAAGACTGGAACGCTCGTGTGCGTCCAATTCGCGCGTTTTAACAGACCGGAATCGCCATGGCCATGCTACCCCCCACACACGAGTCGGCCGGGAGTGCTGAGAACGCAATGACCCGCGGTACGGAGTGGGATGGCGCTTGTCGCGAGCGGCGTACGTGCTAAGCTCTGAACATCATGAGAATCCTTTTCCACGGCGCACTTCGCACGGTCACCGGTTCGCTCCACATCCTCGACACGAAGAGCGGTCTCATCCTGCTGGACTGCGGGATGTTCCAGGGCCGCCGCTCCGAGACGCGGCAGCGCAACGAGACCATGCCGGTCTCGCCCGATAAGGTGAAGGCCGTCATCCTCAGCCACGCCCACATCGACCATTCGGGCAACCTGCCCACCTGGGTCGAGAACGGCATGCACTGCCCCATCTACGCCACCGGTGCCACGGTCGACCTCGCCGGGTTGATGCTCCGCGACAGCGCCCACATCCAGGAAGTCGACGCCTTCTTCTTCAACAAACACATGCGCCGCACCGGCCATCCGCCCATCGAACCGCTCTACCGGCTCGAACACGCCGAAGCGGCCATCGGGATGCTGCGCGCCAAGAAGTACCGCGAGTGGTTCGAGGTCCTTCCGGGCGTGCGGGCGCTCTTTACCGACGCCGGCCACATCCTGGGCTCGGCTTCCGTGACCGTCGAAGAGACCTGCGACGGGATCAAGAAGCGGGTGGTCTTCACCGGCGACATGGGCCGTCCGGAGACGCCCATCCTGCGCGATCCCGAGCCCTTCCCCGGCGGCGCCGACGCGATCATCGCCGAAAGCACCTACGGCAACAAAGACCACGCGCCGCAGAGCGAACTGCCGGAGGAGCTGCGCAAGATCATCTACCGCACCATCGCGCGCGGCGGCAAGGTGATCATCCCGTCGTTCGCCGTCGGCCGGACGCAGGCGGTGCTCTACGCGTTGCGCCAACTGCAGACGGCCGGCAAGCTGCCGGAAGTTCCGGTCTACGTGGACAGCCCGCTGGCGCAGGGCGCAACGGAGGTCTTCAAGCGGCACGTCGAGTGTTACGACGAAGCGGCCGAACACGTCCTGTCCGATGACGGCGCGCTTTTCGCCCTGGAAGGCTTCGTCGCGACGCGCACGAAAGAGGCTTCGCAGAAGCTCAACGAGCAGCGCGATCCGTCCATCATCATCGCGGCTTCCGGGATGTGCGAAGCGGGCCGCATCCTGCACCACTTGCGCCACAATCTGGCCAATGACCGCCACACGATCCTGATGGTCGGCTTCCAGGCCGAACACACGCTGGGCCGGCGCCTGGTCGACGGCCTCAAGTCCGTCCGCGTCTTCGGCCAGGAGATGCAGGTGCGCGCGGAAGTCGTTTCGCTGAACGGCTTCTCCGCGCACGGCGGCCAGAGCGAGATGTACGCGCAGCTGGACCGCTGCCGCCCGCACGGACCGCTTTTCCTCGTCCACGGCGAAAACTCCCGCATCGAAGCCTGGAAGCAATTCCTGGACGGCAAAGGCTTCCCCGAAGTGCGTATCGCCAGCGTGGGCGAAACGTACACGTGTTAGGGACCGCCCCGTCTCGCGACAGCATCCACCTCCGTTTGCCCCCGCTCCCCGCATGACGTATGGTCAGCGCATGTTTACCGCCAACGATTGTCTGCCCTGCCTGGTGCGTCAGGCGGCGGAGGCCGCGGCACGCGCCACGGAGGATCCGGCCGCGCGCGAAGAGATTCTTCGGCGCGTGTGCCGTTACCTTTCCGAGATGCCCTTTTCACAATCCCCGCCGGAAGCCGCCCGGGAACTGTACGCCCTCGTACGCGAGGTCAGCGGGTGCGGCGACCTCTTTGCTGAAGCCAAACGCGGCTACAACACATTGCTCCTGGATGCGTGGCCGACGCTTCAGGAGAAGGTGCGGCGTTCGAATCGGCGTTTCGAAGCCGCCGCACGGCTGGCCATCGGAGGAAACACCATTGACGTCGGCACGGGCCACACCCTCGACGCGCGTCACGTCTTCGACACGCTGGAACAGGTCATGGAGCAGCCGCTTGCACTGAATGCCCTGCAGGAACTGCGGACGGCCGTCCAACACGCGAAGCAGGTGCTATACCTGGCCGACAACGCGGGCGAGATCGTCCTGGACAAACTATTCATCGAGCAGTTCCCGGCCCGCACGCGGGTCACGGTCGCCGTGAAGAGCGGTCCGATCCTGAATGACGCCACGCTGGATGACGCGCATGCGGTGGGCTTGTCGCCACGCGCCGCGGTCATCGCGAACGGCTTTGACGCGCCGGGTACCGTCCTGTCGAAGTGTTCGGCGGAATTCCGCGCCTGTTTCGAGGCGGCCGACGTGGTGATTTCGAAGGGGCAGGGCAACTACGAAACGCTCCTCGGATGCCGGCGCGCGCAGCTCTTCTACATGCTCAAGGTCAAGTGTCCGGTCGTCTCCAGGCAACTCAACGTGCCGATGGGTTCGCTGGCGGTGCTGCAAGAAAGTCCAGCCACCCCGATTCGACCCCGGATCTCCGTCATCGGGTCGGACCGCCGGCCCATGATCCGCAGGGCGTCGGCGGCTGACTCCTCGCACGTGTCGCCGATTGGATGACTTGGCGCATCGGCGCCATTCCCCTCGAAAGACAGTAGATTCCGCCATCCGCCATCGTTACGCTACCTCGTAAACCTGAAGGCTACGTGGTTTCTTCTGAGAGGTCTTTCGAAGGAGCACAAGTTCGATGAACACGGCCGTGAAGAAGGCGTGCACCATGCATGTCGTTTCGCACACCCACTGGGATCGCGAGTGGCGGTATTCTTTCCAGCAGTTCCGCAT
>CAYSBP010000369.1:0-3430 GCA_964429255.1 uncultured Planctomycetia bacterium
GGGCAGGTTCCGGTCGCGGTGGAACAGGTCCTTGCGGACGTGCACGGTCAACTCGCCGCGGGCGCTGGCGACGTAGGCGCCGCGCCGGGCGTCGTAGTCCAGGCGAACGTCCTTGCCGCTGAACTCCAGCGCCAGGTCCTCGGCGGGGCTGTACAGCGCCCGCGCCAGCAGGTTCCGCACCCGCCCGATCGAGAGCTGGACCACCTCCTGGCCTTCGGGCGGGGTCACGCGGCAGACGAACGCGTCGCCCGGGCAGACGACGTCCGCGGACACCTTCCCGCCAGCGACCACGCGGTACCACCCGTCGCCGGATTCGCAGCGGAGGAGCTCTCGCGTCGAGACATTGCGAAGCGGCGCGGCCTTGGGGAGCCGAGTCTTGCAGGCCATGGCGATCTCTCCTTCCCGCTCCGGCCAGTCCGGGCCCGGCGGGGCTGGGCTGGGTGTACCGCCCGGGCGTCGCGGAGGCAAGGCCGGGCGGGCAAGGTTTTCCGGGAAGTGGGTATCCACTTCCCTCTCGTAGAGCCTATATGTTGTGGTCGGCGGCGCTGTCGCCGCCGACCAGCCGTTTGTACGGCACCGGATCGACCCGTACGGCCTGTTGCAGCAACCGGTAGAACAACATGCCGCGGGCTTGCGACCTACGGCGATTGTAGCGGAACGTGTATTCGTCCAAGTAGTAGTCCAAGTGTTTCTGGCGGATGGCCCCTTGGTGGGTGCCCAGCCACCAGCGATCCAGCAAGGAGCAGACGCGGTGAACGCGAGGCATGGCGACATGCGCGGGATCCCCGCTGGCGGAAAGGTTCTTGGGTCGGTGGTCGTACCCGAGAGCCGCCAACCCTCTGTAGCCTCCCCAGCCATCCGTGTGCACCACGGCCCCCGGGGATACCGCCGTTTGGATGAAGGGCAGCAAGCTCTCGCCCGAGACGTCCTCAACGCGGCGCATGCGGATCCGTCCGCTCCCTCGCCCCCGAATCTCCACGGCAATCGCCACGATCGACTTCTTGATCGTCTCCCGCCCTGTAACGTTGGTTTCCGCGCCACCGACATACGTCTCGTCTACTTCGACTTCGTCATGGAGCCGATCCCTGCCGGGCCGCACCATGGCCCGCCGCAGCTTGTGCAGCCATGCCCAGGCGGTTTGGTAGCTGCCCAGCCCCAGGACACGCTGCAGCCCCAGCGCACTGACGCCGTGCTTCTGGTTGGTCACGTACCACATGGTCAGGAACCACGTCCGCAGTGGCTTGCGGGTGCCCTCGAATACCGTCCCGGCCGTGGGCGAGGTCTGACGCTGGCATCGGGCGCAGCGGAGTTCACCCCGGGCCGTCGGCCAAGCCAGGTCTGCCTCGCACTGCGGGCACCGGAAACCATCCGGCCAGCGAATCCGTTGCAGATAGGCGACACACGCCGCCTCCGACGCGAACCACTCGTCGAACTCCTGCAGCGTCCGCGGGTAGTCCACGCCTCCCACAGGATGTCGGCTATCTTCATCGGCCACGCCCCCATGCTACATCTTGGGCCTACGAGAGGGAAGTGGATACCCACTACTAGATATTCTCTTTGATTCCTCGAGTTTGTCCTTGATTTGCAGGCTCGTGGTATCTAGTTATAGGACTAGAGTCCCTCGATAAGGAGATCATCATGGGATACCCCACCAAGGTCCAGCGGATCCAACGCAAGGACAGCGAGCAGTGGTACATCAACTTCCCCGCCGCCATCGCACAAGCCATGGACTTCCAGAAGGGAGAGACCGTCGAATGGTCCATTCATGACAGAGCCTGCCTTCTCCTGCAACGTCACGATGTGCCGCCTACCCACGTGACGCAAAAAAAAACGACAACACGATCCTGAGCGAGATCGATCGGCTCCTGGCACAATGCCTCCTGCCCTCACGCCATCGTCTACGCCTGCGCAGTCACCTGCTCAGCCGGATGGTCTGCCTCGGACGGCATTCCATCACCGGTCTGCTCACCACCGCCGGCAAGCAGTTCGACGACTGGACCGCGGACTACCGGCTCTATGCGCGCCGACGCGTCCGGCCGCACCTCCTCTTCGACGTCCTGCGGCGGGGAGTCCTCCAGGACCATCCCGACGGGCCTGTGGTGGTCGCCGTCGACGATACCCGGACCAAGCACACCGGACGAAAGATCCCCGGCGCCAAGTACACCCGCGATCCCCTGGGACCCCCGTTCTCCGTCAACTTCATCCGCGCCAACCGGTTCCTGCAAATGTCCATCGCCTGGCCCACCACAAGCGGACAGGCACGCATGATCCCCCTGGACTTCGTGCATGCCCCCACGGCCGACAAGCCGCCACGCAACCCCACGCCCGAGCAGACCGCCGCCTATCGCCTGGAGCAACGCCAACGAAGGCTCGGCCGCGTGGCCACCGAACGCCTCCACCGGTTGCGCTCGCAACTGGACGAGGAGGGGGCAAGCCACAGGCCCCTGTGGGTCGTCGGCGACGGCGGGTACACCAACCGCACCGTGCTGAAGGACCTGCCCGAACGAACCGTCTTCATCGGGCGGATTCGCTCCGATGCCAAGCTCTATGCCCTGCCCGAGATCAATCCCACCGGACGCCGCCGCATCTACGGCCGCGAACTGCCCACGCCCGAGCAGATTCGGCAGGACCAGACGATCCCCTGGCAAGAGGTCACGGCCGTGGCCTGCGGGAAGACGCATTCCTTCCGCATCAAAACCCTCTCGACGGTTCGTTGGCGGCCCAGCAGCAAGCAGACCCTTCGCCTGATCGTGATCGCGCCGCTGCGATACCGCCTCAACGGTCAGCACCGTCCATTGTACCGCCAGCCGGCCTACCTGATCTGCACGGATCCCGAAGCGTCCGTGGCGGAGGTCCTCCAGGCGTATCTGTGGCGATGGGATATCGAGGTGAACTTCCGCGACGAGAAGTCGCTGCTGGGCATTGGCGACGCGAAGGTCCGCCATCCGGCTTCGGTGGAGAACGTTCCCGCCGTGGGCGTGGCGGCCTACGGCCTGCTGCTGCTAGCCGGCCTTCGGGTATCGGCCACGGGTCAATGGCCGGAGACACTGGCGTTGCCGAAATGGAGACAGGACCCGCCCAAGCGGGTCTGTGCCGGCCATCTCATCTCGCGGCTTCGTCAGGAGCTCTGGCGGGACGCGTTGAGTAAAACCCACTTCGCGTCCAAGCCTGCGCGGCACACGACCAGCCAGAAATGTGAACCGGACCTCCAGTCCGCCGTAATCTACGCCCAAGCAAGCGGGTGAAAGGGCCAAACTGCAGGGTGGGCTCCCTCGGAGCACACATCAACCGTTCGCAGGCCGATTGGGGAAGATTTTCGGCCTTGCGTGACCAGTTTCGACTTTCGATAATGTTTGTGGCCTTCCTTGGCCGATAAATTGTCTGAGCCCTCCTTGGCTTGGTGCCCACCAAAGCCAGGGAGGGCTTTTCC
>CAYSBP010000370.1:0-3427 GCA_964429255.1 uncultured Planctomycetia bacterium
TAGACGGGAGAAGCTCCTCAAAAGCCAATTCGTAGGTTAACGCTTATGCCCCCCTCCCCCCTTTCCCACGGGAAAGGGGGTGTCGATCGATATGGATCGTCTTCGAATGGGGCGGAAACGGCTCCCGCCGATCGGGTCACGCACCCGTCCACCTTTCCTATTCGGGAGCGCTTGAGCAACAAGCCCCTACTGGATAGGATGGGGTCCTTGCTGTTTGGGGCCGTTACGCATGTGAACCTGCACGACGCGCCGGCAGCGATAGGTTTCTTGAAACTGCGGCCGGAACCGTCCGTCACCGGGGTGCAGGAATAGATAGGGTCGCTGATGCGGAGAATCAGGCATTGAAGTGGTCGAAGGCACACGGGGTTCACCGTGCCGGCAGGACGGACCTGCCAGCCCTCACACGCCTGGATGATCGGCGCATTTTGCTGGTCGCGGATGATCACGACAACCAACGCATCCTCCGTCACCTACTGGAGGATGCAGGAGCCGTCGTAACCATCGCGGCCAACGGGCGGGAGGGGCTCAAGGCCTTCGAGCAGCCATCGAACGACGGCAAGCCCTTCGACCTGATCCTCGTGGATATCCGGATGCCGATTACGGACGGTATCGAGGCGATCCGGACGTTTCGAGCAAAAGGCGTGAAGACGCCCATCGTGGCCTTGGCCGCGTGCGCCCTGTCCGGTGACCGCGAGGCCTGCTTGGCGGCCGGCTGCAACGACTACCTGCCCAATCCGATCACCACCGAATCGTTGCTCGCGAAACTCGCACCGTATCTACCCTGTGGTCTGTCCGAAAAAGCCCCGCCTGCTTCGGAAGAGAAACCCACGACGCCTGCGTCAGCACTCGTCCGTTCGCGTTTGGCAGACGATCCCCGATTTGCATCGCTGGTGTGTGACTTCCAGGCGGATCTGGCCCGTCGTATCGATGAGATGCAGACGGCTCGCGAGGCGTCCGATGGCGAGGCCATCCGCACCCAGGCACATCGGCTGACCAGCGCAGCGGGCATGCTCGGGTTCGACGAACTCAGCGCGGCGGCCGCTTGTTGCGAACTGGCCTGGCGTGAAGGACGCGCCGACAAGAACGAGATGCTTACGCGGCTACTCGGATGGCTGCGGGCCTGCCACGCCGGTCAGCGCGGAGAAAACCTGTAGCCCTCGTTTGCGGAGTGCTCGGCGGGCCGACAGGCGGTTCACTCCTTCGGCGGGTTGTCCTTCCATTCGGTCCACGAATAGAGCGTCGAGCGTTGGATGCCGAGGATCTTCGCCGCTTGCGACTTGTTGCCGCCCACCTGCTCCAGCACATAGCGGGCGTAGTCGACCTGAAGTTTTTCCAGCGCCGGGAAATCGGGGCCGCGGACCAGGAAGCCTTGCGGGGCGATCAAGGCCGCCGAAGCCGGCGCGGCTTCTCCCGCAAAGGCTGTCGCGACGGACGCTGTTGCGGTCTCGGGCGCGCGGACCGGAGCGGTGCTGTCCACGGCGCGGCGGATGTCCAACGGTACGTCCTGCGCTCGCAGCTGCACGCGGCCGCCGCGCGCGCCGCCGGCCGGACGCGCCATCACCGCCATGCGCTCCAGCGTATTGCGCAGCTCGCGAATGTTGCCGGGCCAGGGGTAGCGGCTCAGCAGTTCCAACACTTCGGGATGTACGTTGAAATCGCCGAAGGGTGCCAGCAGGTGCCGGCACAGCATCGGCAGGTCTTCCAGTCGCTCGCGGAGCGGCGGCAGGACGATCTCCATGACGCGCAGGCGGTAGTACAGATCCTGGCGGAAGCGCCCGGCCTCCACCTCAGCCATCAGGTCGCGGTGGGTGGCGCAGAGGATACGGCAATCGATCTCTCGCAAGCGCGTTTCACCGACGCGCGAGAGCCTGCGGTCTTCCAGCACGCGCAGAAGCTTGGCCTGCATGGTCACGGGAAAATCGCCGATCTCGTCCAGGAAGAGCGTCCCGCCGCTGGCGGTTTCGAAGATGCCGGCGCGGTCGCGTGTGGCACCGGTGAAGGAGCCCTTGGCGTGGCCGAAAAGCTCCGATTCGACCAGGTTCTCGGGCAACGCCGCGCAGTTGACCGCTTCGAACGGTCCGCGTGCGCGCGGCGAAAGAGCGTGCAACGCGCGCGCCACCAATTCCTTGCCCGTGCCGCTTTCACCGAGAATGAGCACCGGCGAATCGATCGGCGCAACCCGTTCGATGAAGGTGTTTACGCGTTGAAAGACCGGCGCTTCGCCCACCATCCGGTAGCGGTCTTCCAGCGTGCGGCGCAGGCGCGTGTTCTCTTCAACGACGTTCTGCCGGCGGCGAAGATTGCCCAGCATCGTTGCCAGTGGATGGGCCGCGGCGGCGAGGAACTCGAGGTGCGCCGACTGGAACGGTTCGCCGCGATCCAGCTTGTACACCCGGTCGGCGACGAGGTAGCCAAGGGCAGTGCGGCCTTCCATCAGCGGTGCGATTAACATCGTGATCCGGTCGCGATCGCGTGCGACCTCCAGTTCCTTACGCAGCATCACCCGGGACCGCGACGACTCTTGCCGGGCCGCCTCGTCAATGCGCGCATCCAGTTCGGCATCGGGCGACAGCACCGCGACGCCCCGCTCGCGCGCGTGGCCCAGAAGCAGACGGCAGGCCGATGGAAACGCACCCTCTTTCCCGTGCGCATTCGGCGCCGTCCATACCTGCACCGCGCCTTCACCCTCCGTCACGGTGGCATCAAATACGACTCGCAGCCGAGCGGGTTCCAGCGCCAGCGTCAACAAACGCGTGGCCGTTTCGAAAAGTTCGTCCTCCCTTGAACACTGCGCCGCCTCGCGCAGCAGACGGTAGAGCACCTGCAGCCAGAGACTGCGGTCATGCGGCCCCTGACTGAGCGTAGCCGGCGCTGCCGCCGGTTGCGTGCGCAACCCAAAACGCTCCAACGGAATGATTACCGTTCCATGCGGCATTTCGCCCAGTTGCGCGGCATGCGGCGCCTTGACGGCCGAATGCACGGTCGCCTGTGCTTTCTCCGCATCCGACGCAGGTCCCGCCAAAGGTGGAACCGCCTCACACTCGACGTACGCCGGCATGCGCCGCGAAAAGATCAGCGTCGTTCGCCCGATGGCCAGTTCGTCGCCATCCTCCAACACCACTCCGCTCTGGATTCGCTCTCCGCCGATGAATGTGCCATTCGTCGTTCCGAGGTCCGTCAGTACGTAGGCGCCATTCTCCTCGCGGATCTCGGCGTGTCGCCGGCTGGCCTGACCGTCCTCCAGCGTGACTTGGCAAGTGAGGTCTCGACCCAGCGAAGCGAACGTGCCCAATTCGTACACATGGCGACCCAGGGAACTGTGGATGATAAGATATGCCATTGCGTCCTCCCGAGTGGCGCACACCTGAAGCTTGCGCGGAGATTTGAGTCCTCGTCACACCCCGTCTGTTCAATGATCAAACGGAAA
>CAYSBP010000371.1:0-3425 GCA_964429255.1 uncultured Planctomycetia bacterium
GGTCAGACGCCCGGCGATGCCGCAGCGACCCCTCCGGAAACACCATCCGTTCCTGCAACACCCGCGCCTGCTCCGGTGGCGCCCACAGCGGGTATCCCGGTCTCGCCTGCTGGACTTCCGCCACGCCGACCGGTTCCACCGAAGCCGGCACGACGCCCTTCGCGGACGGGTCTGTGGATCGTACTGGGTGTTCTAGGTTTCGGGTTGATCTGCCTCGTTGGTCTCGTCGTCCTGGTCTTCGCGGCTGCGATGAGCGCCGGAACGAAAACCCAGCGGACCACGCAGCACGTCCTTCATGAAGAAGTCGTAAGTGCGGGAGGAGCCGGCAAGATCGCCCAGATCGAACTGAACGGCATCATCATGCCTCAGCAGATCAGCCTCTTCGGCCCGAGCGTAAACATGGTCGATCGGATCAAGATGCAGCTTCGTCAGGCCGCCAGCGATGACGACGTGGTGGGTGTACTGCTCGTGGTCGATTCGCCTGGCGGCGGCGTGACGGCCAGCGATGAGCTGTGGAACGAAGTGAAGAAGGTCCGTTCGAAGAAGAAAGTGATCGTGCACATGGGCGACCTGTGCGCCTCGGGCGGCTACTACGTCAGCGCACCGGCCGACCACATCGTCGCCTCCCCAACCAGTGTGACGGGCTCCATCGGCGTCATCATGTCCTTGATGGATATGAGCGTGCTGATGCAGGAGAAGCTGGGCATCAAGGAGAACAACATCAAGAGCGGTCCATTCAAGGATATCGGTTCGCTAGGGCGGCCGATGAGCCCGGAAGAGCGGGCGATCATGCAGGGGGTCGTTGACGACATGTACGGCCGCTTCGTGAAGATTGTGGCCGAAGGCCGCGCGGGCAAAGGGCCGATCCCCGCCGAAGCCAACGCTGCGGAAGATGCCGTGCGGGTGATCGCGGATGGCCGGATCTACACGGCGACCCAGGCACTGGCGAACGGCCTGGCGGACGAGATCGGATATCTCGAGGACGCACAGAAGGCCGCGCGGAAGATCTGCGGGTGGAGCGATGCCGAGATCATCCGCTATCGCCGCAAGCTATCTTTCATGGACATCCTGTCGGGTGAAGTCGAAGGCAAGCTCAACGTGAACACCGGCGTGCAGGTCGATGCCGGTGGAGTGATCCCCTCCGGTCCGCAGTTCCTCTATCTCTGGTCGCCGGGGCAGTAGCAGGTCAGGCTTTTCAGCCTGACGCGCGTGCGGATGGCCGGGGTGCATGCCGCAGAATGCACCACGAATCTGATTTACAGGAATCGTAGTCGTAATCCTTGTCGTAATCGAAGTCGGTTGTTCAGACGCACGTATTACCGACGGCGATTGCGACGACGAGCACGACGAGGATTTTTGCGGTATCCGTGTCGGGCACCCCCGGCGCGGACGGCCGACCGGTTGACGTTGACCCATATATATGGTAAGAAGAATATGGATATATGGGAGACCTGAACCATGAAGACCACCATTGACCTGTCGGACGGACTGCTGTTGCGCGTCAAGGAGTTGGCTCGTCGGGACGGCAGGACGATGCGTGACGTGTTGGAGGAAGGGCTCGAGATGGTGCTGGCAAGCAGGTCATCGCGGAAGGCGGTGAAGATCGCGCCGGTGACGTTCGGAGGGGCGGGGCTGAGCGAGGAGTACCGGGTGGCCTCGTGGGATCGCATTCGCGCGGCCGCCTATGAGGGGCGCGGCTCATGACGGCGGTCGACACCAACCTGCTCGTGTATGCCCACCGCACCGACTCGGAGTGGCATGAACCGGCCCTGCGGGCTCTGCGGGGACTGGCCGAGAGGGGCGAGCGGTGGGGTATCCCGTGGCCCTGCGTCCACGAGTTCATTGCGATTGTCACGCACCCGCGCATCTATGTGCCGCCGACGCCGCTGGAGAAGGCGTTAAAAGCCATGGCTGTCTGGTTGGAAAGCCCTGGATGCGTTCCGCTTGGTGAGGGACCGGGCTATTTCGTACTTCTCGCAAAGATGTGTCGCGCTGCGCGTCTGGCCGGCCCGATGGTGCACGATGCACGCATCGCTGCGATCTGTATCCACAACGGCGTGCGCGTGCTTTGGACGGCGGATAGGGACTTCTCCCGCTATCCCGATCTGGCGGTAGAAAACCCGTTGGTCAAGTGAGGGGAAGCCATTACTGGCGTTCCGGACCGTCTGGTGTCCCTTGCGGCGGTTCGGCGTTTGGCCTCGAATAGAACGGCCGCTAAGATCGTTTTACTTGAGGTTGGTCGTTGGTTGAACGTTCGGTCCTGTGGGCCGCTTCGATGGGAGATTTCCCGATGAAACGATTCCTCTTTGCCGCGCTGGTGGCGGTTTTGGCATCCTGTTTCGGTGTTGGCGCATCCGAAGGCTGGGTCGATGACTTCCAGGTTGCTCTTGACCAGGCCGAGAACGAGAAGAAGGATCTGCTGCTCGACTTCACCGGATCGGACTGGTGCAGCTGGTGCATCAAGCTCAAGAAAGAGGTCTTCGACCAGGACGCCTTCAAGAAGGTGGCGCCGGAGCACTTCGTGCTGGTCGAGATTGATTTTCCGCGCAACAAGCCGGTGAAGGCGGCCAACAAGGAGTTGCAGGGAATCTTCGAAGTGCAGAACTACCCGACGATCGTGTTGACGGACTCCCAGGGACGCGCGTACGCCAAGACCGGCTACCAGGAAGGCGGTCCTGACAAGTACCTCGCGCACCTGGCGGAACTCCGCACGATCAAGAACGAACGCGATGAACTCTTCGCGAAGGCCGCGGGCGCGGAGGGCCTGGAGAAGGCCAAATTTATCGATCGGGCGCTGAGCCAGCTCGAGGCGCAGCAGGTGCTGGTCGGTTATCAGGACGAGATCAAGCAGTTGTTGGAGGCCGACAAAGACAACGCGGCAGGGCTGAAGAACAAGTACCTCGCAAAGCAGCAGATGGACGAGCTACTCAGGGAAGTGAACACGACGCGGGATGTGAAAGCCGCCCTGGTCAAGATCGACAAGATCGTGTCCGATCTGAAACCAGCCGGGCCGATGAAGCGACAACTGTTCCTCGTCAAGGCCGCTCTGTTGAAGGCGTCACAGGACGAGGAGGGCATGCTGCAGGCGCTGGTGGCCGCTCAGGAAGCCGACCCGTTGAGCGAGATGGGCGAGAAGTTGAAGGCACACATCGAGCAGCTCAAGAGGCAGCCCAAGAGGCAACCGCAGGAGGAGCGGTAACTATCCGTCCTATCCCTTGACAACGCCGCACGTTCAGAGTCTGCTAATCGCATGAAGGGCTGTAGCCGCCGCAACATTGGCGTGGATGGCGAAGAGCTCCCGCTGTGGCAGCGGCGCGACCTGCCATGGATTCACCCCATCCTGGGGCTGTTCATGATCGCCCTCTTATGGTCCTGGGCGGACAACGCGGTCGGTCAGCGCGTTTCGTTGAATTACTTTTTCGTCC
>CAYSBP010000372.1:0-3413 GCA_964429255.1 uncultured Planctomycetia bacterium
CGTTCCCCTCGTCGTCCTTGGTTGCGATCAGGAAAGCGGAAATACTGCCCATGTTGACCATCCGTGTGCCCTCCGTGCCCATTCGCTCTGACCCCCGCAGGCCCATGCCGAAATGAGATTACGGTGCGACCCGAGACGCGAGTTGTCCGGAGTACCGGGAAATCACGTCCAACGGCCCCAGCAGTGCCCAAGCAGGCCCCCGCGTACTCGCCTACCCACTCCCCACTTGCGTCCGGCTTGCGTTCGTGACGCCGCGCGTGTAGATTGACCATATGGAGAGGACGTGGCAGGAACATATCGAGAGCGATCCAAGCGTGTTGCGCGGGAAGCCATGCATCAAGGGCACTCGCATTCCCGTGGCGTTGATCCTCGGGTATCTGGCCATGGGGCGTAGCGCCGAGCAGATCGTTGCGGAATTCCCAGACCTGCAACTTGCCGGCATCTCCGCCTGCCTCGACTACGCACGGGAGTTGGCCGATTTTGAAACGGTGGCTCTGACGTGAGTTTGCGTTTCTTCTGCGATCATTGCGTACCGAATGAGGTCGCCGTGTGGCACAGATCCAGGCGTTCCTCACTGCCACTCCCGACCCCGCGTCCTATCGCGGTAAACTGATGATCGTCGAGGTCCACCGCATTCGTATCCGCCAGTAAAGCGCCGGGGGCCGATCTTCACGGCCCGCCTTGTCACGGGCGTTATTCCGTTCAGCCAGTCGTGCTGGCGCGGGGGATGCAGTAAACGAGGGGCTGGGCCATGGCAAAACTTGATGAACATTGCGCGGAGTCCATCCGGCTCTTCGGCAAGCCCTACGAGGAAGTGCACCGGTGGCTGGATGAACTGGCCGGGACGCCGCGTTACGGTATGCGCCACCGCAGGGTCCGGCACCACGAGGTCGGCATCCGCCAAGCCGTCGCCCTCTTTGGTACCGAGGCTGGCCCCGTCGCCCGCCAGCACGTCATCACCGACCTGCAGTCCGAGGGGTGGACCAGCCACGACCGCATGCCCGAAGACGAAGACGACTATGTCCAGATGGGGCTATTCTGAGCCTGCAGGATGTGCATCTGCGCATCTCTCTCACCTGAGTATCTCGCACTGGTGCGATGTCCTTCTTGACCCAAGACGCCCTGCGGCCCTGGTCCAAGTGTATTTTCCGGAAGACAGCCGCCACATTCAGGCAAATGGCGGCATGGCAGAGGAGATGACCCGTACAGCCTGCGGAGGACACGAGCGTGGCATGGTGCCCCGTCTGTTCGAATGGGCTCATCGTCGTGGACGATACCTCTCGGAAAGGAATCTGGTGATGCCGATCTTCGATGTCTACCTGTTTGCCGATTACAGCGGCGCTGGAGAACACCGGCGGGCAAACCGCAGCATTCGTCTCTACAAGGCCACCCGGCGAGATGGACCTGTGCGGCTATTCCCAAAGAAGCCATTGGTGAACTTCTCCAGGGATTCGCTGCGGGAGCGGGTTTTGCGTGAACTCGCTTTGGCCAGCGCCGAGAAAGCCCGGACCGTGTTGGGGTTCGACCATCAGTACTCGTGGCCACCACACCTGTGGGCGCTGGCTGGACTGCAAGGCACTTCGTGGCGGGAGGCCGTCCGGTCGCTAAAGCAAGGCAACGCCGGCTTCCGGAGACCTCCGCTCGATATCCCATCCCGATTCTGCCGGTCCTTCAATGCTTTTGCCGGGCAGGGAGCGTTCTGGAGTCCATTGAAGGGACGGGCCGCTCAGTATGGCATCCCCACCGCACATCTCGACGTGCCCGATGAACAGCGGTTCCGGTTAACCGAAACAGTCTTGCCCTTCCACGGCAGGCACCGCCCAAAACCCGCCGATGCGGTTGGTGGGATGGGCGAGGGCATCGTAGGCGGACAGAGCATCTGCGGGCTTGGGCACATGGCCGACCTCCTGGATCTCCCCGGCGTCGCGTGGTGGCCCTTTGATGGCCTTTCGATTGCGGAGAAAACCTACGTTGGCAAGCACGTTGGGGTTGAGATCTACCCCTCGGCGTTGCGGCCGGCGAGCGTACCGCAGACCGACGACAACGACGCCTACCACAGCTGCCTCTACGTCCGCGATGTCGATCTTTCAGGACGACTGAGGCAACTTCTGGACCTGTCAAGTCTGGCGCCACCGAACGCGGCCCGTGTGCTCAGCGAAGGATGGATCATTGGGATGAATCCGGCAGGACGATGAGGGACCTGGACGCGATCGAGGCATAACCACGTGGCGAGGAGGAAGACCCAAATGAAGTGGAACAGGCGTGGCTGGATTGGTGGTGTGCTGGCTGCGGTGGGCGGACGGCTTCTCGGCAGCCGTGTCGCCGCGGGGGAATCAGTAACCCCGGTGCAACCGGACCTCCTGCGTTGCTCCCGGACCATGCGGTGGATCGCCCTGCACTGGCCGGAGTTGGCGGCGCGCATCCCGGCGGGATCCAGACACTTCGAGGGTGACCGGGACGAGTGCATCGCGGCGTACGTCCTGTCGTTCGAAGGCGCATCGACGTATCCCCCCCTCGCCCGGGGAGAGTGGATCACATCGTACGGTTGGAAGAAATTCATCCGTGCCGACGTGCCCGACCGGTTCTTCGCCTGCTGCGACATCAACAGGGGCGGTTCCGGATACCTCTGCGCCATGTGGCGCGACGGGGAGCGGCGGTTCTGGTTCTACGACCAGTACGTTGTTACCGCCGGCATCAACGCATCGGCATCACCCGCGCGTACCAGGAAACGCCTTCGGTCTGCGCTCAGTTTTTGGGATGACGGCCGCGCAGTTGTCTGCCGGTCCGGAATACTGGAGTGTTTGAAGCCGGCGACCAAGACCGGGCGTTGGAAGCCCGGGAGCGGTAGTTAGACCTGCGACTGGGTTATGGCCTATGGAGGGAATACTCATGGCATAGTGCCCTATCTGTTCAGACGATCGAGCCAGGCTCGTCGTTTACGAGAAGAGCGCGATCCTCGCCTGCGGGCACGTCGCGGAGCGCACGCCCGATGGTGACGCCATTGATGAAATCTTCGTGGGACTCAGGGCCTTGGTTGCGCAGATTGAGACCAGAAAGACGGAACTGATGCAGAAAGGCGTGCCAGAGGAGACTACACGGGACACGGCGATTGACGAATACATCGCCGAGTGCGCCAGCCCAAAGGAGGACCGCGAGTCTTCGTCCGGCATAGAGTATCAGGAATCCTGTCTGCCACCTCATGCCACTGAAATCATGCTTCCGCCAATAGCAGAAGACGCTGAGACGGATTCCTCTTCGCTGGGTCCTGATTTGGCATGAGGGAAGGTTGGCCTCACACCAACTGTCCGGCTTCCGCGTTGAACCAAGCCAACGCTGGCGATCCAACTACGCAGAACGCCGTGCAGGCCGCCTTGATCGCCGCCACCAGATTCTGAGAGTAGGTCTGGTCATCT
>CAYSBP010000373.1:0-3412 GCA_964429255.1 uncultured Planctomycetia bacterium
AACACCTACGGGTTCAACCCGAAGGATGACACCGGTACGACGCTAGAGAGCACCTACGTGAATTGCCGGCTGAAGTCCGGCTAACAGGAATCCAACACTCATGAAAACTACGACCGCACTACTCCTCGCCGGCTTGCTTACGCTCCCTGTCTGCCTCCAGGCCGCCATCGTGGTCAGCGGGCAAGACTCGACCAACTCGCTCGCCTACGCCGGGGTGACGAGCGCCGCCAACCCGATCCGATCCGCCATGTTTGCCTGCGCTCCCAAGGTGCTGCGCACAGCCAACGGCGAACGATGGGTGGTCACCGCTCATCTGGACAGCGCCGGGCTGAGCAACGTGATGGTGACCGCCTCCGCCGCCCCGTGGGGCGACGGGCCGCCGCAATCGAAGGGCAACCTTGCCGCCGGCAAGGCGGAACTCGAATTCGAAATCCCGCCGCTGCCGGCTGGCGAACCGCTCCGTGTTCAGATCCGGTCGGCCGCCGGGGTGAAGGACTTCGACGTGAAGTCGCTCGCGCCCCCCAAGCCTTGGACCGTCTATCTCACGCAGCACACGCACACGGACATCGGCTACACCCGGCCACAGACGGAGATGCTGCCCGAAAGCCTCCGATTCCTCGATTTTGCGCTGGATTACTGCGATCTGACCGACGATTACCCTGACGATGCGAAGTTCCGTTGGACTTGCGAAACGTTCTGGGCCGTGCGCGAGTTTCTGAAATCGCGTCCGCCGGCTCAGCTCGAGCGTTTGAAACGCCGGGTGCGGGAAGGCCGGGTGGAAATCGCCGGCCTGTTGCTGAACCTCTCGGAAATCGCGACGGAGAGTTCGATCCGGGCGTCGCTGCAAAGTCTGCGCGCCCTCGAGGGCGATCTCCGTCTGCCGGTGGTCACCGCCATGCAGAACGATGTGAACGGCGCGGCGTGGTGCCTGCCGGATTATTTGCCGGGGATCGGCATCCGGTATTTGACGATGGGCATCAACCAGACCCGGTCGATCCTTCCGTTTGACCAGCCGACGGCCTTTTGGTGGGAAGCTCCCTCGGGACGGCGAATGCTAGCCTATCGCGCCGACCAATATCACCTGGGCAATTCCTGGGGAATCCACACGGGCGATGCGGCCAAGTTTGGCGCCGAGCTGACGAAGTACCTGCGCTCGCTCGAAGAGCGGAAGTATCCTTTTGACCGCGCTGCGGTCCAGTTTTCCGGCTATTACATAGACAACTCGCCGCCGTCGACCATCGCCAGCGACCTGGTCCGGCGCTGGAACGAACAACATGTCTGGCCCAAGCTGCGGGTGTCGGTCGCGCGCGAGTTTCTCGAGTTTGTCGAACGGGAGCACGGGAAGGAGTTGGCCGTGCATCGCCAGGCCTGGCCGGATTGGTGGACGGATGGCTTCGGATCCGCCGCGCGGGAGACAGCGGCGTCGCGGAAGACGCATGCGCTGGTGCAGGTCACCGAGGCCTTGCTGGCCATGTCGGCCCTGCGCGGGCGTAGTATCCCGGAGGCAACCCTGCGCCGCGCGGCCGACGTGCAGGAGAACTTGATGTTCTACGACGAGCATACGTTTGGCGCGGCCGAAAGCGTGGACGATGCGCTGGCCGAGAACAGCCAGGTGCAGTGGAGCGAGAAATCGGCCTATGTGTGGACCGCCGTCAAGGACGCCAGCTTGCTGCGCGAAGACGCCTGGGGGCTGTTCCAGGAGTTCCTGCCGCGGGCCGAGGTCCCGACCATTGCCGTGGTCAACACGCTGAACTGGCCGCGCTCGGGCCTGGCGCACGTGTTCATCGATCACCAGATCCTTCCGAGGGATCGCGAGTTCCGGATCGTGGACGCCGAGACGGGTGAGGCGGTGCCAGCGCAGGCGCTGAACCGCCGGTCCGAAGGCGATTATTGGGCGCTTTGGGCCCGGAACATCCCCGCCCTCGGCTACCGGCTGTTCCGAATCGAGACGACCAACCGACCCCGGCCCGCTGTGACCACAACGGCACTGACCCAACTCGACAACGCCTTCTACGAACTCGCCGTGGATCCTCAGAAGGGCGCGGTCACGCGGCTCGTGGACAAGGAAACCGGCCGGGACCTGGTGGATGCCGCGGCCCCGTGGGGCTTCGGCCAATTGCTCCACGAAACGCTGACCGAAAAGCGCGACGTGCTGAACCGGATGCATGAGCAGCGGAAGCCCGCCCCGGATCGCTTCCGCCGTGCGGCGTGGACGAACATCACCGTGCAACCCGGAGCCCAAGGACCAGTGTGGAAGAGCATCGTCTTGAGCGGACGCCTGGAGGGCTGTGCCGAAACCAACGGCGCGCGGCTGGAGATCCGCCTGTTCCAGCCGGAGAAGCGCATCGAGTTCCACTGGACGCTCCGCAAGCTGGCGGTGCCTCAACCCGAAGCCGTGTACGTAGCCTTCCCGTTCGCGCCGGCGGACGCGCAGATCGCCTACGAAGCCCAGGGCGGCCTTGTGCGACCGGGCCTGGATCAGATCCCCGGCTCGTCGTCGGACTGGCAGACGGTGCAGAACTTCCTCACGGTGCGGCATCCGCAGGGGCAAATCATCTGGGGCAGCGCCGGCGCGCCGCTGGTGCAATTGGGTGAGATCAATCTGGGCAAGTGGCAGCGGGTGACGCGCGTCGCGCAGCCGCACGTCTATTCCTGGGTGATGAACAATTACTGGTTCACGAACTTCCGCCTCACCCAGGAGGGCGACTTCCGCTGGAGCTACTTCCTGACCTCGACCCGCGATCCCGGCAATGCCGCGGCCACGCGCTTCGGTTGGGGCTCGCGCCTTCCCTTGACGACGCGCGTGCTGCCACCGATTAAGTCCGGGAAGTCATCCGAGCCTCCCGCGCTCTCGCTGGTGAGCATCGATGTGCCGGGAGTCGTGGTGGTGGACACGCAACCTGCCGTGGGTGGAGGGGTCGTGCTGCATGTGCGCGAGGTGGCGGGCGAGACGACCACGCTCGATCGGGGCAATATCAAGACCTGGGCTGACATCGAAGCAGCTGCGGAGGTCAATGCGCTCGGTGAGTCCATTCAAGACGGCATCGAGTCTCTCGTGCTAAAGCCCTATGACGTCCGATTTGTCCGGCTGCAGTTTGCGCTGCCGGGGAAGTGATTCCGTCGCGACGCGGGATGATAAAACCATCATCATTAAGTTCTTTCTATGAAAACAACGATTAACTTCCTGTTTTGCCAACTGTTCCTGACCGCATTCATCCAGGCCGGCCAGTGGGATCAAACCCCGTTCGATATCGTCTCGCCCCGGGTTACGGACCGGCTTGGCCGCGTGGCGCTTAACCGGCACGAGCTCGGCGGAGAAATCGACCGCCGCATCCGACGGCGTCGCCGTGACTGGCCAAGGCGGGCAGGAGAAGGGCGCGGACTGGTTCGAAGGCAATCGCTGGAAGACTGG
>CAYSBP010000374.1:0-1494 GCA_964429255.1 uncultured Planctomycetia bacterium
GACCCGCTATCCTCCAGAATCGGGTAATTTCTTCACCACGTCTGGCACAACGCACTACGCAGCAAAGTAGTTGGATGATTTCCACCTGCCGTAAGCGTGATCCTATTTCAATTGAAATTCCAGTCGTAGTCGTATACATGGGTTCAGGTTACAGGGTCGCAAGCTGCATCTGCGAATGGTCCGGAATACATACACGTAGCCTTGCGACTGCAACCGATTTTCGACTGACCGTTCTTTCGGCATGATTCTTGCCGGAAGGAGTCTTTCTGTAGTGTGGGCGCTGTCCGATACGCTGGAAAGGCTTCCTAATGGGTACCCGGATTCGAAAACGACCTGGGGTGATACTTATTTTCTCAGCCGGTTCGCTCGCCGTGCTGGCGGCAGTGGGCATGTCTTTTTTTGCCCTCGCTCAGTCCCACTCATCAGCGGCCATTCGCTACTCGGACTATGTGCGTGCGGACTTACTGGCCCGCGCCGGCATTCATGACGCCGTAGCCCGCCTGCGGGAACAGGTCTACGTAAAGACCGAGGACGCGGGCGATCCATGGCACACGGTCAATTACCTTAACGGTCTGGCCACGCGCATTTCGCTCCATGCCAAGGACTCGGCGAACAAGCCTCTTCCGTACACGCGCGCGTTGGGCAGCTCCGTTTTTGAAAACAGTGACCGATACCTCCTGGAGATTTACGACACTTCTGGAAAGATCAATGTCAACGCGGGCGACAACCTGGCCGTCGTGCTGGACAATCTCTGCCGCGCGATCGGCCCGCCGTTGAAAGCGGCCGATGAGGACGCGCTGCAACCCCGGGTCTGGTTCACGCACGGGGCACCATCGGGCTATTATGATACGTTGTCCAACACGGACGACACGGCGGATACACGGGATTGCAACTTCCGGCTCGATTCAGACGGCCGGCCACTGGTGGATGCCAATGGCGAGGCGATCTATGGAGATGGCTATGCCATCGCCGGTTATCGCGCGCGCAACGGCCGATTCCACACGTTCGACGAGGTCCGCGATGGATTGACCTTCGTGGATCGGAACGGCAATGGAATCCTGGACGATCCCCTGGAACAGATGGAAGTCGATATCAAATTCGCAGTGCTCAAGGAACACATCACGCTCGATTCGTGGGTGGACACGAACGCGGTGGGCGTTGGAAAGTTCGAATGGGCCGCCGTAAGCACCTCGTCCTTCAACGTGCGCAACATCGTCACGGGCGCGGTGGAATCCGACGTTCTCTGTCAGGTCCTGATAGACCGCGACAAAAGCTGGGTGGCCGATGACCCGGTCAACGATCCGCGGAACGAGCGCGGTTCGTTGCGCGGATCCTATGTTTCCATCGTCAACGGCCACGGGGCGGGCCAGTTGCGGCGGATCGCAACCAACGGCGCGGACTGGATCGCCATCCGGAACGAGGAGGGCCTGACCGTACTGCCTGGGCCGATCAGCTCCTATCTGATTCTCGCACGCGAAGACGCGCTCCTGGAGC
>CAYSBP010000374.1:1594-3400 GCA_964429255.1 uncultured Planctomycetia bacterium
ACTGAACGTCGCGCATGAACTGGCCTTCCGGATCATCTACGCGCGACAGCAAAAGGACTGGGCGGGCAACCTGCTGGGCATCGATCCGATAACCGGCTACGCACGCGGGCCGTTCAATACCTGGGACGACATCTACTTCCGCATCATCAAGCCCTGGGACGATGGGCGCGACGAAGCCTTCAAGGTGTCCGTGGCGCGTCTGATCATGGCCAACTTCAACAGCAACGCCGACATCCTCAAATTCAACCCGAACATCGAATGGATCGACCGGTACGGGCGGAACTTCACCGAGATGGAACCCGTCATGCTGCATGAGACCGACGAACACCTGCCGACGTGGGTAAGCACCGGCGTCTGGAATTCGACGCTGGTCAACAGCCTCGGCAAGAATAGGGGCGCCTATGTGACGCGGAGCATGCGTTACAAGGCCGATGAAATGATCGACAAGACCGACCTGAACCGCTCGACGACCGAATTCTGCTTCAACTCCAGCGGACGCTACAAGGTCTCCTCCACCGGAGCAGTCGTCGGACCGTTCGGCCTCCTGGCGGAACGCAAGTACGAAGTGCTGGTCCAAGCCTTCGACGTCTGGCGGGAGACGACACAGGCTCAGTTCGTGCGCGGCTATATATCGAGATGCGAGGATCAGAACAGCCTGCTCACCGACACGAAGAACAACGGCAACAACGGCAACAATAACGACAACGGGCAGAACACCAGCAACTACAAATGCAATTGCAACAGTCTGAACAACGGCAACGGAGCGGGCGGCCAACCTCAATGCGGCGTGGGCTGCACCTGCTACTGCCACCGGCTCAACCGGACCGGCCGCATCACGCGGGATGCGCGCAACACGGGACCAACCACCGCAGACCCCACTATTCCCTTCTACCGGCTGGCCTTGGACACCTGGCCCGAACCGCTGGTCCCGCTCACCTACACCTTGACCACAACCTCCGATGACCTGGTCTCCAAGGAGTACTACGACGCCTTCGGGAACCAGAAGGTGACGCGCGGCACACCGGACGTCGTCGCGAACCGGGTGCTCCCGGCCCGTTACGATGGCCAGATCGCCCTGGCGACCAACACCAGCGAATGCGTTCGTTCCCAGAAGAAACCCGGCCAGGCCGACGAATACATCGAGTTCCATGGCGCATTCAAGAACGACACCTTCCTGGCCAGCTTCGACGGCGATCTGGATGCCGCCATCGCGCTGGGCAGCGGACGCGAGCAGGCCAAGACGCCCGGCAACCATAAGGTGCGTGTGCTCGACACCATCGGGCTGCTGGGCCTGCTGAACGACACCGAAGTGGATTTCGATCCCGATCCCAAGGACACGTTCCCGAGTACGGGACTCACCATTTCCCCGCTGAGCGCCAGCAAGTTCTGGCACAACGTCACCTGCCGGATGGGTGATCTGCGCCCGGAAGGCGTCTACCTGGGCAACGTCGGGGCGTCCGGCAAGGACGCGACGCTGAAATACGAACTCGACAACAACTGGCTCTTCAACTACGTCCCGGGCACCGGCGGTCAGGCGGACAAGAACCCCAGCAACGGGCGCCGCGCGATGATCCGGATGTGGATGAAGCCCAACTGGCACCAGAGCGACGGACGCGAACACGAGTTCTTCAACGGCTCCAACACGGGCAATGGCGGCCGGATCACCGAAGCGCGACTGGTGAAGTTCGGCAAGTTCAGCGACGCGACCGCCCAGAGCGGCGGCATGGGCGGCGGCTGGGAGAATGACCTCTACTACTGCATGGAGGACATGTATGACCGCAAAATGTCCGGCGGTCTTCATGGCGG
>CAYSBP010000375.1:0-1605 GCA_964429255.1 uncultured Planctomycetia bacterium
CCAGACGTGCGGTGGTACTCCGCGCCGCACGCGGAAGAGCAAGTGAAGGGGAGACATGATATGCGGGTTGCTTTTCTGACAGGACCGGCAGGATGGACGAGTGGTGTGCGTATCTGAAGCCTCAAGAGGCCTGACCGTCCGCTGAAACGGGCTGTTGTTACCTCCTCTTCCCGCGGTGGGTCTGTGGAGAGAGGTTGATCAACGGACTGCTAACCGACCCCCAGGCCGCTACGGCCTCATCCAGTGCGTTGGCCAACGGACGCGTGGAGCACGCTGGGCCCATGAGGGATTCCATGTCGCTTCGTTCGGCCTGCAGTCCGCAGCGCAGGAGCCCGAAACGGTCGGCCGATTCCCATGCGCGGCCGCGGTCGGACAAGCGGCGGAGTTTGGACCCCAGCGCGAGGACGAACAGCGGGACATGGATGCGCACCTTGGACCCGCGGGACAGATGCTTGGCGGAGCGTTCGAGTAGGTCGACCAAGCTGGTGGGTGGGGTGCTGCAGAGCGAGTAGACGCCGGCATGCAGGTCGTAGGCGGGTGCCAGGAAACAGCGGGCGATGCAGGCGCCGAGGTCGTCTTCATGGATGGGTTGGAAGGGCGTGTCGCCATACCCGCGGACCACCGTGAAAGGATTCGCGGCACTGGCACTGCGTACGATGGCCGTGAGCCACGGATCGCCACGTCCGATCACAGGGCCGGTTCGGAGCAGGAGATCGAGGCAACCGGCCTTTTCGATCAGCCCTTCGGCCTCGGCAGCCTCACGGAGACATCGGACCGGAAGTTGGGGCGAGGCGTTCAACGAAGAGAGGTAGACGAGTCGCGGGATACGTCGGTTCGAGACGGACTCGATCACGGATCGTACATCTTCGATGTGAGAGGCGGCACGCCAAGTTCGGCCTTCCGGGCCGACGGGTGAGAGCATCGCAACACCAGTGGCGCCTTCCAGGAGGTTCCCGAGATCGCTGTTGGAGTCGACGCGGCCGCAAGGGAACGTGACGAGCGCGAGTTGCTCGGCGCTCAACGGATCGGGACTCTGGCGAAGTCCGTCTCGGATTGCGTCTGCTTCAGCTGCATCGGCGCAGAGAATCCGTACGCGTGCGCCTTGCCGGGCCAGTGCCCTCGCGGCTCCCCGGCAGGCACGCCACTCGCCCAGAAGCGCGGCCACTACTGCAGCACCCGGATTGTTGCGAACCGGTTCCTGTTGAAGTCCTGGCGCCATGGCGGTCGAGGTGATCTCGGACCCGGCATCGAGCGGGGGACTTGTCTGGATGGGATCGTCTTTTCTTTCAGCTTCGCTCATGAGGATCTAAATAATGCGGCGAGTGGTACAGTGCAAGCGGGGATGCGCTTGCAAACCTCGTCTTTTCCAATATCATCACCGGCCGCAGTAGAGGCGGGCTCGTAGCTCAATTGGTTTAGAGTACCGGACTGTCGATCCGGTGGTTGCGGGTTCGAGCCCCGTCGAGCCCGCCAAATGCTGCGTCTGAGAGTTGCCGTTCCAGGGAGTGCAGGGCCATGAGGTACCTCGCCCCGTTCCTCCTGAGTTCTTTTCTTCTTTCTTCACTTCCCATCGTTCAGGCTGGCGAAACCAGTATTGAGGCTGCG
>CAYSBP010000375.1:1705-3396 GCA_964429255.1 uncultured Planctomycetia bacterium
GCCGAGTAACCTGCTTTTCTCTTTCGCTGGCTGGCTTTCCGCAGTAGCTTTCCGTACATGTCCAGTGTCGAGATGGTGATCGTCACAAACCCGGTCGCGGGGCGCGGCAAGGCGCGGTTGTTGGCCGATCAGGTGGCGGCTGTGGTGCGCCGTGCGGGGCATGCGGCCGAGGTGGCCTTCACCCATGGTACCGGCGATGCGAAACGGCTGGCCGCCGAGGCCGTTGCGAACGGTGCGCGTGTGGTGGCCGGTTGTGGAGGCGATGGGACGCTCCAGGAAATCGCGTCATCGTTAGCCGGCACGGATTGCGCGTTGGGCTTCGTCCCTGTGGGTCGCTGCAACGATCTGGCGCGCGCGGTGGGCGTGACGGCCAAGGATCGGGTCGAGCGTCTGGCTGCGAATCTGATGTGCAATCGCCGACGCACCATCGATCTGGGTATGTATCGGTTCCGTGCGGCGTCGGGGCAACTGGGCGAACCGCGGTACTTCTGCACGGTCGCCACGATGGGATTCGACTCGGCGGTGAGTCGCTTCGTAGAGCAGCACAGACTGCCCATCAAGGGCACGGCCGCGTACCTGTACGGCGTCATCCGTGTTCTGTCGAAATACGAGTGTCCTCGAGTTCGTGTGCGGGGCGATTTCGGGGAGTTGGATGAGCGTATTCTCCTGATCGCTACTGGGAACACCCCTTTTTATGGTGGTGCAATGCAAATTGCACCAGGCGCGAAACTGGACGATGGCCTCTTCCACGTATGCATCGTCAGAGAGGTCCCGAAACGGACGGTGTTAGGGATATTGCCGCGCGTCTTCAGCGGGCGTCACGTAGACCATCCTGCGGTAACGGTTTTCCAGACCAAACGTCTGGAACTCGAGACTCCCGATGCACCTGAGTGGATCTGTGCCGACGGCGAAACACTGGGCCAGACGCCCGCCGTGCTGGAGGTGGCTGCACAAGTGCTGCACGTGCAGAGCCCGAATTTAATACAAAATTGCCATTGAATTTCAGGAAAATGAACGACGATAGCGTTCTCTTACGTCATTATACGTGGGGAGTGAGTGGGCGTGTCCTCCCGCCTATACCGGAAGGGTGTCGGACCATGCACATTGAGTATTGTGAAAGTTGCCGGACGAAGCTAACGGAGCATGCCTTTGACACGGGTCAGGCCGTCCGGATCGGCGATCAGCCTTTCTGTAAGGAATGTAGGGACAAGGTTGTGCAGGCCCAACCGCCCGCAGCGCGTTCGGGGGTTCGAGGAGCGGCTGTGGCCAGCCGCAAGACACCACCTCCGACACGTTCCACCCCGGGCAGGAAGCTGGATACGCCAAACACGACGGTGGTGCGGCGGTCTGGTTTGAATCGTGCGGTGCCGGGCGAACCAAGCAAGGTGTCCGGTTCACATCAACGTCAGAGTTCGCCGCACGGGCACGCGATGGCTGGTGCGGGGGAGAGCCCGTCGGTGGTGATGGTCTCGGTGATTGGGGTGGCCATCGGTGTGCTCCTCGCGGTGCTCGCTATGATCATCTTCCTGAAATAGAGCCTGAGCGTATATCCATTCGGCCATTCCACTGCATTTCGAACTTGTTCTGCGACCCTCAGCGCGTACGAGGAAGCCCAGTGGTCCGTCACATTTGAACTGGGAGGTGGGCTGGGAGGGGTTTTGAGCGTGATCGAGGCGCGGAACAAAAGGCGT
>CAYSBP010000376.1:0-3395 GCA_964429255.1 uncultured Planctomycetia bacterium
GGCAACATCTCTGAGATTCAAACAGCGGAACATATCGTTGACAGGGGAAAGACTCACGGTCAATTCGGTCGAGAACACGACCCCCTCCCCTGTCCTACGCACCTCAAGAATAAGGCTATTCGTGGATGCCGATCGCCCCTCCAAGAGTATCACTCCCTTGCCGTCGTCTCGAATGGCGGACAGCAGCGATGTCCGCAGTCGTTTGCCCGCCGAAGTGATCGGAACAAGCTCGGACGAAGCGTTCGGCAGGCAGAAGTTCGTGCTGAAGAGGTGGAAGTCGGCTTCGTCGGCCGACAGCGACGCGGTCATCAGTGCGTTGACCGCTTCGGTCCTGTGTCTGAGATAGTATCGATAGCCGTCGGTCCCCAGAACATCCAGCGCGGCCTTCAGGTCAGTGCTGACGCATGAGCCAGTTTTGGCCTCGTCGCTGGCCGGACACGCGCCCGACCGGTGCTGAAAGTACCATAGCAGCGACTTGCATGGCAAGAATTGGGCGGCCTCCGGGGTGGCCGCCGCCAAGATGGATGGCGAAAAGCCTGGGCAAGACAGTTCTCTTGCGTGCTCAGGATGACTGAGTGACGATTAGCACGATGGCGGGGGAACTCCCGTGCCCGAAGGTCATTCCAGTCTGAGTTGACAGGTCCCGGCGGCGATCTGCCGTAGATCCTCGGCGGCAATCCACGGGCCGGCGATGGTGTTTCGCACGAAGGCGATGAGACCTCGCACGCCCAGATCGCGAACATATTTTGCCAGCGCATAAGAATGGCGGGCCAGCACATTGAGCGCATGGCCCAACCGCATCAGATAGTGATAGCCCCGCATGGCCTTCCACTCATACGAGAAACAATGCTCATATTCGTAGCCCTGATGTTTCTCGATCAGAATGCCGGATTCAATGCCCCATCGGTGCCGCGCGCCCAGGTTGCAACGTTCATGTACAGTACGCTTGTGCAAGGGTTCGGATGATATCCACACATGTCGTGATGTCTTGGTCACCACCTCTGTAGAATCGGGTGCGATTTCCTCCCAGCTTTCTTCGCAGATAACCACATGCACCAGTTGCTGCTTCTCTTTCCTGGTTGTCGGGCAGACATAGCGGTAATCGATGTCGCTGACCCACCGGAAAATCTGCGTCCTGTTTCCCCATGTTCGACGGAGCCGGTTCTCTTTCTGTAGAGGCTGCAATTCCTTAATTTCTTCCCATACCGACGGCAACGAGTCATCCTGCAGGACGATCATGAAGTCCCAGTTGTTCTTGCGGCAGATCTCCATAACGGGGCCGTTGGGATAGAGTCCATCGAGCAAAACCATGATCGGAAGGTGCGAAAAGGACTTCTTGAGGCGTTCGGCCAGCCGCTTGAAGGCTCTTTGTTCGCAGTCCTGCTTGTTCTTCTCGTTGTCCCCTTCCGTATAGCTCAACACCTCGCTGAGCAACGGAATGACCATTCCGTTGCGAAACGCCAGGTTCGCTTCCAGGACGTAGACGTAATATTGCTTTGTCTCCTCCGGCTCCTCTGTATCTTCTTCGTCCTTCTTCTTGGTTCTGACTTTCCGTTCCAGGCATTCTTCATCCCAGAGAGAGGACCGCTTGAACTTCTGGGTGCCGTCTACGGCGATGGGATAACAGCCTGCTATCAGGTAGCTCAGAAACTTCTTGCCGCGAATCAAATGCCGGATCATATCCAGATGCGCCTGTTCAATCTCGCTGACATCGATCTGCTCCAGGATCCGTGCAAGCGTGTCATGATGCGGCAGCCCCTCGAGTTCAGGAAAGAGTCTGCGCAGATTGGCCATGAACATCGGGCGGGTCATCTCACGGGTTGCTTCCCGCCGCGAGGCCATCTGAAAGGCAAAACATAGAATCCCGTAGATCAGCAGCACCGTCAGCTTGTGCTTGATCTTCTTGGGGTTTCTCGGATCCGTAATCTTCGCCAGGCGCTGCAACAGAATCGGCAACTGAGAGCGATAGGTTTTGATCTGTTGACTCACGGCGTCCAAACGCGCCGACCTTTCTTCCGCCTCGCTCTTTTGAGCACAGGTGCGGTTGGAAATGGTCGCAGACGCAGGCAGGATCAATCCGGCGGCCTTCTGCCTGTGGCGTAGTTCTTGTTGAGCGTGTTTGCGGGCTTTCCTCTGCTCCTTGATGGCTTCTCGACCGGGGCGGCGGCTGCGCTTGCTCATGGCGCCACCTTTCCCTGCAAGGCCCCCGCACACAACCGCTCCCGGAAATCCTTGGAAAGCGGCTTGACGTAGATCCGTTTCGGGGTGGTGGTATAGGCACATCCCTTCCGGCGCAACCCCTGGCCCGTGGTCTGCCCCAGTTCGATCCAGCCGGCGGCCCGATAACAGGTGCCCGAATATTCGGCCGGATCGACAAACGTCTCCAGCAGTAGCGGCTCATAGCCCCAGCGATGCTCCCAGTCCGAGCGCACACGCCTCGCCAGTTGTCCGAGCACATGGCTCGCAAGGCACCGTACCTCCACCCAAGGAAATATCAGGAAGCGCGTGTTGTTGATCACCCATGGCAGGTTTTGTTGACGTCGCGCTCTACTCCAGCCGATCCATTCATCGCGGGCCTTGAGCGCTCGCGCGGCTCCGGCCACCAACGCGCAGCCCAGCAATCCTCTATCGCAGACGATGAAGTAACGGATGGTGCAGCCGAATGGCTTGCGGTACCCCAGGTAGTGATGGCGGTCGAGATATTCGTTCCACAGCTTGGCTCGATCTCGGCCTTCCACCATCTCAAGCCGAACCGGGCTTACATCCGCCAGCTTGCCGATAAGCACCTCATCCGGAGCGGCCGTTCGCTTCGTGTGCCGAGCCCCACGCACGCATTCCGTGCTGGGTTTCTTCTGCTTTGGCGGCAGATGGAGTTCCCCCTTCCTCTCCAGATCCTCCAGCACATTCAGACATGCCGTCCGTTTGAGCGATCCTGATGCCGTTACCCAGCCCCAGTGCTCGCAAATCGTCTCGGCCAATTCCCTGCGGCTTAACCCGCCGCATAGCCTGACCGTTTCTCGGGCAGATTCAATCTCTTGCGCGGTTATCTTTCGCCCGCATCCGACAATGCCCTTCGACACCTTCTCCCGCATACTCATAGCGTGGTAGTCCTCCTTGCATCCTCAAACCCACGCTAACGTGCCATATGCGTTTTCTGCTGTCTACTCCTTTCTTGCGAAAAAGTTTCTTCACGTTTCCTCGAAAACCCCGGCTAATGGCTGGTTTCCTGTCTCATGCGTCAGGGCTGAGCGCGGGGGCAAGCGTGATTTGCTCGACGATCTTCCGCGGTCTGGAGCCTCGACGGAATACGGGTGGGCAATCACGGCGACGAGAGCCGATGGGGGGGTGTCGTCTCGTCTTTTTTCGTCGTGCGAGGGTGCTGTTTCGTGCTATGA
>CAYSBP010000377.1:0-3392 GCA_964429255.1 uncultured Planctomycetia bacterium
TGGGCGCCTTCATCCCAGCGGATCGAGCCCTTCTCGCCGATGATGTGCCAATCGGCATTCCAACTGTTCATGTGGCCTTCGGCGCACCACGAACCAGGTCCTTGGTCCCAGTCCCTGAAATCCGTGTGCGTATCCGTGGTCTGGAATCCCATTCTCAGTCAGTCCACGGACACCGCATAGAGCCGCGGTGTCCATGGGACCACTACTCCAGCGGCGCAGGTCGCTCAGCGGCCGGCGTTCCGGACAGGAACTGCGCGTACCACAGTTCCAGCGCCAGCAGCGCGTAGAGCCGCTCGCCGTGCTGCGCCCGGCGCGCCTGATGTTCGTTCCAGAGCACGTCCCAGTAGCGCGGTTTGAATCGTTTCGACGAGACCAACCGCGACTGCGCGAAGACCTCCAGGGCCATCTTCTGCAACGGGCCACGGAACCAGTCGTCCAGCGGCACGCCGAAGCCGCGTTTGCGCGCCTTCAGCACGTCGGCCGGCAGGCGGTTGCGGGCCAGCTGGCGCAGAACGGGCTTGGTCACGCGGCCCGGCAACTTGACGGCGTCCGGCAGCGCGGCGGCCAGCGGGATCAGCGCGCAGTCCAGGAACGGGCTGCGCACTTCCAGCCCGTGCGCCATCGACATGCGGTCTACTTTGTGGAGCACGTCGCCGGGCAGGTACGTCGTCCAATCGGTCCGCTGCAGCACCGTCGGCGTGGCGGGGTAGAGGCCGGCGCCCGTCGCCAGGCCGGCGTCCTGCGCGGTGCGCCGCAACGCGCCGCCCAGGTAATCGCGGGCATCCACACCGTCCAGTTCTTCCGTCAGGCCATCGGCGTAGAGCGCACGGATCTGCTCCTGGCTGAAGAGATCCATCGCGGCAATGTACGGATGGAACCCCTGTCCCTCCATCGCGCGGCAGCGTTCCAGCCAGCGGACGATCCGGTCCCAGCCCTGGCGCGAGTGCGTGCCGTTGCGGCCGCCCAAGACCGCCACGATGGCGGCGCGCAGGAAACCGGGCCATGTGCGCCAGCGCGCGTACTGTTGCATCCCGATGTAGCGTTCGTAGCCGGCGAACGCCTCGTCGCCACCGTCGCCACTCAGGACCACCGTGACATGCTTCTTTGTTTCCTGTGAAAGCACGAACGTCGGCAGACAGGAACTGTCGAAGAACGGTTCGTCGCAATGCCAGACGATCTGCGGTAGCAACCGGAAGACATCCGCCGGGAGCTCGAAATCGGCGTGCTTCGTGCCCAGTTGCCTTGCGCTGGCGCGCGCCAGATCCCGCTCGTCCCACTCGGCCTGTGCAAAGCCGGCGGCAAACGAGTTCACGTCGCCGCGTTCGCGCATGAAGGACGCGATCAGCCCCGAGTCGATCCCGCCGGAAAGCCACGCGCCCAGCGGCACGTCGGCGATCAGGCGCGACGCAACGGACGTCTGCAACGCTTCACCGATGCGCTCGGGTCCTGGTGCGCCGTCCGCGGCCGTGAGCCGCCACCATGGCCGATAGACCAATCCGCCGAGTTCGGCAATCGCCGCGTTGCCCGGTGGCAGCTTCTCGACGTCCTTGAAGCCACTGCGCGGCGCCGGGACGTAGCGGTACGTCAGTGCTTCATGCATCGCGACCGCGTCCAGTTCCGGCGTCACGAGGCCGCTGGCAAAGAGCGCCTTCGGTTCGCTGGCGAACACCAACGCGTCCTCACGCTCGGCAACGTACAGCGGCTTCACGCCCATCGGGTCGCGCGCCAGGACCAACCGGCGGCGTGCGGCATCCCAGAGCGCAAAGGCGAACATTCCGCGCAACTTCGGCAGCAGTTCCTCCAGCCCCCACTGCTCGTAGCCGTGCAGGATGACTTCGGTGTCGGTCTTGGAGCGGAACGTATGGCCGGCCTGCTGCAACAGTTCGCGCAACGCCCGGAAGTTGTAGATCTCGCCGTTGAAGACGATCTGCAGCGAGCCGTCCTCGTTGGCCATCGGCTGATCGCCGGCGGGAGAAAGATCGATGACCTTCAGGCGACTGAAGGCCAGCGCACAGTGGGCGTCCTGCCAGAGCCCCGCGCTGTCAGGGCCGCGATGAGCCAGTGTCCGGTTCGCGCCTGCGATCCGGCCCGCTTCGCCCGGGGCGAGTCCGCTCCAGCGCACCATGCCTACGAATCCACACATAGAGGCATTCTATGGCAGGTACGCGATTCCGCCACCACGCAGCCGGCATGAATCCAAACGTGCGGAACTCGACGGCAAACACGGACAAGGGCACCATGGGCATGCCCCCTGACGTGATGCGCAACCATCTTCACGGATGAACGGGCGGGATGGATACCTCCAGTGGCGCCCGACCTCCCGTCCATTAGAATCCTCGCTCGTCCTTCACGCGAACGGAGTTCCCTCATGCGTCTGCACGCTTCGCCGCTGAACCTTCCACTGCGTCATACCTTCACCATCGCGCGCCACTCGGAGGCCGTTGCGAAAAACGTCCTCGTCCACCTGAAGGCCGGGGCACGGACCGGCCTCGGTGAAGCGGCGCCGAAAGGCTACTACGGCCAATCCCAGGAAGGGTGCCTCAGCACGATTCAGCGCCTCGCCCCGCTGCTGAAAGACGCCGATCCGTTCGATATCGAGCACCTCGGTACTGAACTGGAACGCCGCGCCCCGGACGATCCCGCCGCGCGCGCCGCCATCGATATCGCGCTGCATGACCTGCTGGGGCAGCAACTCGGACTGCCGCTCTGGAAGTACTGGGGCCTCGACCCCTCCCGCACGCCATGCACCAGCTTCACCATCGGCATCGATACCATGGCGATGGTGCGAACCAAGGTCGCCGAGGCCGTGAAGTACCCCATCCTCAAGATCAAGATGGGCCGCCAGGACGACCTGGAAATCCTCCGCGAAGTCCGCCGCCTCTGCCCCACGAAGACGCTCCGCGTCGACGCCAACTGCGGGTGGACCGTCAAGGAATCCATCGCCAAAGCGCGCGTGCTTGAGAAACTGGGCGTCGAGTTCATCGAACAGCCTGTCGCTCCCGGTCGCAACGCGGCGCTGAGACGCATCCAGGAACGCATCGGCCTGCCACTGATGGCCGACGAGTCCTCGCTGACACCCTGTGACCTGCCGCCGCTGCGCGGCTGCGTAAAGGCGATCAACATCAAGTTGGTCAAGTGCGGAGGCCTGCGCCCGGCACGCCGGATGATCGAAACGGCCCGCGCCTGCGGATTCAAGATCATGCTCGGCTGCATGATCGAGTCGAGCGTACTCGTCACCGCCGCCGCGCACCTCTCACCGCTGGTCGACTACGCCGACCTCGACGGGGGGCTGCTGCTGAAGCGCGACCCGTACCGTGGCGTGCGGTTCGATCGCAGTGCGAAGTTGCTCCTGCCGACGGCGCCGGGGCTGGGCGTCCGGGAAGTTCTGGCCA
>CAYSBP010000378.1:0-3377 GCA_964429255.1 uncultured Planctomycetia bacterium
GAAATGGAAATACGATTATGGATGCCGCAACCAGCATACTGGCACACGACAAGGAAGTTCTTCGGCGATTGGCGGAGCGGAAAGCCGAAATCGCCTCTGACCCGATAAACGCAGAACGGCGCACGGCGTGGCTGGCGTTGGACTCGGGTAAAGAGAGCCGTGTCATGGTGCTCGCCGAACATGGCGGGATCCGAGACCCGCGAAAACCGTTCACGGTCGATCGCCTGGAGTGCCGGGGCGAGTGGGCTCGCGGCATGGAGACCGCCTTGCGCGCGGAGGCCCTATTGTTCGAGGAACTGCGGGATGATCACGTCGTGGAGCCCGTGATGAATGTCGGCTGGCAAGTGAGGGCGAGCCACTTCGGGGTGGAGCCTGTCGTTCATCAAGGTGGCGATGCAGAGCACATGGGCTCCCGGTCATGGGATCCACCCATCAAAGACCTCGATGGGGATTTTGGCAAACTTCGCCCGCGCACCTTCTGCGTGGACCGCGATGCCACGCTGGCAGAACGGCAGCGCATGGAAAACGTGTTTGCCGGGATTCTGCCCGTTCGAATGCGGGGCGGGCACTACTGGACAATGGGCCTGACGATTCAGGCAATCGACCTGATCGGACTGGAAGGGCTCATGCTCGCGATGTATGACAATCCGGAAGGGTTGCACCGCTTGATGGCCTTTCTGCGCGACGACAATCTCGCGTTCTCTCGCTGGCTTGAAGGGCAGAGGCTTTACTCGCTCAACAACGAGAACGACTACATCGGATCGGGCTCCATGGGGTACACGGCCGAGTTACCGAAGGATATCACGCGGCCAATGACCGCGCCGGTTCGGGAGCAGGACCTATGGGTTCTGCTGGAGTCCCAGGAAACGGTTGGCGTTGGACCGGAACTGTTCGAGGAGTTCATCTTTCCTTACCACTCGAGCATCGCGGAGCGATTCGGAAGGACTTACTACGGCTGCTGCGAGCCGGTGAACAATCGGTGGCACATACTCAAGCGGCTGCCCAATCTGGCGCGTGTCTCGGTGTCGCCCTGGGCCGATCAGCGATTCATGGCTGAGGCGCTCGGGCGCGACTACGTGTTCTCACGCAAGCCCAGTCCAACGCTTATCAGCACGAGCCGATTTGACGACGCCGCGATCCGAGATGATATCAGGCAGACTTTGAACTTGGCCCGCGATTGCCGAATTGAATTGATCATGAAGGACGTGCATACACTAAACAACGAGCCAGAACGGTTGGCGCGCTGGGTTCAAATCGCCCGAGAAGAGATCGAGAACCATTGAAATCCCGAACCAGCCGTTGCTCGCGACGGCTGGTAGCCGCGCGAGAACGGCAACGTTGGGGATCGAGAATATGACGACACGGATTATGGTGGCCGGGTTGATTGCGGTGGTTGCCATCGGCTGCACCCCGCATACATGCGGGCCTGAAGTCGGAGGGGCTCACTTCCGTCTTGGAGGCAAAAGCCAGCATTCAGGTCACGTTGAACTTCACATGAAGGAAATGCACAAATGAAAAATGCGTATTGCGGTTTTGCTCCGGGCGATGTGCAACTCAACCCGGGCCTCTTCCAGCAGCGGTTCGCGCTGAATCGCGACTACCTGACGAGTCTTAAGGTGGACAACCTGCTTCAGAATCATCTTTTCGAGGCCGCATTGGGAGGGGCGGGGCAGTATCGCGTCGTCATGCACGGTGCAACGGGGGCGGGGGACGATCGGCATTGGGGATGGGAATCGCCCACATGCCAAGTGCGGGGACATTTCCTCGGCCACTGGCTCTCGGCCGCTTCCCGGATTGTTGCCACCAATGGCGACGCGGAACTGAAGATGAAGATCGCCCAGATCTTGAGTACGCTTGGCAAGTGTCAGGAGAAGAATGGCGGCGAATGGGTCTTTTCGATCCCCGAGAAGTACCTGCACTGGACGGCACAGGGGAAGGCGACATGGGCGCCGCAGTATGTGATTCATAAGACGCTCATGGGCCTATTTGATGCGTACAAGTACACGTCCAGCGCGCAGGCGCTGACAATACTTGAGAACGCGGCGCGATGGTTTCACCGATGGACCGGGCAGTTCTCGCGCCAGCAGATGGACGACATCCTGGACGTCGAAACAGGAGGGATGTTGGAGGTCTGGGCTGACCTGTTTGGCGTCACGGGCGCGAAGGAGCACCGGGATCTGATCGAGCGGTATACGCGAGCCCGTCTGTTCGACCCGCTGCTGGAGGGCAAGGACGTCCTGACGAACATGCACGCCAATACGACCATACCCGAGATTCACGGGGCGGCCCGCGCCTATGAAGTCACCGGCGACGAGCGCTGGCGGAAAATCGTCGAAGCGTACTGGCAATGTGCGGTGACCCACCGCGGAGCGTTCTGTACCGGCGGCCAGACATCCGGAGAGATCTGGACTCCGCCGTTCGAGTTCGCGGCACGCCGCGGCGACAAGAACCAGGAGCATTGCACGGTGTACAACATGATTCGGTTGGCGGATTTCCTGTTCCGCTGGTCAGGGGAAGTGCAGTACGCCGACTACATTGAGCGCAACCTCTACAACGGAATTCTCGCCCAGCAACACCCGAGCACCGGCATGGTCACGTACTACCTGCCGCTGGAGGCGGGCGGACGGAAGGTGTGGGGATCCCCAACGTGCGACTTCTGGTGCTGCCACGGCACGCTGGTACAGGCGCATACAGCCCATAATGCCTACGTTTGGTATGGGAGAGGCAACGAGATCGTCGTTTCCCAGTTCATTCCATCCAAGTTGACGGCTTCGATCAACGGGAGGATGGTGACGCTGGAAATGCAACTCGACCATCAGGCATCGGGTTCAGCCGTGGACAATTCCAGCGCAGCCGGAACGCGACATCGTCCGGAGTGCTGGACGGTCAACATGGGAGTGACTTGTGAATCCCCCGTCGAGTTTGACATGAAGGTCCGGATCCCGTGGTGGGTGACAAAAACGCCGTCCCTGCTGGTGAATGGCGAACGGTTCCCGGTGGCTGTGCAGCCGCCCGGCTTCCACATGTTATCGCGCACTTGGCACAAGGATACGATCCGGCTGGAATTGCCCAAGACGCTCTCCATCTGCGCCATTCCCGATGAAGCCAGCACGGTGGCGTTTTTGGATGGCCCGATGGTCCTCGCGGGACTCTGCGACCGGGAGCACACACTTCACGGCGATGTGAGCGTCCCCGATTCTATTCTAGTCCCCGATAACGAACGACAGTGGGGACAATGGCTTTCCGGATATCGAACGTTCGGGCAGCCGGTGGGAATGCGATTCAAACCCATGCACGAGATCGTAGACGAGCCGTATACGATCTACTTCCCGCTGAAGGGCTGACCGGATGTCATGGCCGCATATAGTGGTCGGGTT
>CAYSBP010000379.1:0-3367 GCA_964429255.1 uncultured Planctomycetia bacterium
GTGTCTCGCTCCGAGACCTGAGCCTTCAAGTCCTCAACGCGGGACTGCAGTTTGCCCGACTGAAGTTGTGAGCCAAGCCAGAGGCCGAGCAGGCCGAACACACCGGCCACAATGGCGGCCCACACTGTCGGGTGTATTTTGGAGAAGGCTCCCTTAATCCGGTCCCAGCGGGACTCCGGTGGTGGGCCGATGATCATATCACCCATCTTGTCTCCTCATGCTCTTGCTGCCGAACGTCACGGCTGTGGCGCGGGTTTCCCGTCGCCACCAGCCGGTGGTTCGGAGAGCTTGTTTCTTAGCTTCACGGCTCTGTCGGTTCCGTATTCTCTATCCATGCCTTCGAGATGCTCGGTCACCCCCGCGTACGGCTTCTGTCCAGCACGATATAGAGCCCGCACCACCTTTAGATCCTGCGAATCATCCGGCAGTTGCATCAGAATTTGGCAGACGCTTGATGCAGCGTTGTGCATTTCTGCTTTGAACATCCAGTCCCTCCTCTCCGTAGTACTCTCACTGGCGATAGTGCTTAAGCAGCCGAACACCGCATAGTTTATCGATAGCCCTTCGGTCTCCATTTGCCGCCGATGCGTTCGCTGCATTTCGTCTTTCAGACTATTGATGTGCTCGCGCAACACTCGACACCATAACGCCATAATTACGAGGCACAATAGTAAGAGTCCTATGATCCCTTTGGCTGTCTTGTTCATATTTCATTCTCCGAACTAGTTATTCTACACAAATCTCCATTTGACGGCGGATGCGTTCCAAGAACATGATGCTACCGCCAACCAAGGCGGGCCGTCAAGGGATCTCGTGCGATTTATTGACGCGACGCGAGGGGTCGATTAACATAACACCGGAATTCCGATGTTATGGAGATTTGTGTATAACCTGAGAGCGCCATATGGTGAATTCAAGCTCCGCGATGCAGCCGGTCTTAGATGATTGCGCTAAATTCTTGTGCGAAAAGGACTTGGCGCTTCCAAGACATCGTGGATCGCGTAATGTGCCAAAACTGGGCCGATCATGACGCGGCGCCCAGATGATGGTCGCGTAGCAGGCCGCCCAGTTGCTGGCGACACTCAACCGGTCTGCTCCTGCGACAGACGTCCGGCCTGGGTTCCAGCAGTCGATTCCCGACGCTCTGATGGTTCCTCATGGTGGTGGTGCAGGTTGGTAGCCGCTACGCCCAGGCTGTCATGCGGGTCGGCCGAGTTTTGGAACACTACGGCGTACAGCATCCAGACGCCAACGCCCACGAACGCGACACTGAAACTCAGCATGAGCAGAGCAGGGAGGAGGGCGCGCCGGTATTCGACCGTTTCAGGCATGTTTTCTGGACCACGGTGCCATGCGTACGCGGTATTCACGGGGTGAGCAACCCGTCTGGCGTTTGAAAACCCGGCTGAAATGATATGGATCGGGCAGTCCGGTGCGTTCGGCGATCTCTTTCACACTCAAATCGGTATCCGTCAGCAGGGACCGCGCCGCCGAGCAGCGCAGTTTCAGCAGGTATTGCGCAGGAGGCAGTCCGGTAATCTAGCGCACCCGCTGCCGGAGCAGACTGTAACTCATGGCATGTTCAGCGGCCAGAGCTTCGAAGTCGACTTCCTCGGCGTAGTGTAGCTGGCAATGGCTCAGGATGGTTTCCAGCGCGGCCGCGTTTTCGGCCCGTCCGGTATGAGCCGAACCGTCCATCCGCGCGTAATACATTTCCATCAGCAGGCGTTCGGCGTGCAGGACCGCGCGGTCGGCGTCTCCGGGACTGCCGCGGTAGACGATGCGGTGAAGTTCTCGGTAACGTTCGGCGTGCTCGTTCATGCGCGCCAGCGGATACACACGCCCCTCCACGGGAATCCAGCCGGCCTGCACCCAGCGTTTTAACCCCGATCCGCTCAATGTGATGTAGTACTCGTCCCAAGTCGAACCTTTGTCGAGTTCCTCGGGTCCGTAATGGAAGCGAGGCCCGGGATAGGCGGCGAACATGGTTCCCGGGCCGACGTCAATCCATGGTCCCGAATTGACCCGATAGAGGCCCCTGCCGGAAACGACAAAGCCAATCGCATGGCAATCAAAATAATGGTCGATCATACCAGTTTTACGAGATATGAAGCCGGTTCCCCTAACCAGGATGTCCTTCACGCACTCCGTGGGCAGCAACGGCTGGGAAGCGATCACGGGGCGTGCAGGCCCTGCTTTCGATTTTGTCAAAACAGCCATCTAAATTGTCATCCGGTGCATGGAGTACCAATGTGATATTGGGTATAGTCCTCGGCGTGAAGTTTGGCAACTGTCAAAAATGTGCATTTAGAGGACTTTGGAGGCTTTCGCCATGTCACTTCAAAACCGCCAGATTCAACAGTTTAAAACGCAGGGGTATCTGGCTGTGGAGAGCTTTTTCTCGGCTCGGGAAGTCGCCGCGCTGCAAGCGGACCTTGCCCGCTTGCGCCGAGTGGGTGCTTTTCGCAATGTCGCCACGGACGGTGACGGAAAAACGACCAGCCAGCAAAAGGAAAACCTGCAGATTTGCCCGCTGTATCCCAAAAGCGAACTGGTGCGCGCGCTGCCGTTTCACCCCAAAATAACGGATTACGTGTCCAAATTGATCGGCGATCCACTCGTACTCCATCTCGACCAGGTGTTCTTAAAGCCGGCACGGCATGGAGCGGGGACCAACTGGCACCAGGACAATGCCTACTTCAAGATTCCCGATGCCTTGATGGGCACCGCGATGTGGATCGCCATGCACGACGCGACCATAGTCAATGGTACGATTAACGTTATCCCGGGCTTGCAGCATGAACCACTCGAACACTCGCGCGATCCCATGAGCGACCACCACATTCGCTGCTATCCCGACGAATCAAAGTCGGTACCGATCGAACTCAAGGCCGGAGGTGCGGCGTTCTTCTGCTACGGCACTCCGCATTGCACGCGGGCCAACAATTCGGACAAGGACCGGGCGGGACTGGCGATTCACTTCATGAATGAGAAAGTCTACAATCCCGAGAATAAATCAGGTGCCATTGGAACGTACTTGAACGGGCCACGCACCACCGGCGGACTGAATGAGTATGGAGTAAAAGTGGCCGGAACGTGGGAAGTGCAGGTCGAAGCAGCGCTTCGACAGGAAGAGTTCGCTGGGGCGAAGTAACCGGTTTCCAGGCCATATTAGTGAATCATTTGGCGGCCCGCACGGCCCAGAGCGCGACGGCCGAACGGGACAACGTTGAGCAGGCGCTCGCCGAGACCGAACTGACCTGCGTCCCGATTGACGAGTTCCTGGCGGAGTGGTAGTTCGCCGAGCACGGTAAGCCGCAGCGGCGCGGGAGTACACGTGCCCACATCACGCCACGCGACCGCTCAC
>CAYSBP010000380.1:0-3350 GCA_964429255.1 uncultured Planctomycetia bacterium
TTCGATTCCCCCCGCCTCCAGTTCGTAAGTACTTATTTGACAAGCACTTGCGCGCCGGAAAACGGCAATACGGGTACTATATCGGGTACTCTGTTTCCGGGCGCGGAACAAATCACAGCCCCTCCGGGCTGAAATCCACAGCTCTTCCCCTCCGCTCTTCTAGCGGGAAGCTCGATTTGCGGCCAAGACGCCGAGCACCTTTTGCAGGCGGGGATGCCCCGCGGAAAGGGCGCGTCCGATGGCGAGCCTCGCGAAAGAGAAGGGCAAGTACTACCGGATCCACTGGAAGTTCGTGGTCACCGCTGGCCCCCAAGCTGGCCAGACGACCGAAGGCAGCCTCTACCTCGGCCGGTGCGTTCGGGCCGCCGCCAGGGCCAGGCTTCGTGAGCTGGAGACCTGGGAGGAGGCGGTCAAGACCGGTCGCCATCTGCCGAACGGCCAATGGCAAGAGATCTACAGGCTCTGGCTGCGGGAGAAGGAACTCAGCTACGCACCGCAATCGTTGGAACGCGCCCAACGCGTGGTCTCGCAGTACGTACGTTGGCGAGAGAAGAAGCGTTTGCCGTGCGAGCAGATCGCGGACTTGGCCTGCCGGCAAGACCTGGTGTGCTGGCGCGATTATCGACTTGATCATGAGGCCGGACGCAAGACGGTGGCCAATGATCTGGCGACGCTCTCAGCCCTGTTCGAGTGGTGTGTCCGCGAGACGTATCTCACCGAGAATCCGATCCTCCGCGTTACGCGTCCGCGCTTCGTGACCAAGAAGGAGGGGACGCCCCTCACGCGGGAACAGGCCGGCCGCTGGCTGTGGTCCATCAAAGCCAGGCGGACGCGGAGCGGGCGCGGGCCGCGGAGCTGGGATGAAGTCCGGCGCAAAAGGCAGCTGGCGGTGTTCCTGCTCAACACCGGGATCCGCAATGGCGAACTGTGTGCTCTGAGCATCGAGGATTTGCGCGTCGACGACCACGAGCAGCTTCTCTACGTCATGGGCAAGGGGCTCAAGCAACGCTGGGTGCCACTTAACCGTGCTGCGCTCGCCGCGGCGCGATGCCATCTCCGTAGTCGCGGCAATCCGATGCGTGGGCCGCTGTTCGTCACCTGTGCAGGAGCGCGATACAACGTCCGGCAGCTTGCCTCCGAGTTTGCCGACATGGGTCGATGCTACAGCGAGGACATCAACGTCAATCCACACAACCTACGCCACACGTTTGCCACCTGGCTGGCGCGATCAACGTCGAACGTCTCGTTAGTTCAGAAGATCCTCGGCCACGAAGATGTGAATACGACCTTCAGATACTACGTGCACACCGGGGACTACGAGCTGGCCGGCGCCACGGCGAGCCTGAGCGGCAAGCCCAAGGAAACGGGCGCACAGAGATCACGTGGACCGGACACGTTCAAGGTCATCCCGTTCCCTGGTCGACGCGTCGTCTGATGCAAGGGAGGCGCCCAGGATCGATGTCCGACGATTGGGGCCTCGACCTGCGTGGACATGATGATTACGCCAGTTTGCGTTGCGTTCGCTTATCGAGATGGGCTTCCTGGTTGTGGCGCTTGCGGCAATACTCGATTACGTAGCTCCACAACCAGCGCGGCCGACCGGAGGCTCCCATGCAGGGCCTGGGCAGTTCGCCGCGTGCAACCAAGCGGCGGACGGTGCGAGGATGCACGCCGAGTCTCTGCGCAAGTTCCACTTGATCCACAAGTTCATCGCGGCCATCGACCATCGTGAGCGGCGTGGCGGTGCAACCGGAGGTGGAGCTGTGGCCAGGTACCCCGACCTCCCCGGTAGACTCTCCATCGTTGCCGTCTCCCGGAAGGCAGCCTCGCTCCACGGCGTTGTGGTGCCTGCAGTTCTTATTCGACTTAGCTCTCTTGCTTGGCATGGGGTGCTCAACCACACGAGTTATGGAGGCAGCTGTCACACACGAAGCAGCCAGCTTCGCGGCGCATACGCTGACCGCAGAATGGGCACGATCGACCTGTAGCCTGTTCGGCGGGACCTTCCGGATTAGCAGATCCGCCCAACGCCTCTTCGATCGCCCGGGCAATCGCATCCGGGCAGGACAAGACGTCGATGCCGTTGTGGCTCTTCCGTGCCACCACCGTCGACGGGCACCGGATGCCGCGCAACTGCTCGATCAGCTCCTTCGGGCTTACGCCAGATCGCAGGGCCGTGGAAACCGCCCGACACGTTGCCTCCGACTGAGATGGGCATCCGCCAGCCTTGCCGAGATTAGCGAACACTTCGCACAGCCCGGTCTCATCTCGGTTGACCGTGACGAAAAGCGTTCCGCAGCCCATGCGGAACTTGAACGTTTGCCCACTCGTGACACGGCTACGAGTTCTGGGGGTCGGCCCGTTGTTCGAAACGTTGGTGCCATTGGCGACGGGGGTCGAAAGCGTCTGACCACTCCGTGAACCATCGCGGTACACGGTGATCCCTTTGCAGCCAAGTTCGAAAGCCGTCCGAAACACCTTGTCAACCTCAGCAGCGCCGGCGCTATTCGGCAGATTGACCGTTTTGGAGACGGCGTTATCGACGTTCTCCTGAAACGCCGATTGCATGAGCACGTGCCAGTCCGGAGTGACCTCGTGGGCGGTCACCAGGAGCTCGGCGACGCCCTTAGGAATGCCGGACACGTCGGTTGCAGGAACGCCCCCCAGCAGGGCCTCACGGACTCGGTCGTTCATCCAGCCATCGCGCCGACCAATCCTCTCGAGGAGCGGGTGTACCTGAATGAACTCCTGACCCTCCAGGGCGTTTCGGCGATAGGCGAGACTGTAGATCGGCTCGATGCCGCTGCTGCAGCCGGCGATGATGCTAATCGTGCCCGTCGGCGCGATGGTAGTGCATGACGCGTTACGCATGGGCGAGCTATGCTCCGAATCCCAAATGCTCCCTGCCCAGTTGGGGAAGCTGCCGCGCTCCTCGGCTAGCTGTGAGCTCGCACTGTGGGCGTGATCCTGGATGAAGCGACTGACACCTGACGCGAATCCAAGTGCCGCATCGCTGTCATAACGCATTCCCAGCAGGATCAGGGCGTCGGCGACACCCATAACGCCCAGACCAATCTTGCGGTTCCCCAGGGATCGCGAGCGGATCTGTTCGGTCGGATAATGGGTCAGGTCGACCACATCGTCGAGGAACCTAACCGACAGCTTCACAGCGTTGGCGAGAGAATCCCAATCCAGGTCCCCGGCGCCCTCTTCGACGAACGCGGCAAGATTGATCGAGCCGAGGTTGCACGCCTCGTTCGGGAGGAGAGGCATTTCGCCGCAAGGGTTGGTGGCCTCGATCCGGCCAAGCCCGGGCGTGGGGTTGTCCTCGTTGACCCGGTCGATGAAGC
>CAYSBP010000381.1:0-3339 GCA_964429255.1 uncultured Planctomycetia bacterium
TTTTCCTTTGGGGAGAACTCACCCGCACCCTCGGCAATGTTGAGGGCAATGGAGGTCGTACGCTCATCCAAGACGATAGGCCAGTCCCTGCCCCTGCCCCTGCCCGTCTGCCGCCGAGCCTGCTTCAGGAACCAATCCAAGTGGGGGTGTATGGGAGTAGACGGGAGAAGCTCCTCAAAAGCCAATTCGTAGGTTAACGCTTATGCCCCCCGCCCCTCCCTGCGGCCCCCTATCCGGCAAACGGTTCGCCGTTGACCGTCACCCGGGTGTACACCTGCCAATCGGCATTGCGGACCACACGCCAGCGTACCACTGCGGGCAGGTCCACAGCGATGTGCAGCTCCTTGTTCCTGACCTTCCACCCGACCCGCAACGGACCGTGGGGCGACGCGCTGGCCCCTTCGGCCCACTCCAGGTCGCAGGGATGGGGGCTGATGACCACCTCCGCCGCTCCGGGCTGCACCGGCAGGATCCCCAGCACGCTGCGGTTGAACACATACACCGGAGCCGACGACCACGCATGGCAGTGGCTGCGGGTCGGGATCCGGGATTCATGGCCGCGGAAGGTCTCCCAACAGGTGCTGGCATCGCTGTCAATCATATCGCGCCACAGATCGCGGATCATTCCCACGGCCAGCCGCGCCGCGCCGATCTTTTCCAGCGCCTCCATGACGTATTGGAGCGCGAACGGACTTCCGATCCTGACCATTCCTTCAGGCGGAGACGCCAGGTTGCGGAGTGCGCAGGCCCGGGCCTTTTCGTCCGGCAACACATCGTTCAGCAAGGCCAGCGCGCTGGTGTGCTGACTGACGCTGGGGCTGACGGTCCCGTCGTTGCGGATCGCGTCAGGATAGCTGCATGTGACGGGATCCCACAGGGCGATGACGGCGTTCCGGAGCCGTTGACGCCAGCCGTCCATCCAGGCCACGTCTTCCGCATGGCCGAGGACCGAGGCGGCCTCGCGCGTGGCGTCCAACGCACCGACCAGGAACAGCGAATTGTGCACGACGGTATCGTGCGTCTGGTCGATCGGCGCCCAGTCGAACATGTTCCACGCCCGGATCGAAAGCAGGCCGCCGCGCGCGGTGCAATGCGTTTCAAGGACTTTCAGGCTCCGCCGCACCGCCGGATAGAGCTCGGCCAGCCCGTCGCGGTCCCCGCTGGCCTGGAAGTATTCCCAGACGTTCTGCACCCACAGCAGGCTCCATGCGGTGAGAATGCAGTCCCAGCCGCTGGGCACCTGGCAGGCGGGGAGCGGCAGGTCGTCCAGCGACTGCGCCGTCAGCCGCAGGCAGCGCAGCGTGAGATCGTCCGCGCCGAAACAGATGTTGTTGTAGAGGGATTCATTGCGCGCGTCGCCGACCCACAGGGTCTGCTCGTACAGCGGACAGTCCGTGTAGGTGTCCTCCATGCAGAGGCGCAAGGTGTAGGCGCTGATCTCCCAGATGCGCGTCATCAGCGGATCGGAGCAGCGGAACTCCCCACGGCGTTCGACCGGATAGGTGGCGAGCGCCAGCGAGACCGTGCGGATCCGCACGGGACCGGTCGGGTGGCGCAGGGTCAGGAACAGATAGCGCCCCGCCCGCCGGACCTGCGAGGCGAAGGTGTTCAGACCCTCCTTGCAGATGTAGCGGAATCCGTTGCGGCACCCTCCGGTGTGTTGGAGCTCGTCGCCGACCCGGTACTCGATGAGGTTCACATCCACGATCGTGCCGGCGGCGGCCTGAAGTTCGAACTCCACCCAGCCCATCACCTGCCGCCCGAAATCAAGACACAGCTCGACGTCGCCCGCCGGCGAGGGATGGACCGTGGTCCATTCGTGGCTGGCTGACAGAAGGGCGGCGGCGTCCTGGACCAGAGACCGGGCATCCCCCCGCACGTTCCGGAAGCGGAACGGGAGGTAGCTGTTGGCGAGAAACATCCCCTCCGGCGGGATCGGCCGGTAGCGGTCCGCCGCGAGCGCCTTGAACGCCGTGCTGTCGGCGCAGCCGGCAAACGCCGCCACGCGCGGCCCGAACTCCGCCGGCCCCGGGTCATGCGTCGTATTGGCTGCGTTGGACGGGGGGATGTATCCCTCGGCAACATTGATCAGCGCCCAGGGATTCGGATCCTCAGCGGCACAAGGATTCTGCCACTCGATTCCGTCCGTCTCGGAAAACGCCAGGCTCAGGTCGTAGCATCCGTGCCCATAGTCGTTATGCACCCGCACGACGAACAGATTCTCGCCCGTCTGGAGCCGCAATACACCGTCGGTAATCTCCTTGCCGCCGCAGTCGATCCGGAACCCTCCGCAATCCGAGTCCACGCGGATCTCACGCGCCCGGTCGGCGACCATCACCGTGCCCATCACCGCGGCAAAAGAGATGATATTGGCCGTGAGATCCCGAGGGTAGCACAGGCGCTTGAGGTCGAAGGTGACGCCGTGCGCCGGCGAACCGACCACGCTGGCCTCCAACAGGCGTTGTGGAAACACGGGTTCGCGTGTCAGGAACCGGACATCGCGCGGATGCAGATCCTTCCAAGGTCCGTTGCGGACCGTGCGGAATTCGCGGGCCTTCGGCCAGTCGCGGTCATCGGTCTCCGGGCAGACCGCGGCCGGAATTTCCCGTGTGGCGTCGTACCATTCGGTGGCGCTCTGCTGGATGCTGCGACGAGCCGTATCGGCCCGGTGAGCCGGACTGATGCGGGCGCGCCAGGAACGGTCGCTGCCGACCCGGAGCGTCCCGCCGTCGCAGAGCAGGACGTCCAGCTGCGCCAGCATGCCCGCTTCCTGCGGAACGTTGTGGAAGGTGCTGTAGCCGTAGTGGCAGGCCACCACCGCCATCACGTTGCGACCCGGTTTCAGGAGGTGGGTGACGTCCATCACGTCGTATTGGAAGTGCTTCGGCCAGCTGCGGCACGGGCCGTCTTCGATCCATCGGCCATTGATGAAGAGGCGATACTGCGAGTCGGCCGTAATCGCCAAGGTGGCCGCCGTGAATCCGGCCAGCCTGAAGGCCTTGCGGAAAATCACGGTCTGGTTCTGCGGGCGACGCTCCGCGGCGTCCGCCCAGATCCATTTCGCGGTCCAATCCGTGATCGAGTTCTGGTTTTTCAAATGGAGAACCTCCGTTCAACCAAGGGGACAGGCTAGAATGGCACGGACGGAAGGGCAACCTCCTTTGTGTGGGTGCGTTCAATTTAAGGACTTCTACCCCAGGCGCGCGTTCAGCGCGCCGCGGGGGGACGGGGGATTCCGAGTGCCCCTGGGCCCAGGGCTTTTCAATTCTCCCTCCGTTCATCGGCGTCGGAATCGCGGGATCTCAACCCCCCTTGAATCTTTCCTCTACCCCGCTACCC
>CAYSBP010000382.1:0-3331 GCA_964429255.1 uncultured Planctomycetia bacterium
CCGATTCCGATAGCGACCCCGACGCCGAAGTATTCAGACCCTTTTCCGAGCATTGAAAGCCCTGCCCCTTGCCCCCCTTTCCCACGGAGGAAAGGGGGGAATTGGAAAATGTGGGTCATGCGAAGGGACCGGAGGGGGAGTCATTCAGGGTTTCATCGAAGATATGGGTCGTGAGACGCTTCGAAGAGGGGAAATGAACGCCTGCGTTCCGACGAAACCGGTCACCCGACACCGCCTCTTCGCCACCGCCCAGGAGTGGGCCCTTCGGACCGGGACTTCAGGGGGCTGACTTCCTCGCCCGCCGCTGCCCGATCGCGTCGTCCATCCGCTTGCACTCCGCGCTCCGCTCGGGCCAGCGTTGCCGGACGAACTGCACCTCCTGAATCGCCCGGCTGGTATAGCCCTTCCGCGAAAGCCAGTCGGCCAGACGAAGGTGGTAGTCGGGACGGTCAGGGCCCAGCAGGATGGCGCGATCGAGCCTGGCCAGCGCCGAGTCCAACTGCCCCAGTTCGAAGAGTGCCGACGCCAGTTGGCCGCAACGCTCGCCCGTCTCCTCCAGTTCCACCGCGCGACGGAATGCATCGGCCGCTTCCGCCCACTGCCCCAACGCGACAAACGAGAACCCGATCAAGTCCGCCCCCCACGCTTCATCCGGAAACGCCCGCGCCAACCCCTCCGCAAGCCCCATGCCGCCGTTGGGTTGTCCCTGATCCCGAGCGCGTCGCCAGATCGACGACGCAAGCCCGGTGCGCTGGTTTTTCGTAGCCCGCGCGAGGCAACTCAAGAATCGCGACCGGGCCTCCTCGTAACGTCCTATGGCGACCAGGACCAGGCCTAACTCCACGTCCATGCCCTGTTGCAGGCGTTCTTTCTGGAGCGAGTCGAGCGCCACATCCGCGTCCAGCAGCCGCAAGGCTTCCGCGCCGGCTTCCGCCGCGGCCTTCAGCCGCTCCTGCGACGCCAAGGCCCGCGCGTAGACCTGCCACGCTGGTGCGTTTGCCGGAACGACGCGTTCCCACCTGGGCTCCCACTCCGCGGCGGAAAACAGCAAGCCCAGTGCCCGCCCCAGTGTCGTGATGCGACCATCCGCGGTCGCAGTGGCCAGGGATTCCAGCACGCGGTCCGGAACCCGATCCCCCGGTTCTCCCTGCGTCTTCCAGATCTGCAGTTCGATCCGTCCGCGCGCCAGCGCCAGAGCCGGCCAACAAGGCGCCGCGCGCTTCGCCTCGGCCATCTCGGTTTGTGCCGTCAGGAAGTCGTTGCGCGCCAAGGCGTGACGCACCAGCTCGTAGCGCGTTTCGACGTCCAGCGGTGAAAGGAGGAGGGCGCGCCGCAGAAGTTGCTCCGCTTCATCCATGCTCGCCGGATCGGGTGGAGCTTCCGGTTCCCCCGCCGCATCGATGACGGCGCGCGCTTCGGCCACGTACGCCTTCTGCAGGAGGGGATCGACCGCCCGCGCGGCCTGAATCTCGTTACGCGCTTCCTTCAGGTTGCCTCGCGCCCGACTGCGCCAGAAGGCCGTGCGGTCGGCCGGCCAGAGCGACTCGGCCCAAAGGACCGATCCGGCGCCGAGAAGCATCGCGCAGACGGGCACGGCGATCATTCCAACGCGCATCCAGACCGAAGCGCCAGGTGCAGGCTCGGCGGACCGTCGAGAAACCCGATCCGGCTCCGTCCCCGCTCGCAGCCCCAGACCGACGCCCAGGAGCAAGCAGAAGAGCCACGCGTTTGCCGGTTCCTGGAGGTTGAAGAGCGTCAACGAGTGCAGCAGGATCGCGCAGACACTCCAGACGATCGCCATGGCCATGGCCATGCGCATGTGGTCCTGCCGGCTGACGTTTCTCAACATGGCGCGGAACCAGAGGAACAGGCCGATCAGAATCACCGCCAGTCCCACGAGGCCCAGATCCGTCCACGCGTTCAGGTAGTCGTTGTGCGCGAATTTGGCCCAGCCGACGATCTTCGAGGACTGGTAATGAGGATAGAGGGAGCGGAACGCCCCGGATCCCCCGCCCAGCAGCCAATGGTCTTCTGCCAAGCCTACGCTGTCGGCCCAGATGTGGGGACGCAGTTCCACCGCGCCCAACCCTTCCGCTTCGACCGCGCGGCTCTCGAAGAGCAGCGAGTATCGCCCCAGGACCGGGTCCAGGCCGAGCGCAGCGCCCGCCAGCACCAACACGGCAATGGCCAGACACAGCCCCAGGAAGACCGGGAACCGCAGGTGCAGCCGGTAGATGAGCGCGTAGGACAGGACGGCACCCAGCAGGCACGAGGCGATGCCCATGCGCGACTGCGTCAGCATCAGGGCGGCCAGCATGACCAGCCACGCCACTCCGAAGCCCACCAGCAGCCCCGCGCGCGAAGGCGTCTTCAGACACGCGATCACCCTGGAGAGAAGGTGGTGCCGGCTCCGCTCACCTGACGCGACACGTGCGAGCAGCGCAACGCCGGCCAGGGGGATGACGAGGGTTAACAACCCGGCAAACTGATTCGAGCCGGTGTAGGTGCCGCTGACCCTGTTCCCATAGGAATGTACGGGCACCCCGAGAAACTTGGTGGTGCTCTGCGTGCCGGCGATCGACAGACCATAGACCGAGAGCGCGAAGCCCAACGCCAGAAAGGCCAAGCCGAGATACGTGACGTAGGTTCGACGATGGAAGACCGCCCATCCCACCTGGTAGGCCACGCCACACGCGAGCAGCACCAGGAGATTGTCGCGCGTCGCCTCCACGTTCGCGGACAGCGATTGCCAGGAACCGGAGGCCACCTCCCCGGGCAGAAAGGAGGCCTTTACGGGCGCGAGCCAGGTCCACACGGATGCCGGCAGGGGAACCAGTTGAAGCGCGTGCAGCCCGACCAGTGCTGCGAAGACCCACGAGAACGGCGCCCAGAAGACGGTCCGGTGGATCGTTCGAAACGCATGCCATGCCAACAGCAGCGCGGAGGCCACCACCAGAAGCCCCCAACCCCACCGGAACTGACAACCACCCGCGGCGGGCGCCGCACAGGCCAAGGTCAGGACGCACCACAGCAACGGCAGAGCCCCCGCGGCGTCCGACGAGGGACGGATGGGCGTTGGCAGAGGTGAAAGCCCGGATGGCTGCTGCGGCATGCGCGCCTTGGCCTGCATGGTTTGTCCCCGATGAAAGGTCGGGCGCATCGTAGCGCAACTTGCCAAAGTTGCGGGGTCGTTTTCCCATCAGCCCGTTCAGGATCGATTCGTCTACCCATAGCGCAAGGAGGAAAAGGACTCGATACCGATTCCGATAGCGACGCCGAAGTATTCAGACCCTTTTCCGAGCATTGAAAAGCCCCGCCCCCTTGGCCCCCT
>CAYSBP010000383.1:0-3322 GCA_964429255.1 uncultured Planctomycetia bacterium
CGGCTTGGTGAAGATCGACCTGCTCGGCAACCGCAGCCTCGCCGTCATTCGCGATGCGATGGCCGAAATCGCCGATCGGCATTCAGATGCTCCCGCTCCCCGGACTCGCTCTCGCTCGTCTCAGCCATCCCCCGCGTCGGGAGGGCAGGAGCCCAGCCATCCACCCGCCGGCAGCCCCATCGACGAACTGACGTGGCGGCCCGAGGATGATCCAGAGACACAGGCTACCGTCGCGGCGGGCCGGACCATGGGCTGTTTCTACATTGAAAGCCCGGCCATGCGCCTCCTGCAGCAGAAGACGCAACGCGGCGATTTCGAGCATCTGGTCATCCACAGCAGCATCATCCGGCCGGCGGCAAACGAGTACATCCGCGAGTACGTGCGGCGTCTGCGCGGCGGCGCGTGGGCGCCACTGCACCCGCTCCTGACGGATGTGCTCGCCGAAACGTACGGCATCATGGTCTACCAGGAACATGTCGCACTGGCTTCGATGGCGCTGGCCGGCTTCGGCCACGAGGAGGCCGACCGTCTTCGCAAGGTCCTCTCAAAGAAGGACCGCGAACGGCACCTGACGGACTTCAAACAGCGCTTTGCGGACGGTGCCCGGACGCGGGGCGTCTCGGACGAGGTGCTCGAACAGGTCTGGCAGATGATGATGAGCTTTGCAGGCTACTCGTTCTGCAAACCGCACAGCGCCAGTTACGCGCGCGTCTCGTACCAATCCGCCTGGTTGAAGACGCACTACCCGGCCGAGTTCATGGCGGCCGTCATCTCGAACCAGGGCGGTTTCTACAGCACGTTTGCGTACGTTTCCGAGGCGCGGCGTCTGGGGCTGATGCTCCGTCCGCCGGATGTGAACCTCTCCGGCGTCCCGTGGACCGGACACGCTCCATGGCGGATGGCGGATTGACGATGGTGAAGGAGTCCGCCGCGAATCGGCAGCCGTCAATCGTCAACCATCCATCTCCAACCAGGCCACGAGGCACGCTGCGTGTCGGCCTGATGGCGGTAAAACACTTGGGCGAGGTGACGGCCCGGCGAATCGTCGAACGGCGCGAGAGCCGGCCCTACTCGGACATGCACGACTTCCTGACGCGCGTCGAGGCGGATGAAGAGGACGTGCGTTCGCTGATCCACGCAGGCGCCTGCGATGCGCTGCGCCCGGGCGCCGATCGCGCCACGCTGCTGTGGGAAGCGGCGGCTTGGAAGCACCAGACGCGTCGCAAGAAGACCCCGGCCGCCGGGGCCTCGCTCTTCGACGAACCCTCCCCCGCCCTTTCTGCGTTGGCCCTGCCGGAACTTCCGAAAGGCACCGAGTTGGAGCGCCTGCGCCTGGAGTTCGCAACGCTCGGGTTCCTGGTAGACCGGCACCCGATGGCGCTTTACGAGGCGACCTTGCATCGCAAGCGAACCGTCCAAGCACGCGACCTGGGCGCACACGTCGGGCGGCGCGTGACGTGCGCAGGATGGCTGATCACCGGGAAAGTGGTCCGCACGCGGGAAGGCGATCCGATGGAATTCCTGACGTTCGAGGACGAGACGGGGACGATCGAGACGACCTTCTTTCCCGGTGCCTACCGCCGTTACGGGGACCTCCTGCAGGCGCACGCGCCGTGTGTCCTTCACGGGTTGGTGGAGGAGGATTTCGGCGCAATCACGGTAACGGTCGACCGGATGGAGCGACTGGGGGCGGCCCCGACCCGACCCACTCCGCCGGAGAATCCACATCGTTGAAGGGACCGCGACGAGACCGTGGCCATTGATCCACGGGCCGACCGTCTTCGCCTCCTTCGGCTACCTGGACGCGCAGACGAAGGCGGGTTCCTTGCGGCACGCCGTCGCCGTGCCCCACACGGCAAGCGCGTTACTGAGGACAACGAGCACCAGATTTCCGATGGCATACGCTCTTGCGACGCCGACCAGCAGGCCTGACGGACTGGTGGGCGTCAGTGGCAGCGCAACCAGGAACGCGGCGGCCGAGAGGGCCAAACTGAGCGCCAACAGGTCCTGGCGCTTAACCACATTGAAAACGGGCAGATCGACCAGGAAACAACCCAGATAGGCGGACACGCACGCCCACTGCGCCGCCGGAATGCCTGCGGCGTACTTCGGCAAGCCCCAGGAGATGACGTACGGCACGGACACCCAGGCCAGCAGGAAGACCGGCAATCCAGCCAAGCCCAACAAGGCCATGGGGCGCCAGACCATCGCCAGCGCCTCGCGCGGATCGCCCGTGCGTCCATACGCTTCGGCCATGCGCGGGTAAAGCACCTGTCCCACCGCATTCGTCAATGCCGCCCCGCCCTGCGTGAAAAGAACAGCCACTGCGTAGAACCCAAGACCGTCCGAACCGGCCAGAGACAGCAGGACGACGGAGTCCATGGAACGCCAGGCCAGAAACGCCATGCTGACAGAAAAGATCGGAAGGCCGGTCGAAACCAACTGCCGGTAGGCCGGCCACTCCCATTGAGGCCTCGCCGTTTCAGGCAGCGCCCGATAGAGCAGCACCACTTCCATCGCCATCATCAGCAGCGTACGCAGGCAAAGCCCGTAGAAACCCAGGACCGGGATCACGGCCACGGTCACCAAACCCGCCATGGCGGCCATCACCTGCGCCTGTGCCACGCGGACGAATTCGGACCGCGTCTTCAGACAGGCCTGGAGACACGGGATCAGACACGCGCACGGCACGCAAAAGGCCATCGTGGCGAACCCGGCCGAAACGCGCGCGTCACCCCTGATTCCGTAGAAAACGCTCAGTGCAGCCATGGCCACCCCGGCCAGCACCCCTGCGCGCCACGCCCACCAGAACGTACAACGGGTCAACCGTTGTGTAGCGTCCAGGTCGCCACGCCCGATGCTGATGGGCAACTCGCGCGCCAGCCCCGCCGACACGCCGCCGAGCAAGACAGGAGCGTAGGTCAGGAACAAGGCCAAGCCGTTAAAGAGCCCCAACTCTTCCGGCAGGATGAATGCGGTGATCAGCAACCCGCTGACCAGCCGGATGACAAAGCTGGAGAGGCTGCCACCGGCGACGGCACCCACCAGACGCAAGATGCCTTTACGGCTGTGGGGCCCAGCAGCATGAGAAGGATGTGTGGTCTGAGAAGAATGGGAGCCATGGGATTGCGATCCCAACAAGAAGCGACCCAGCCATGCCCGCATGGACCCGAACCCCCAAGACCTGTAGGGGGTGTATCGTCCGGCATACCATGCGGCTGCAGATGAACTCGTGGTCCGTCACATTGGAACTGGAAGGGGTCTTCAGTTTATCACACCGCCACAAGACCGTTCACCCCAAAGGAGCACAGACCATGCCCCA
>CAYSBP010000384.1:0-3316 GCA_964429255.1 uncultured Planctomycetia bacterium
CAGTGAAGACAACATTCGTCTCTTCGAAATGAGCAGCGAGGTCCCTGCCTCTATCGAAGCGAACCTCAAGGAAGACGGGATCTTCCCGCAGCTTCGCTCCGGTTCTCGCCTGTTCTTCGACGTTCGGACCAAGGACATGCTCAAGCACGGTCTCCAGGTGGTGGGCAGCTTGGGCTCGAGGATGGGGAGGTGATGGCGGTGAAACGTGACATGGCTGCAAGAGAGGTACCGTATCAGGGCATCACGATCGTTTCACCGATGAGGTTCGGTGAGGAGCAGAAGGACCAGGACCGGGCCCGGTTTTTCGGGCCCGGTCAGGTCGCGTGCGTGTGCGACGGTGTGACGACATCGCCCCATTCGACAGAGGCGGCCGAACTGGTGACATCTCTGACGCCGGGTCTTTTCCAGGGTGATGTTCACGAGCGGCTCGCCATGGCCTGTGATCTGCTCGTGGCCGAAAGAAGGCAGTTCCAGACGACCAGTCCATCTGCCCCTGCGCATATGTCGGAAGCCATGCAGACGATGCTGCGCCAGGTCTTGCAGCAGAAACAGGCGACCAGCTACCAGACCACGATGATCGCCGTGCGGGTCCGGGCGGATACGAAAAGAGTTATGGTCGACGTTCTGAGGTGCGGCGACTCGGCGTTCTTTGCCTTTTCTGCCGACGGGGAACTGCTGAGCTCTTCCATGGCGCGCGCTTTGGGGCAGTCAGAAAGACTGAATCATCCATTCATAGCCAAGACGTTCAACTTCGGTCCTGGCAAGCAGATCCTTGTCCGAATCGAGGGACGCCTGGACGTTGACGAGAATCTGGCGGGAAATTGCGGCATCCACGAGAAGCACCGCCGCAACTGGGTCGTCTGCACGCCCGTCTATGCGAGCTCAAAGGTGGGGACAAAGGACCTGGGGTCCCACGCGTTTGTCGTCAGACCGGATGACCGATTGTTGGTTCCAAGATACCTCTACGGCCAGCAGTTGGAAAGCCAGGGAGAGCAATATCGATGCCTGGACTACTCCAGCACGATCCGGATCGTGCCTACGTCACTAGCGGCTGTCCCGGCCGACGGCATCGAGCATCGGGGTTCCACGACGACGGTGCTGCCGGACCACTTCTACAGTGGCCAGTTCGACTCCGTGGAAGACCGATTCCCGCGCGGAACACATTTCGTGTTGTGTAGTGACGGATTCTACAGCGCATTTGCGACGGCCTCTAAGTTGTGGGCGTGGTTGCAGGCGAACAGGAGTGTGTTTGGAAAACCCCGGGAGCAGGAGCCGAAGCTAGTGGAACTCCATGCCCAGCTCCACGAGAAAAGCGGGGACGATGATATGTCATTTGTGTGGATGCATCCGATTTCACCGGTGGCCCCCGGCCCCGAGCGGATCGAGAGCGAGCTGGAGGAATAGACGATGCCGTCTGAGGCAGTGGATAGATGGTTGGCGAGCGGAGGCAGTGCCGTGATCGGTTCTCAGCGACTCCGGCCCATCGAGCACCCGCGAGCTGAGGGCAAACCCCTCTCTTCGCAAAAAGGCCAGGCCGAAGCCTTCTTTCTGACGGACGAGCAGGGCAAAGGGTGGATCCTCAAGAAGTTCCGGCCGACCTGCACATTGGATACCTCCTATCTGGTACGGGTGACCTCCGTCTTGCCAAAGGAGAAGGCATTCATATGCGGGATGGACAGACTCGTCTTACAGTCGAATAGTCTGCAGAGGGCGAAGGGCTGTCACTGCAGCAGAGATCTGGATCAGTGGCTAGCTGGTACGATTCTTATGCCCCGGGTCAAGGGCATCGATTGGGCATCCCTGGCAGATGATCTTCGCGACGGCGGGCTGGTCCTGGATCCGGCCCAACGGCTGAACCTCTGCAGGAAGCTAACGCAGTTGGTCGAGCTGCTTGAGACCCATCAATGTTGCCACCGGGACCTGTCATGCGGCAACATCTTCATCGACATCGCGACCGGGACCATCTACCTGATCGATTTCGACAGCTTTTTCCATCCAAGTCTTACCATGCCGAACGCCACCACGTGCGGCACGGAAGGCTATACGGCGCCTTACGCGTGGACCCATGGTGATCTCAACCTGGGGAGCACCTGGTGCGAAAAGGTGGACCGTTATGCCCTGGCGCTGCTGAATGCTGAAATGCTCCTGGTAGATCGCCGGACCGGGGTGACGGGAGAGGGAGGGATCTTCCGACAGGAGGAACTCAAGAACCGCTCAGGCCGAGGGATCGACTCGATTGTCGCTGAATTGAACGCCCACTACCCGCAGGCAGCGACGCTTCTACAGCAGGCAATTGGCAGCCGAACGCCCGCCGATTGTCCTTCGCCTCAGGTCTGGAGCACCTTTTGCCAGAGCGTGCCCGGCATGCCGGCCGGCACGCCGAAGCTGGCGGACCTACCGGACTACGCGGACCGAATCGCCGAGCTCCTGGCTCGATCTCGACCGCCGGCGCCGCTATGGCCGGTTCCCAGTATCAAGGACATGCCGGCGGCGATTCCCACACTACCTGTCAGGCCCAGTATCGTGATATCGGGCCTGCAACTCCCGCCGGACCCCTGGGCCGGAGGCTCTGCAGCCGGCCGTATGACGCAAAGGAGATCGTGAATATGGCAATCCCCAAAGCGACAGTCCAAGAATGCTTTACGGACTGGTTGCAGTCGAATGAAACCGCTCGGATCTGCGGCCTCGATGTCCGCTTGAAGCGTCATCCGAAGCTGCAGAACGCGCCCCAGTGCATTGTCAAGGGACAGGCAAGTGTATACTGGCTTGATCAGGTGCCGCAAGGTAATACGTGGCTCCTGAAGGTATTCGCAGCGGGCCGCCGTCCCACCGACGAGTACCTGCGCGCAGTGGACGGGTGCCTGCCCGGGGCCTTGGAATTTTTCACCTGCACCCAGCGGCGGTTTCTGAGCCGGCAGCACCTGGATCTGCGGGCGTCGTCCTACAAGAATCCTTCCCTTGCTGACGCCGTAGACACTGCGATTCTGATGCCCAAAGTGCCTGGGACCGCCTGGGCGTCGCTGGCCGATGACCTCCAAGTCGGGGTCTTGGATCTGCCTTTGATCCAAAGACTGAAGCTGGCCCTGAGTTTAGCCCAATCCATCGATCTGCTGGAGGCCGGGGGGTGCAGCCATCGTGACTTATCCTGCTCTAACGTCTTTGTGACACTTGACGCCAGAGTCTACCTTATCGATTGGGACTGCCTCTATCATTCGAGCCTGCCGTTTCAGGCCAATACCCCGCTGGGCACTCTGGGGTATATGGCTGCGTTCCGCAACGCCGCCAGTGAGGGCGAGGATCCGGCCTGGTCGTGGGG
>CAYSBP010000385.1:0-3286 GCA_964429255.1 uncultured Planctomycetia bacterium
TCGGGACAACCGTGATCCTCTCTTTCCGCAGCCGGTCAGCCTGGGCCGGGCGTTGAATATCGAAGGGGAGACGTCCCGCCTGCTGCTTGAGGCCGGTCAACCAGTCATCGTTTTCGCCCTCTGTCCACTGCACCAACGCGTCACCGATCTCGCCCCAGAGATCGAACAGTTCCCCCTCAAAGGTCTGCGATTTCCCTCGCCCCGACGCGCCCAGTTGCCAGCTTGTATCACCGACGCGACACAAAACAGGCAGGAAGGTTTCCAGGGTTGTTTCATCAAAGAGGGGGCGCATACTAAAGGGTGTGCCGGCCATCACTCGCCGGCGAAAATCATCGGCATTCTGCCACCAGGCAGCGACCACCGCCTCAAAGTCCACCATCTCATCTTCAGCCACAGCCTGCAACCCTTGGGCAATGACCCGCCCGTTGCTCCCCCGTTCGCCATAGCCATAATCCGGACTATCCAGGCAGGACTGAAGGTGCACGATCAGCTCGGGCAAGGAAGTGAAACCGAGGATGAGGCGCAGGGCCTGCTGTTGTTCAAGTTGCAATTGCTGCATTGCCAGCCCCTGCCGCTTTTGCGGCTTTGTCTCTTCGCCGATACCACCGAAAACGGTATCCATCATCTCCTTCTGGCGGGCGATCAGTCGCTCCACGTCTTCGTCCGTGACAAGATCGGCCGGCTCCAGGTAGCCTCGCCCGATAGTGGTCGCCCAGTCGATCGCCTCCAGCGAGCGCTCGACGTCCTCCCATTCCAACGGCTCCTCGTCGCCGAACGCCTCGATTTCGCCGAGTGCCGGCTCCGGCTCAACCGGCTCGGTCTGTCCGTCAAGCCGGCTAATAATGCGGGCCATCAGCTCCGCCCGAGAAGCCTCTTCCAGGCCCATTGATACTTGAAGCATCTCACCGATTGACCACCCCCGGTTATCCGGCGCCTCATGTCCGAGGTGCGCCAGGTATCCCTTCATAATGTCTTCAATTTCAAAAGTAAAATCTTGTGTTGCCATTTTTTTTATTCTCCTTATTTTTGCGGTTAACGCGTGTATTGCGCCCGCGATTTCTGCTCAAATTTATCCAGTACCAGCTTTCCTAACCCCGCTGCCGTTTCTCTGTCCACGATGGGGAACCACTCCCCGTCAGGGGCCTGGAAGTCGGCTTCAGCCAAAACCGTGCCGCTCCTCAGCTCGTCAAGCGCATGAATACGCAGCGGGCGCGGGGTGTTATAGCCGGGCATCTTGATTTCAGACGAGACCAACGCTTCGCCAACCTCATCAACCAAGGCCTGATAGTCAATAGTGTGGGCAATCTCCAGAGGCTCCTCCTTCTTCTTCTCCTTCCTCTCCCCGCTCAGTAACAGGTCGCGATAACTCATGGCGCGATATTCGCCGGCGAGACGACGGTAGTCAACAATGTCGTCCTTCTTTTGGCGGGTAAAGACGCGGTCATAATCGACAATCCGGCCCCGGCGAACGTCCCGCTCCGAGTCATCAACAGTCAGCCAGTTCAAGCCCATCAGGGTCTTTTTGGCCCGCCGCAACGGCCCGACCAGGGAGTCGATTTCGGTGGTGCTACCCAGAAAGCCGGGAATAGTCTCCGGATTCTTGTCGCCCACCACTATATCAATCGCGTCTTTCGCGTCCAGGGCGCGGTCAAAGTAGTAGCTCCGGCCGGGAATGCCCAAACTCTTGAGGCCGGCCATTGTCTTGGGTTCGCCCGGGAAGACATTGTAACGAGTAGCGGTGGAAGACCAGGTGACGCCGTCGCGGTGGAAGTAGTAAGCACTTTCCGGTTGGGGTGTAATACGCCCCCTGGTGTAGCGGGGAATATGGGCCGTCATCTTGCGGATCAGGGGATTTTTACGCACTAAAACCCCTTGATATTTCAGATACGGCTTGCCGCGCACCAGTTGGCGGGCGCCCAGCGTGACAACGGAGGCGGTGGCCTGCTCCAGGGCGTGGGCAGCAATGAGTAAACCCTTGGCGTTCTTCATTTTGAGATTCTGATCCTTATCCAGACTCAGGCCAACCGTATCGAGCGCGGCGTTGGTCGCCATCCGGGCCACGGCTTGCGTCAACTCACTCGCGGATTGCGGCACGCTCAAGGTCGTGTCTTTGAGGTCGAGCGTAATCCCGCCCGCACCCTCAATGGCGGCGTTGACTGTCCCCCAACTCCCGATTGCGCCCAGCGAGCGACTGAGCCAGGCACTGACGCCGTTGTACCCGGCAGCCGTAGCAGCAGACCGATAGCATCGTTCACAGGACATTATTTACCTCCCTTAAATATCTTTTCCGCTTCCTGAAAAAGAATTTCCGTCTCCGGCACTTCACGCGTCGCAAACTCTCTCGCCTTCCCGGCTTGGCCCCGGCCCTGCTTGACCAACCGCTCCACTTCGGCGGGGTTAGGCAGGCGGGTCAAGGGGCCGAGGTTGTGGCGGGGCGGGGCGACGTTCGTCTTGTGACCAAATATTTGCGCCTTGATCATCATCCGTTTGGTGCCGGCCCAGCCGGGCGTAAGGGCCTCCATCGAACTAATCTGCCCGACATAGCCCGGTACCGAGGTCGGATTGGTCTGCCCGGCCACAACTGCGGCCAGCTCCCGGTCAGGCAGGGCGCGATTGAAATAATAGTGTTGCGAAGGCAGGGTCAGACTTTGCAAATGATTGATGGTGCGCGCTCCGGCAGGCGTTTTGACGGTGGTGGCACCATTGTGCCAGCTTTTGCCGTCGACCTTGATGACCACACCCTCGCTCGCCGTAACATTCCGGCGCGAGCCGGGCGTCAGCAGATCGCCGGCGTTGAGGGCCGGGGTCAGGCCGGATGACCAGGCCCGCACATCCGTTTTCTTCTTGAAGAAGCCGAGAAAGCGGCTGGTCTGCACCACGCTTGATTTCAACTCCCGCCGACTCAGATCGCCGACGGCGCTACCGACCGGCACACTCGCTGAGCCGGCCAGCTTCAGCCCCTTGTCAGCGAATACTGAAACCGCCCTCACCTCCGCAAAGGCCATCCCCATCCCCCAGCGAACTAACGTTCCCGCACCCAGGCGCTCGGCTGCGTTAACCGCACCCAATGTCGCATTCGCCACCGGCGACAGACGGGAAGCTGCCGCGTACCCGGCTGCGTCGGTTCGCTTCAGCGTACTCTCCACCTTGCCCCGCACCGATGCCTGAGCAGAGGCGAATTGCGCAGTCGCTCTTGATATTCCGCACCGGATCGATGCAGCTTTATTGGCATTATTTTGACAACTCAAAATTCGACTCCTTGTAAAATCATTGATCAACACCTGTG
>CAYSBP010000386.1:0-3286 GCA_964429255.1 uncultured Planctomycetia bacterium
CTTCCCATCCCATCTCGGACCGGGAGACCGCGTCTGCTGACGGGCAGGCCGTGGCCACCTTTCTCGAGCTGGCTCCTCCCGCATCCGGTAGCTCTCGTGAATGCATCCTGGAGTTGGAGGATCCGGGCGGGGCGAAGATGCGGGTGCACGTCAAGGGCGCTGAAGCTCCGGACCTGGCGGCTTTGACCCGAAGTTTCTGGGGTGTTGGGGCATGATCCAGATCACGCCCCAGATGCGAATCCTGGTTGCGGTGGAGCCGGCGGATTTTCGTAAGGGGATCGACGGGTTGGCCCGGCTTTGCAAAGAGGAGTTGAAGAGTGACCCGTTCGGGGGCGGGGTATTTGTGTTTCGGAACCGGCGAGCCACGGCGGTGAAGGTACTTGTGTATGATGGCCAGGGATACTGGCTATGTCACAAGAGACTTTCGAGTGGGCGGTTTCACTGGTGGCCGGTAAGTCGAACCGGGGTGACCAGGACGCTGGAGGCTCACCAGTTGCAGGTTCTTCTCTCCGCAGGCAATCCCGACGGGGTTCAGGCGGCGCCGACCTGGCGATCGGTCAGCCCGGCCATCTGACGAAAAAACGAGATTAACCTCTTGCGTTCCATCGCTCCCCATGCTATGTTGCGGGCGATGGACGTGAGGTTGACTTATCGAGGCCGGGCGATCACGGATGATGATGTGGCTTTCATCGACCAGTTGATCGCCGCCCATCCGACGGCAAGTCGGCGAGCGCTTTCGACGAAGCTGTGCGAGGCGTGGAACTGGATCCAACCGAACGGGGCACCGCGAGACATGGTGTGTCGTGGGTTGATGCTGGCGTTGCATCGTGCAGGTCACATCGAACTGCCGCCGCCACGGTATACTCCCCCCAATCCCCTGGCCAATCGCTGCCGGCCGGCCGTTGCGGCCATCGATTGTACTCCGCTACGTGGTTCCTTGGCCGCCATTCGTCCGTTGGCGTTCCGACCGGTACGGCGGACGTCTGATGAGCCGTTGTTTAACAGTCTCATCGAAGAGCATCACTACCTCGGTTACACGCAGCCGGTGGGCGAACATCTCAAGTACCTGGTGTATTCGGGCCGACGGCCGATCGCCTGCCTGGCCTGGTCATCCGCGCCGCGTCATCTGGGTTGCCGGGACCGGTTCATCGGCTGGTCGGCTGAAGCTCGTCGTAAGAACATCCGGTTCCTCGCCTACAATACGCGTTACCTGATTCTGCCATGGGTCCAGGTGCCTCATCTGGCGTCGCACATTCTGGGGCAGATGGCGAGGATCCTGCCTCGGGAGTGGGAACAGGTTTACGGCCACCCGGTGTACTTCCTGGAGACCTTCGTGGACCCGCAGCGGTTTCGGGGTACGTGTTACCGCGCCGCCAACTGGGTCGTTCTGGGGCGTACCACGGGCCGGGGCAAGGATGACCAGACTTGGCGTCCCAACCGCCCGATCAAAGAGATGCTTGGTTACCCGCTGCGGCGGGACTTTCGGACATTGCTGTCTCAGATAAAATGAAAACACCGAACCCGAGGATCGTCGAGCTTGGCATGAACGAATGGGAAGAGATTCTTCAACATGCCGGATCTGGCCCGTTGAGCGAAGCGGAGCGAGAAAAGCTCAGGGTCCTGGGCGAATCTTACATTCACCTGCTGAATCTGCTGGAGGACAAGTCCACAACGATCAACCGGCTGCGCAAGTTGATATTCGGCTCGGGCAGCGAGAAGACCAACGACGTGCTCAAAGATAAGAGCGAAGGATCGTCTTCGACCACGGCCCAAGACAGTGATGAGTCGTCAGAGCAAGACGGCACTGAGAACGAACTGGCCGCGCAACGCAAAGGTCATGGCCGTAACGGTGCCGACGACTATCGCGGGGCTGAAAAGATCCCGGTATCCCATGGAACTCTTCGGTCGGGTGATGCCTGCCCGGATTGTAAGCAGGGTAAGGTTTATGAAGTCGCTCAACCGGGCGTACTGGTTCGGATCACGGGCCAGGCGCCGGTGCAGGCGAAGGTCTACGAACTCCAGAAGTTGCGTTGCCACCTCTGCGGCAAGGTGTTCACGGCCAATCCGCCCGAGGGCGTGAGTTCCGAGAAGTACGACGCGGCGGCGGCGAGTATGATCGCGATCCTGAAGTACGGAAGCGGGTTACCCTTCAACCGATTGGAGGGCCTGCAGGAGAGTCTGGGGATTCCTCTGCCGGCCTCGACCCAGTGGGACATCGTGAACACGACGTCGAAACCGATCGCACCAGCCTACCACGAGTTAATTCGACAGGCCGCGCAGGGCGACGTCCTGCACAACGACGACACCACGGTCAAGATTCTGGAGTTCATGGGCAAACGCGCCAAGCAAGCCGCTTTGGCCGAAGACGGCGAAGCGGGCGCGGGGAATGCAGCCAAGCGCAGCGGCCTGTTCACCTCGGGCATCGTCTCGACGCACGAAGACTGGAAGATTGCGTTGTTCTTCAGTGGGCGCCAACACGCCGGAGAGAACCTGGCCGACGTGTTGGCCCATCGGGCCGCAGACTTGGGTCCGCCGATCCAAATGTGCGATGCGTTATCTCGCAATCTGCCCAAGGAACTCGAAACCCTCGTGGCCAACTGCATGTCCCACGGCCGGCGTTCGTTCGTGGAGGTGGCGGACCGGTTCCCCAACGAGTGTCGCCACGTTCTGGAGGTCCTGAAGGAGATCTACAAGAACGATGGTATCGCGCGGAAGCGGAACTTGTCGCCGGCGCAGCGTCTGCAGTTCCATCAGGCCAAGAGCGGTCCGCTCATGAAGGCATTCCGGAAGTGGCTCAACCGCCAGCTCGACGACCGGCTCATCGAGCCCAACTCCGCCCTCGGCGAGGCCATCTCGTACATGCTCAACCACTGGGAAAAGCTGACCCTCTTCCTGCGCGAGCCCGGGGCCCCTCTAGATAACAATATCTGCGAGCGAATACTGAAGCGAGCAATCTTGCACCGCAAGAACGCGATGTTTTACAAAACCCTCAACGGCGCCCACGTCGGGGACCTGTTCATGAGCCTCATCCACACCTGCCAGCTCAACGACGCGAACCCCTTCGATTACCTGACCACACTACAGCGTCACGCAGACGAATTATCGGCAAACCCGCAGAACTGGATGCCCTGGAACTACCGGGGCGCATCAAAGACGTATAACGTGAGCATGGGGCAGTGATCTATGTCTAAACGCAAGGCGAAGAAGGCGGTCAAATGTCTCAAGACCACGGATCCCGGGCCATGGTTGTGCAAGGCGCTGGCCAAGCGCAGGAAAGATGAACTCA
>CAYSBP010000387.1:0-3282 GCA_964429255.1 uncultured Planctomycetia bacterium
TCCAGTTTGAAGCTGTGCCCAGAGGCAGATTGACCTGTTCCACGGGGAGTGGATCTAGGGAGCTCTGCCGTTGGCGTCTAGACTCAAGGAGCCTGATGTCGAGGTGCGCGAACCCGATCGTGCGCATGGCGGCGATCGCCTCCGCCAATTCTTGCGATCGAATGGATCTTCCGACTACGACCGTGATCCAAAGATCACGACGTCGCGTATCTTCACTACTGCGGTTATACATAGCGTGCAGCTTTTGAAGCACATCAACCTTGCCTTCCGCAATAGGGGGGCCGTAGAAGCTGAGTGTCCACCTGGTGCCCCCTGTCGTTGCTTCGAGCGCAACACGGGGATGGTGTGTAATCCCTTCGTCCCATGGTAATGGAAGGCTATCCCGCGCTTGTGCAGCGTTTGTGCCCGAATGCGAAGACCTGCCAGTCAAGAACCCAATTCTACAGGCCAGAATGGTAGTCAAGAGAAGCACGCAGAGTGGACCAAGAATACGTGCTCGGTTGCTGTTGAGTTGGCTGTTAAATGCCGCAATGTTGTCGTCGGGAAGAGCCGTTTTGTGCCAAATTGTGACCGTAGGGCAGAGGGTGAAGACGGTGGGAATTCGGCAGTGGGAAGCGTCGTAGGCGCCGTCATCGGTCTTTGAAATCCGGTCCATCCGTATTGAGCCACGTTGCGACTTTTCTTTTGAGGTGGAAACACATACTACAGGCTTCTTCGTGGCAGAAGGAGGCGATGTACTATGCGTTCCACCAAGACCATATATGTTACCAGTCCCGAGGAATATGACAACCACAAGGGTAAGCTGAAATTTGTGCCGTGCCCGTACTGCCGTGCCGTGGGGTATCTGATCGGGCACGGATACCTCAGGGGCCGCGGCGAAGGGGCCAGCGACGAGGTTCGGCGCGGCTGGCGGGTCTTCTGCTCCTCCCGCAACCGGCGGAAGGGATGCGGGAGGACATATTGTGTGCTCTTGGCACAATTCATGTCGCGACGCATGGTCAGTAGCGCAAAACTATGGCATCTGATCGATGGCATTCGGAAGGGCTTGAGCGTCAAAGCGGCATGGGAGAAGGTCTCCTCGCCGTTTTGTCTTGAGACCGGCTATCGCCTCTGCCATGCGTTCGCAAGGAGCCAGACGTTCATCCGTTCACTGCTCTTGCGCGCCGGGGCTTTGCCGAAGTTTTCCTCCGCCGAGCCGCTACTGCAGGTTATCGAACACCTGCGCGCCTTGTTCCCACAAAGCGCCTGTCCCGTGGCGGACTTTCAGATCCGCTTTCAAACCGCGTTCCTTCATACCCGTGCTCCCCGTTTGAACCGCTCCGGATAGCGTACGGCATGGCCTGGTTCAGGCAAGCGAGGACGGCCTCGGTGTGTCTTTCCACCGGGAAAGCACGCCCAGCATCGTTCCATGCCGTGCGGAACTGCCGGTTTGCCCATTACCACATTCCCGCCGTGTCCATTTTGCCGTGTTGACCGGTCGCCTGGCGGCAACAGTACTATCCAATTCCCCTCCGGAAGCCGATTGCCGTAGCTTCTTTCCCGTTGAAGAGAAAAACCTGGAAAGGAGTCAGAAAATGAAGTGGCCAAGCACTTATCTGAAAATGAGGGTTCTGGGCGCGGTGGATACGGCGCCAGGCAAAACCAAGGAAGAACGCTTGAAGCATGTTGCCGGCATGACGTTCGTTGATGAGGACGGCATCCCGCGGCGATTCACATGGAGAAGCATTCAGACCTGGTTGTGGTGCTATACCAAACTCGGCTTCTTGTCTCTCCAGAACAAGGACCGTTCCGACAAGGGCAAGTTGCGCAAGGTCTCACGCGAGCAGTTGATTGAGGCCATTGACCAGGTTCTCCCATCTTTCCGCGGGAAACGCCCCCCAAAAGCCCATGTCTACCGCGCATGCATTGAACGAGGTCTGCTGCGCCGAGAAGACATCGCGCCCAACACATTCTCACGGCTTGTCAATGAGCTGGAGCTTCTCAAACCGGACGGTGCCGCCAAACAGAGGCTGGCATTTTCCAAGCAGTACGCCAACCAGATGTGGCAGGTCGATACCATGTTCGGTCCTTATGTTCAGGGTAAGCAGACCAAGCTGATCGCTTTCATTGACGACGCTTCCCGGGTCGTCTGCCATGGTGAGTTCTTCTTCCAGGAATCATCGGACACTTTCCTGCAGGCCTTTCAGGCCGCTCTGTACAAGCGCGGCATCCCGGAACAGATCTACGCCGACAACGGCGCCATCTATACCTGCAAGGAACTGATGCTTGTCTGCGCCAGACTGGCCATCATCCTTTCGCACGCGCCCGTGGGGGATGGAGCCGCAAAAGGTAAGATCGAGCGCTGGTTCAGAACCGTAAGACAGGCTTTCCTGGTCCGGAACCTCGATCTGTCCAGCCTGGAAAGTCTGAACAAGGTCTTCATCTCCTGGGTCGAGGATGAATACAACTGCCGGGTTCACTCCACATTACAGATGAAACCTGTCGATCGCTTCGGCCTGGACCTCAAGCGAATACGCTTCCTGCCCATTTGCGAGGCCAATGATGAACTCTTCTTCATAGAGGAAGACCGGCTGGTCAGAGCCGATAACACCTTCTCGCTCAAGAATATCCGGTTCGAGCCGCCGGCGGATCTCCACGGCCGACGCATACAGGTCCGATACGATCGCAAGCATTTCGGAGGAGACAAAGTCATTGTTTACTACAAACAGCAGCGAATAGGTCCGGCCAGACCTGTGGACTTCACCGCCAATGACCGTGCCCCCGGCTCGGCAAGTCGCTTCCCGAACTCTCAAACCAACATCCACCAGTAAATAAGGAGTAACTCACATGATCAGATCATACTTCGGCATTACAAGAAACCCATTCAGCAGCGAAACCGCCTCGCTTCTCCCGCATCAGCAGACGATCTTCGACACGTTAAAGGTCCACTGCCAGCAGGGCGGTCTCTGCCTGGTCCTCGGCGAACCCGGCACAGGCAAAACCGTCCTCAAAGACTCCCTGAAGAACTTCGACCCAAAGCGGCTGATTACTCCCACCGTCTCACGGACTCTTCACACGTACTTCAATACCATCAAGATACTCTCCGCAGCCTTCGGGATCGAGTTTGAGGGCTGTGCTTTCCGTTGCGAAAAACGACTCATCGAACATGCCTTCAAGCTCAATCATCTCGGCAAGATGATCGCGCCGATCATCGACGACGCGCATCTGATGGACATCAACTGCCTCCGCAGACTGCGGTTGCTGTTCGAGGACTTCCCGAAAAACCACAACCTGATCCTTATT
>CAYSBP010000388.1:0-3281 GCA_964429255.1 uncultured Planctomycetia bacterium
ACTGCTCTTCTCGTGAGAAAAGGCATCCTTGTAGCATCGCTTCGACGTCAGGGCGTCGTAGACATCGGCCACCGCGGCGATTCTCGCCGGAACCGGAATCTCCTCGCCCGCCAGCCCGTGGGGGTACCCCGAGCCGTCCCATCTCTCGTGATGGCCCTCCGCAATCTGGATCCCCACCTCGACAAACGCATTGCCGGGATGCTGCTCCGACACCGCCCGCAGTGCCTGCGCCCCTATCATCGAGTGCCGTTTCATCGTTTCAAACTCTTCCACCGTCAGCTTCCCCGGCTTCTGGAGTATTTGGTCGGGGATGCCGACCTTGCCGATGTCGTGCAGCGGCACGGCATTGTAGAGGTTTTCGCGGAATGTTTCATCTGCCAGTTCGGCGTATCCCCGGGAACCTTGAACGTGTTCGGAGAGAATCCGCGCAAACTCCCGGACCCGTTCCAGGTGCTCCCCGGTCTCGGGGTCGCGCGATTCCGCCAGTTTCGACATGGCGAAAATGGTCGCCAGATGCATCGACGACAGCTCCCGAACTTGCTGGCGTACACGTTCGTCCAACTCGGTGCTGTACTCCTTGCATATTTCGGCACGAGTAGGCCATCGGTTACGGCGGAGCGCGGCCACCTGTTATGGTGTGGCGCGGCCACTTGTTACGGCTGCGGCCGGGTAGTCCGAAGGAGAGGGGTAGTGGGTGTGCCCTGGTGGCACGCGGCAACTGGAAGTACGGGAGGGGAACCAGGATTTCCGGTTCCCCTCGGAGCGTAGCGACGATGTGGTCTTAGGCTTTGGCCTTCCCCTGCTTCTTTCTGAGCGAGTCCCCCTTGAGTGAGAGTTTGTGGGCGTTGTGTACCAGTCTGTCAAGGATGGCGTCGCCCAGAGTGGGGTCACCAATGATCTTGTGCCACTTCGCGATGGGGAGTTGGCTGGCGACCAGGGTTGAGCGCAGGCCGTGGCGATCCTCGAGGATCTCAAAGACGTCACGGCGTTGTTCCTCGGTGAGACTGGCCAGTCCCCAGTCGTCGATGACGAGTAGGTCTATTCGGGCATAGGCAGACAGGATCTTGCGGTATCGTCCGTCCGCCTTGGCCAGGGCCAGGTCCTCGAAGAGGCGGGGTGCCCTCAGGTAAAGGGCGCGGAATCCTTCGCGGCATGCCTTGTGCGCCAGGGCGCAGGCGAGATAGCTCTTCCCAACGCCGGTGGGCCCGGTAATGATGACATTGTTGTGTTCGCGTACCCATCGGCAGCCGGCCAGGGTCAATAGGAGGGACTTGTCGAGGCCACGGGAGTGGCGGAAATCCACGTCCTCGATGGTGGCCGTCAGGCGCAGTTTGGCCTGCTTGAGCCGAAGCCGTAGCCGGTTGCTGTCGCGTTCGGCGGATTCGCGGTCCACGAGCAAGGCTAGGCGGTCTCCAAAGTCGAGGCTCTCGTATTGGGAGGAGCCATTCTGCTCCTCCAGGGCTTTGGCCATGCCGAACAGACGCATCTCATAGAGTTTCTCGATGGTGGGTTGCTTCAGCATGATTCATCTCCCTGCGCAGTTTGGCAATAATATTCGGGTCCGCGGATGTTGTCGTGCTCCACGGGCGGCTTGTCCGGGGACCTCTGGGGCAGCGGCCTTTTGTCCAATTTGCGCTTAAGGATAGATTCGATGCTCTTGAAGCTCACCGTCTTCGTGGCCAGCGCGCGCGTACAGGCGGCTTCGAGGCGCTCGGGTCCGTACTCCTTGCCCAGGCGCATCAGCCCCAGACAGGCGCGGAATCCCTGCTGGGGATGGGGTCGTGCCCGGAGGATGGTTTCCACGGCGCCCACCGTTTGAGGACCGGTCTTCTCGGCCCAACGCACCAGCCGTTCCGGCGTCCACTGGGCGTAGTCCCGGTGCGTCTTGGGCATGTGGGCCGTCAGCGTGGCGTAGTGCCCTTTGCGCTGCAAACGGAGGTGGCTGGATACGCGTCTGTTCTTGTGGAAACACTCCACGGCGGTATTGGTGACGCGGACATCGATGGCGTGATTGACCAGTTGGTAGGGTACGCTGTAGTAGTTGCCGTCGACCGCCACGTGGTAGTCGATGCTAACCCGTGCCTTCTTCCATTCCGCGTATTCGTAGGGCTGGGCCGGCACTGGGCGAAGGGCCGGTTTGTCCAACTGCTCGAAGAGCGAACGGCGGCTGCCCTCCAGCTTCTGGAATGGCCGTTCGTTGTACTGGATGAGCAACCATTCGATGGCTTCATTCAGTTCATGGAGCGAAAAGAAACTGCGATTACGCAGGGCGGCGAGGATGCGCCGCTCCACATCCAAAACGGCTTTTTCCGCTTTGGCCTTGTCCTTGGGTTTTCGCACACGCGTGGGCAATATGGCGCAGCCATAGTGTTCCGCCATATCTTCGTAGGTGCGGTTTGCTTCGGGCTCATAACGATGTGCGGAGGTGACGCCCGACTTGAGGTTGTCGCACACAACCAAAGCTGGAACGCCGCCGTAGAATGCAAACGCATGAACATGGGCCATAATCCATTCGGGCAGGCTCTGGGTCCAGCACGCCTCGACGTACGTGTAGTTACTCGCGCCCAAGACTGCCACGAATACTTGCGCCTCACGAACTTCGCCCGTCTTGCGGTCCGTAATGGGCATCGTCTGGCCGCAATAGTCAACGAACAGCCTTTCGCCCGCCTTGTGTTCCTGACGCATGGGCAAATCCAGCGTCTCCCGCCATGCCCGATAGCGGACGCAGAACTGCGTATATTGGAATCCATCGGGATGGTCCTGCTTGTACTCCTCCCACACCAATTGAAGCGTGACGCCCTTGCGCGAAAGTTGACGGCGCACTTCGGCCCAATCTGGCACAAAACGCGGTCCGCCCTCCACGCAATGGGCGACAGGAAACAGACGCCGTTCCAGTTCCTCATCCGTCATTTTCTGTAGTAACGGCCACGAAAGTCCCGCCTCCCGGGCGCGCCGAACATACTTGGCCACCGTGCTGCGCGCCAGCGAGCAACTGGCCGCCACGGTTCGTTCACTCAGGCCACATTCCCACCGTTGACGCAATACTTCTCTGATCTTCCGCATGCATGATTCTCCTGGGCACTCTGTGCCGGCTGACTTCCAGCCTCAATGGCCGGAAACCGACACACCATACCCAGAAACCATTCGAAGAAAACCCCCCAAGAGAAGTGGCCGCGCCCGAATTCGGCGGCCGCGGCTATCCGAAAAGGGTGGCCGCGCTAAACCGTTTTGACCGGTCGCGTTCAGCCGAAATCACGAGGTGGCCGCACCCGAAATATGCA
>CAYSBP010000389.1:0-3271 GCA_964429255.1 uncultured Planctomycetia bacterium
TGCCGGCGCCGCGAGCGTGAATAATCCAGGTTAGCCCTGAGCGAGGCCTCGGGAGGGGCCGAGTCGAAGAAGATTATTCATGGGAAGGGGCTCATGAATAATCCGGGCTAGTGCTCGAGGGCTTTGCCGCCGTCCTTGTCCGTTGCGCCTCCGGACTTCTCGTGGCGCTCGAAGGCCTGCCATAGTTCCTGCAGATTCACACGGTAGGCACCGCACGTCCACGTCGCGCCGACCACCCCGTCCACCTGCAGATCCGCCGCCGGCTTGCGCCCAAGAAATTGCTTTACGAAGCCCTGCACCTCTTCCGCGTCCACGTCCTTCGCGTGCCGCTCGATGGGACGGACACACTCCACCGCGCGGATGCTCCGGTCCGGGTCCAGCGCTACCAGGAACTGCGCGTCATTGCAGAAAGGACACCGCGTGGCGCGATAGAGGTCGGCCACCCAACCCACCGGGCGGTCATCCTTCAGCACCGTGAAGACGCGTTGCTTTTCCAGATCCGGGAGCGCCACCGCGGTAAGGCGGATGGTCTCGCCGAAGACCCGGCGAGCGAAGGGCAACGGATCGGGTTCCAAGCGGCCATGGCCGACCTCAGGATCGAAGATCCGCGCGGCGAAGTACGGGAAGTAGGTCTGGATCTCCTTATCGTCGGCACGGTTGATCAGGTGGTAGGGCCCGATGCACAGCGTCGCCTCGCCCGGATTTTTGATGTGATGGTCCTTCTCCATCCGCTCGCGAGCAGCGCGCCCCTCGTCGGTATCGATGTCGATTTCGCGCAGTTTCAGCCGGGGGAACTTCTTGAGTACTTCAGCCGTGAAGTGCCGGATGGCGGGAGCCGCCGGGTCTGTTCCCGAAACGTACAGTTCGATGGGTACCGGGGGGCCTTCTTGAACGGAAGGGGGCTGGGATTCCTCGCCCTGAACGAGCAAGGCCCCCCCACAGGCCAACAGAAACGCTGCAAGGACGTATCGTTCGGTGCCGGATCGCAGAACGGATCTCACATGAAGTTCGGCCATCTCGCGATCCCTTCTCCGCCCTAGAATTGCTTCAAGAACACCTTCAGGTCGACCCCGGAGTCGCGGACCAGTCGCGCGAAGGAGGCCGCTTCACCATAGGCAACCGCCTTGCCGACCACCTCCACTTCACTCGCAAAAGCATCCCTGTTCGCCTCCAGATGCCTGGCGTTGGCATGGTCTTCCTTGGCGATCATGTCAGCTTGAAGGGCTTGCCGGTCCGGCAGATGCCCGCCCTCTTCGGTCTTCTCCTTCAACACCGGCATGAGGACGGGTTGCAACGTGAAGCCGGCTCGGGTGTACTCCGTCGTTCCCTCCCGGTGACCGAAACGGAAGTTCGTGAGCGTCACACAGGCCACGATGTTCGTGGGGCGGGATTCGGGTGCCTGCGGTTTGAACCCACCGGGCAATTTGACGTCGCCGATGGCTGCCGGAATGGCAAAAATCACGCCCATCAGGACCTTGTCGGCATCCAGCAGGACCTGCGTGATCGTTGAACTCCTGCCGATCTGACCGAACACGATGAACTGGCCTTGTTCTCGATTCAGCGAGACGCCAATCAGGTCGTCTTCGATCAGCGCCTTGAGAATGTCCCGGAACTCGATCCCCTTGATGGGGCACGCGTACGTGGAATTCCCATTCAGCGTGAAGACGTTGCGCTTCTTATCGTAAGTGATCGAAGAAATGGGCTGGAAACCGGCCGCCGTGCTCTCCAGAACCACGCCGCCCGGTACGCTGCCGTACGTTTCGACAACCACCGAGGCGCGTCCGACGCCCCCCTCGCCGGCGAAGAGACCCGCACTACTCAAAAGGCAGAGGGACAGGATGACAAGGCAAACACGCATCGCATTTCTCTCCTTCTTGACAAAGGCCTGCGAGCCTTGGAGACAGGCCTACTCGACGCTCCTTCGGCATTCCACCATCGAAAGCCGTTCAGATACCTACCGAATACCCTGTTTCCCGCGATCTTCCAGTCCGGACGTTTCGTTTTCTAATCACAGGAGGGAACGGGGTTGACCCCGTTCCCTCCATGATGACGTTCGGCAAGCAACTTCTATTTAACGATGGGGGCGTCCATGCCGGGGAAACTCTTATACTTCTTTTCGACGCAATTGGTCTTGCGCCACACCAGCGTGGACGGGCTGACCACCTCTTCGACCGTGACGGTCTCGTACCTGGCCGGCAGATCGATCTTCTTCTTACCGGGAGGCGTGACCATGACCTTCTTCGTGACCGTCGAGAACTTGGCCGGAATGACCTGCTTCTGCGTGCTCGCAGGCGTAACGAGGACCTGCTGATCGACCATTTCGTACTGCGCCGGGATGACGACCTTCTTGGTTTCGGCCGGCTTGGTTACCTTTGTGACCTTGCGGACCGCAGTAACCGCCGGGATCTCCCGCGTCTCGGTCTTGGCTTCGGCGACAAGGACCTGCTTGGTCACCGTCTGGAACTGGGCCGGCACATTGACCATGTTGTAGCATTCGTCCTTGGATTCGCGGCGTTGAATGACCACGCCCTTATCGTTGCAGTCCACAATGCGCCATTCGACCCGTGCGGGGGACGTCTCGACCTGTTCCGTCACGGTCTTGTACTGGGCCGGAACGACCACGTTCTCTGTGTAGGCGGGTTTCACCACGACCGTCTCTTCCACTGTTCCCATGACAGGCGGCACGTTCTCGTGGCTATAAGACTCCTCTGCCACCAGCCTCCGCACCTTCTCGGTCTTGAAGACGGCCGGAACGGTGACGAGCACCGTCTTCTCCGGCTCGACCATGACCTGCTCGGTCTTGTCCACGTAGACAGCAGGCGTGACTTCAAAGTAGTGCGTGGCGGCGCGGACGAGCACCTGCTTGGGCACCTGCTTCATCACAGCCGGCTTGGTCACCAGACACCAGCACAACGTGTCCGTAGACTGCGGCGGCTCCTTCCCTTCCACAAAGGGAACCTCGTCCTTCTCTTTGTACTCCACGGCCCCGACACCGGCTACAAGCCCGGCCAACGCCAACGCAACCGAAAACCGATAAACCATCATACCAACACCTCCTTGTCTAAGTCTCCCTGCCCTTCCCCACTCCATGCTCAGCCGCAGCGACTGAATTCGAGGGGAAACGCAACAACTGCATCCAAAACAATTATCCGTGTCCGGATATTCCGATCATCGACAAAATCTGGCGAATGTCAAGTGGCCAGCAGACAAATAAGAGTCATAACTCATTTAAAGTAATTATGTTGCCTCTAATCAGTGCACTTGTTAGCCC
>CAYSBP010000390.1:0-3248 GCA_964429255.1 uncultured Planctomycetia bacterium
TTGAGGAATGATTTCCGATGAACCAACTTCCATCCCTCCTCAGTGTAAATCCGGCCGCGCGGCCGGCGCCTGAAGGCTTGGCCCCCGTGCCAGTGATGCCCACTCGCACCCATGGGGAGGGCAATGCCCTCGTGGGCCACAACGGGGGCCGGTATCACAACCGCCCGCTCTTCATCAACAACACCAACGCCTTCGTGCTCGCCGGTGACCGGCCCATCGTCCGACTGGGCCGCGGTCAGCGCATCTACGGCGCCTGGATGATCGCCCTGGTGCGCGGCGAGCAGGCGAAGTGGCTGCACCTTTGCGATGACATCACGGCCACCTACCGCGCCGGCCGGATGAGTTGGAGGATCTGCGATGCCGCCTTTGCGGGTGCGACACTGAGCCTGGAGATCGTGCCGATGGCCGGCGCCATTGGCATGACGGTGCGGCTGGTCGCGCTGGAGAGTCTGCCTGGCGACCGGCTGGTCTGGGCCTACGGCAGCACGCTGGATGCTCGCGAGAACTCCAACTGGAACATCACGCCCGCGAAACATAAACAGTGGTTCGCCGATGGCTTCGTGCCCGAGGAGTGCCGGGGCAGCGTTGTGCAGGTTCGCGAGAACGGAGTCTTCTCGGTCGGATTTCCCGTGAGCGCAGGTCAGTCGCCCGTCACGATCGCGGGGCGCTGCAGCGCCGCATCGGCCGTGGCCGTGGTCGATGCGGCTGCCTGGCGGGACCCGCTGGCACTGGTTGCGGGCGGGGTGGGGGAGTTGCCCCTCGCGTGCGGCATCACGCCACTCGAGGCTGGTGAGGCCGTTCTGTGGGCCGTGGAGGCCTTCGATGGAAATGATCCCGCCGACCTGTCGCGGATCATGTCGGCCGATGAGGCGTTCGCGGAGGGCGTGCGCCGCTGCGACGAGCTGGCCGCGCGTGTGGTGGCGTTGACGCCCGAGCCGCGATTCGATGCGGTGCTCTCCTGCACGGCAGCGGAGATGGATGGCGGCTGGTATCCTCCGGTCTTTGTTCACGACAACATGGCGTGGAACGTTCCATACCCGGGCTGGCAGATGATTTTTGGCGGCACGGTGTGCGGCTGGCACGACCGGGTCAAAGCCGAGGCCGCGCATTACATCGCTTCCCAGGTCACGGAATCGGACAAGACGCAGGCGCGGGCCGATCCGGGGCTTCTGCTCTGCGTGCAGCATCCTGATTCACGATTCTGCGGACGCGGCCGCATCGCCAGGGACCAGGGGGTCTACAATATGCAGACCCAGTTCTTCGACCAGATCGTGTACGACTGGCGCTGGACCGCGGACCCCGAGCTGGAGAAGCTGCTGCGTCCGGCGCTGGACCTGCACTTGGAGTGGGCCCGCGAGTGTTTCGACCCCGATGGCGACGGGCTCTATGAGAGCTACATCAACACCTGGCCCACCGACTCGGTGTGGTACAACGGCGGGGGCTCGGTGGAGGAAACGGCCTATGTCTTCCGCGGGCATCAGGCCGCCCGCGACATGGCGCGACGCGCGGGCGATGCCCAAGCAGTCGCGTTTCACTCGGCCCTGCTGGACAAGATCAAGAGCGCCTTTCTTTCGCGCCTCTGGATCCCGCGCCGCGGGCATGCGGGCGCGTGGATCGAGCAGGCCGGGCACCGGCGCCTGCATCAGGACCCCTGGCTCTACGGCATTTGTCTGCCGATCGACGCGGGCATGGTCACCGCGGAGCAGGCGGCGGAATCCCTGTACTACACCGAATGGGGTTTGCAGAACGACCCTGTGCCCGGCGGGGGCCGCAGGGTCTGGACCTCCAACTGGGTCCCTGGCATATGGTCGGTGCGCCCGATCTGTTCGCTCGACTATCTCAATCTCTCGCTGGCCTATTTCCAGGCCGGGTTTGCGGAGGACGGCTGGGATATCCTGAAGGGCGACGCGCTGCTCGCCTGCGACAACCTCGCCGCCACCGGCGTCGGCGGCGCGAGCCTCATCCTGCGCGTGACGCTTGAGGGCCTGTTTGGCATAGTGGCGGATTATCCGAACGGCAGCGTGCGGGTTGCCCCCCACTTGCCCGCCGATTGGGATTCCGCCTCGCTCCGCACCCCCGATGTGGCGCTGCGCTTTGATCGCTCGGGCGACACGGACGCGCTGGAAATCGAACTGAAGCGCCCCGCCGCCATGGAGGTGGTGTTGCCGGTGAGAGCCAGGCGGGTCACTCAGGTGACGGCGGACGGACAACCCGTGGGGTATGAAATCCAGCCTGGGTTTGGCCATACGCTCGTTCGGGTAAGCTTACCTGAAAGCGGAGCGGCCCGGGTCGCGGTCACCCTCGAGGGCCGCCTGCCGCAGTTCGGTCCCGTGTATGTCCATGGACGGGTTGGCCAGGAGATCGCGCTTCGCACGGACCATCCTGAAACAAGACTCACCGGCTTCTCCGATCCCGAAGGCGTGCTGCTCGACGCCGCGGTGAAAACGGACGCCCTTTGCGGACGCCTGGCGCGCCCCGAGCTCGGAGCTGTCGCAACGGCCGACGGGTCGCACATGGGTCGCCACACGGTGATCGCAAAACTCGAGGTGGGCGCCTTGCCGCAGTGGCAGCTGATCCGGCTTACCATCGATGACCCCGCGGCTGTGGCTGCCGCGGAACTCGCGCGCGTTCAGCAGATTCCGGACGGGGCCAGATGGCGGACCGTCAGCGTGGGCGATGTCCTCAATGCCGATGTGCGAACGATCTACCGTCAGCAGTACCTCTCGCCGCGACCGAACACCGTGTCGGTGCGGATCGGCTCCGACGGATATTCGCCCTGGACCTTCCCGTTCTGGAAGGACAAGGCGCCGGAGATCCGGCTGGATGCAGTGCCTCAGCTCCTGAGTAGCCGGGGCGAACTGCTCACACCCCAGGGCGTCCCTTTTGTCTGGCCCGGCGAAGACCGGAACATTGCCTTCACCTCGCTATGGGACAACTGGCCCACGCGCGTGACGGTTCCGGTGGGTCAGGCCGCTGAAGCGCTCTGGCTGCTCATCTGCGGTTCGACCAACCCCATGCAGTGCCATATCGCCAATGCCGTGGTCACCTTGCGCTACGCCGATGGCCACGAGGATGCGCTGGAGCTGGTGCCGCCGTTCAACTACTGGTCATTGTGCAGGCTCAACGCCATGCCGAACTCTGCGGGGACGGAAGAACACGTGCGCTCCGACTACAACTACGGCGCCGATGCCTTCTGCATGCCCTTGGCTCCGCCGCCAGCGGTTCAGCTTGGCGAGAACTGCCGGGCG
>CAYSBP010000391.1:0-3239 GCA_964429255.1 uncultured Planctomycetia bacterium
CGTAGTTTTAGCCTTTGAGGCTCTTGCAAAACCCCTCACGAAGTTCGCCTGACGGTGCTCTTCTCGAGGGGTTTTGCGTGAGTGCCTGCCTCCAAGAGGGGAAATCGCATGCCAACGATTCCACGCCGGCCCTTTGGTCGCACAGGACACAACAGCAGCGTCACCCTTTTTGGTGCGGCCGCGCTGAGCCGTGTCAGCCAGGCCGACGCCGACAAGACGATGGAGTTGATCATCCAATATGGCGTCAACCATATCGACACGGCAGCCAGCTACGGCGAAGCAGAAGTTCGGCTTGGCCCGTGGATGGCGAAGCACCGCAAGGATTTCTTCCTGGCCACCAAGACCGGTGAGCGCACCTACGCCAAAGCCAGAGAGGGGATTCATCGCAGCCTGGAGCGAATGCAGGTGGACCATCTCGATCTGATCCAACTGCACAATCTGGTTCATCCGGACGACTGGGACATGGCGATGGGTGCGGGCGGGGCGCTGGAAGCAGCGATTGAGGCGCGGGAACAGGGGCTGGTTCGTTTCATCGGCGTCACCGGCCACGGGCTTGCCGTGGCGGCCATGCACTACCGCAGCCTGAGGACCTTCGATTTCGACTCGATCCTGCTTCCGTGGAATTACGTGATGAAGCGTACCGAGCGCTACGCGGCGGACTTCGAGCGGGTGGTGGGGCTGGCCAGGGAGAAGGGCGTCGCCATCCAGACCATCAAATCCATCATGCGCGGGCCGTGGGGCTCCGCCGAACGCAGCCGTTCCACCTGGTACGAGCCGCTGGAAGATCAGTCCGACATCGAACGTGCGGTCCACTTTGTGCTGGGCCGGGGCGACGTATTCCTGAATACCGTAGGCGATATCCATATGTTGCCGAAGGTGCTGGAATCGGCCAGCCGCTTTGCGGGATACGGCCCCAGCGATGACGAAATGTCGAACATGCTGGGTGAGCGGCGGATGAGTTCAATGTTTGCGTAACAGGGCAGGGATTCGGTTACGCCATTCCGAAGGGTCGCTTGGCCTCGCTGGAACAATAAATTCCTATCATTCACGCGTTGGCGATCTCGAAGGGCCTGCCGCTCTTCGTTTGCTTTCCTCCTGTCGTTCACTACGCTTTCGCTCTCGGTCCCGGCGGCAGCTACGCGCGCCGCTGCTCAACGATGAGGAGTTCACGGCATGCCGGAAAAAGGGAAAGTCCATCGCGTCGGGTTGCTGGGCCTGGGCACCGTCGGTACGGGCACGGCGCGCATCCTGCTGGAGTCCAAACCGTCGCTTAAAGAGAAGACGGGGCTCGATATCCGCCTGCATAGGATCGCCGAGAAGAATACGGCGCGCTACGGGGAGATCAACGTACCGAAGAAGACCTTCACGGCCGACGCGTACGAACTGCTCCGCGATCCCGAGATCGACATTGTTGTGGAGGTCATCGGCGGTCTCGAGCCGGCCCGGACGTTCGTGCTCGAAGCGATCAAGCGCGGCAAGGCCGTTGTGACGGCCAACAAGGCGCTTCTGGCCAAGCACGGCAAGGAGCTCTTCGAGACGGCGCTCAAGCACCGTTCGTCGATTGGTTTCGAGGCGTCCGTCTGCGGCGGCGTGCCGGTCATCGGTGCCATCCGCGACGGGTTGGTGGCCAACCGCATCGAAACGATTTACGGCATCCTGAACGGGACATCCAACTACATCCTTACGAGGATGGTCGAGGAGCAGGCCCCGTACGAAGCAGCGCTGAAGGAAGCCCAGGCGAAAGGTTACGCCGAGGCCGATCCGACGCTCGACGTCGGCGGCGGCGATACGGCCCACAAACTTGTCCTGCTCTGCGATCTGGCCTTCCATTCGATGTTCAATCTGGCCGACGTGCATGTCGAGGGCATTGCGGGTTTGGATCTGACCGATGTGCGGTACGCGTTGGAGTTGGGATACGCGGTCAAACTGCTGGCGATCGCCAAGCGTCGCGCAGGTGAGGGGGGGGGACGGGGCGGACTGGAGATGCGGGTGCATCCCACGTTGCTGCCGGTCAGCCACCCGCTGGCCAGCGTGCGCGACGTGAACAACGCGGTCCTGGTACGCGGCGACGCGGTGGGTGACGTGATGTTCTATGGCCGCGGCGCGGGCATGATGCCGACCGGTTCGGCGATCGTCGCGGACCTGGTCGACGCGGCCCGCGGCAGCGCGGCGCGGACCTTCACCAAGCTGCAGTTCTTCCAGAATCCGCGCTCGGATCTGCCGGTGCTCCCGCCGGAGGAATCGCGCAGTCGGTTCTATGTTCGCTTTACCGTGGAAGATCGTCCGGGCGTCATGGGACGGATCGCGACGGTGCTGGGACGCCACCGTGTTTCCATCGCCTCGGTCATCCAGAAGGAACCGCAGGTGACGGGTAGCGTGCCGATCGTGATGCTGACGCACGCCACGCTGGAGCGGGATTTCCTTCGCGCGGTAAAGGAGATCGAAGCCCTGGCCTTCCATCGCGGCGCGAGTCGCTATCTGCGGATGGAAGGCTAACTAGACGGCCGGGCAGGAGCGCGACCAGGAGTCAAATGGACCGCGATGAACAGGACCTGCGTCGCCTCGCCTGGGCCCATTACATCGCGGGCGCGGTGACGGCACTTTTGGCCATTCCCAGCGCCCGCAGTGTCTGGCAGTGTGGCGACTGGGTTCGAGCGAAATCTCCACCACCGGCATGGCTCAAGCTGCTTCAGGAACTCGACCTGCCTCCCGACCTGCTCGTCCAGATGCTGATCTTCTTCTTCGCCAGCATCACCCTGATGGTCCTGTTGCATGCAGCCATCATGATCTGGGTCGGGTGGTGTCTGGCCCGGGCCCGGCGTTACTGGGTGGTCTTCATCTTCTCGCTGCTGGACTGCACGTACCTTCCGGTGGGCACGATCGTCGGGGTGTGGGCCGTCATGGTCCTGAACCGGCCGAGTGTCAAGGCGCGGTTCGGATTGCCCTCGCCGCGATCGGGCGGGGCTGCACCGAAGACGGCGACCGCCGGCCCTGCGGCGACGCCGCCTGATGTGCAAGTGTAGCACCAGCCTCCGTGGAGTCGGATCGCCGCAGAATCCGCAGGAATGCGCCACGGGTTAACCCTTCGGCGTCGCCGCTTTTCGGATGACGGTACCGTCCCCCTCGCTCTTCACTCGAATGCTCCCTCACGTGGGTTGTTTATGGCTATGTCCCGGAATCACCTCTCCCTCGTCATCGCGTGAGCCGCAGAGCCATGCCCGTTGCCGGATGCTCCATAT
>CAYSBP010000392.1:0-3231 GCA_964429255.1 uncultured Planctomycetia bacterium
ATTATGATTCCGCTGCTCTACCAACTGAGCTACGCCGGCACCTTTACAACCTATTGGACATCCCTGACCCACCTGCCGGCAAACGAACCTCCCACAGGGTTGGTGCTGCCCATCAGGATGAGGCGGAAAACATCGCTCGCGACGACTCAACCATCGGCGAACGGCGCACCTGCCCACGACGCCAACGGATCATATCCAACAGCTTTCAACTTTCCACGTCAAAGCCGTGGTACTTCCTCTTGGGCAGGATCTCGCGGTCGTCAGGCGACTTCAGCCTGGAAACCGAGAACCGCGACCTGTGCAGTCGCATGGAGTCGTTTTCCAGAGGGTAGCGTTGGGCGGGCGGTGCGTCTTCCCGGATCTTGCCCTGGTGTCAGTGGAGATCCGCCCATTCCCAGACTTCCGCTTCTTCCGCCTGGGCCGACTTCTGCTCCGGGTCACCCACCCCGAAGACGTGTCCATCCCCGAAGAGGATGTTGGCAAAACGACCACCATGGTTGTGGCGTCCGATGGCACCCTCCTGGTTATAGTCCATGAGAATGGCCTTCTTGCCCGTGACAACCACCGATCCGTCAACGGTACCGCGATAGAAAAAGGAGGACACGACGGAGCCGGAGCCCCAATTGTTAAACCCCAAAGGGCCACGTGGGGTGAAGTAATTGGCGCTGGGGCAGTAGAAAATCCGGGGGTCACGGTTGTAACTCGGGTAGAGTTTTCCCAGACCGCTCTTTTCAGTTCCGTTGTGCAGTTCAGCCGTAGAAGTGTCCGGCGGCAGCACATCGGGCATCATTTCCCTGAAGTTCGCCGAGTACATGACGATGGCCTTGCCCAACTGGCTCAGGTTGTTCAGGCACTGCGTCTGGCGCGCCCTTTCGCGAACGGCCGCCAGAGCAGGCAAGAGCAGCGAGGCCAGGATCACGATGATCATGCTGACCACCAGCACTTCAATCAGCGTGAAGCCAGACGGAGGCCGGCGTACAGGCCGCAACCCGACGTGGTTTTCAGTACCCCTGCCCGACGGTCGATTACTTCCCACTCGTAGCCCCCCTCTCGCCGTAGGCCATAATCTGCCGATAAAGAACCGGGGCCGCTGCAGCGCAGTCGGGATCACGCTCCTTGACCGTGCCTACGTATTCGGCGATCGCCTCGCGACTCCGTCGAACGCCCTCGCCATCGTTACGCCTGGCACATGCGTCCATGATCTGGCAGAGTCCCGCCAGGTTGACGAGGTGTTGTCTGCGATTCGCATCCGACGGGAAGTCGTTGAAGTCAATATCACGATAGATGGCTGTATGGATGATTTTGGAGCCGCTGTACTGTTCATAGAGCACATATCCACCGGCGAACACGGTTGCGGTAATCGCCCCGGCAACGAGACAGCGCACGGTCCAGGCAGGCTTCTTTCCGGAAGCTGACGTTGCCCGATCGCTCGTTCTCGACAGGATCGGATCCTGGAGTTCAGCCGCCGAGGCGTCGCGATAAGCGGCCAGCTCGTTCTTCGACAAGGCTGACGTTAGTGATGTCCGGGCACCTGCCCGTGGTGGTGCCGCATCGCCCATGTACGTCAGCGCCCTGCGAACGGCCCCGGATGCGATCAGCGCTCCATCGATTTCGGGAAGCGTCGCCAGTTGTTGCATCACGAGAAACTTCACGAGAGAGATGTGTTTGCCCGCCTCGGCCGCCATCCGCTGACACTCGCCAAACGCGTTCATCTCCGACCGAAGAATCTCCGCTTCCTCTCCCGTAAGACCCTTGTGCTTCACCACCAGGTCCGCCAGCTGAATCTCACCCGCAACCTTTGTGACCGCATTCAGCCAAGCCTCCGGAATTCCAAAACCGGCGGCCAGATCCGCCAACGGCTGGGGACTATCCGTAGACAAAGCCTCCTTCTGGGCCTCGGAAAGCCCGCCCACGAGCAACAGCAAACGCACGGGAACCAGTTTATCCTGCACGAGGCTATCGGACGGCTGAATATCGTTGGTGGGGCTGGATGGAGCGCTGACCCCAGACGGGGCAGGTTGTTCGGACAAGTTCGCGCCTTCGGTAGGATCGCTCAACGGTCCGCTCCATTCTGCCAATGAGTGATAAAAAAACCACTCCCTACCATGAATACAGGCTAGCGGGATGGAGGTAAAAGTCAAGGGGGCAAGGGAGACCGGGCAACGGGGCAACAAGGGGGTCTGCGAATAATACAAGGAAGTCCCTTCAAGTCGCTCGCCCCATTCGCCGATACCTTCCCTGATCGCCGATGCCCCAGGCGTCGGGTTGCATGTGAAACAGCGGGCGTTCGTGGTGAACGCCCTGACAGGTTCTCGGGTTCCCGGCGGGCGCCATGGGCTACGCGCGGCCGGACTCAGGGGGAGGTTTGGACATGACTGGATGGAAACGAGTCGGTGCGATGGTGCTGGCCGGCAGCGTGGCGATCCTGACCATCGGTTGCGGTGGCCCGTCCCGCGCAGAGCGGGCGCAGGCCGAAAAAGACGCGCTGATCCGCCGCATGCAGGAAGAGCAGGCGGTTGCGGCAGCCCGCGAGAAGGCGTTGATGGAACAGCAGCAGCTTGCGCTGACCCAAAACCAGAAGCAGGCGATGACGCTTCATGAGATGGCCACCCGCAGTTCGCAGGCCCAGATGACCGCGAACCAGAAGATGGACGCCCTGCAGGTGCAGATCGCCGATATGGAGAAGAAGCTCGGCGCATCCAAAGGCGGCGAGGTGGAGATCGTACGTGGCGACAAGATCAACTCGATCACCATCCGCGTGATGAACTCGACACTCTTCGACGTCGGCAGGGCCGACCTGAAGGACAGCTCACACGCCAAGCTGCAGGACGTCGCCAGGCTGCTCAAGACCGAGTTCAAAGACAATTTTGTCCGCGTCGAAGGTCACACCGACAGCACGCCGATCGTGCGCAACAAGGAGAAGTTCGCCGACAACATGGAACTCTCGCAGGCCCGGTCCAAGGCCATTTTTGACTACCTGACCAAGAGCTGCAGCCTGCCCGCCAACCGGATGTACACGGCCGGCTACGCGTACTCGCAGCCGGTGGTGTGGCCCGAGAAGACCACGGCCGACCGCGCCAAGAACCGTCGCGTCGATATCGTGATCCTGCCCAACATCAAGGTCGAGAAGGAACGCGTTGCCGCCAGCAAATAGGGGATACATTGCAGTACCGGCAGGCCCAAGCGCCCCGGCTGAGAAGCCGGGGCGCTTCGTTGGTAGGGCAGACCGGC
>CAYSBP010000393.1:0-3219 GCA_964429255.1 uncultured Planctomycetia bacterium
AATGGTACAACTGCGTTTCAGATGAAATGCCCGGAATGCAGCGGAGATCTAGTATTCGAGGAGGGCTGCACCAAGTGTCCGGGATGTGGGTTTTCTATGTGTTAACGCCAACAAGCACGTAAGCCATGTCACAGACAGCGCTGCTGACCTGCCCCTTGCCCGGGGTAGGCAGCGGTGGCAACGGGCGAGCAAAACAGGTCCACGGGGGTGAGGTAGGGGGCTAGTAAAACTGGGCCACCTCAGCGAGAGGCATCCGTAGAATTGGGGGCGTTACGTACCCCTGATACGGAGGCCCGAGGAGATGCTGAAGGTGGCGGATTACGAAAAGATACGCAAAGCGGTGTTGCGCGATGGCATGAGTCAGCGGGAGGTATCCCGGACCTTCGGTCATGGGCGGGACACGGTCAAGAAGGCACTGGAATATTCGAGCCCACCGGGCTACCGACGTCAGAAGGAGCCGGAGAGCCCGATTTTGGAGCCGGTGAAGCACATCATCGACGCCTGGGTGGAGGAAGAGCGGGAGCGGGGCGTCAGGCGCAAGCAACGGTCGAGTGCGAAGAAGATCTGGCAGCGACTGCGAAACGATTACGACTTCAAAGGCAGCGTCTATCCGATTCGTCGGTATCTGCGCAAGAAGAAGCGGTCCGCCGGGCAGGAAGCGTTCTTTCCCCTGCAGTTCGGCCCTGGCGAGGAGGGGCAGATCGACTGGGGCGAGGCGGACGTCTGGCTGGCGGGAACCCTGGTCACGGTTCATCTCTTCTGCATGCGCTTGTGTTATAGCCGGGCGACGTATGTGCGGGCGTATTTCTCCGAGAAGCTGGAGTGCTTCCTCGACGGCCATGTACGGGCGTTTAGGTTTTTCGGCGGCAGTGCGCGGACGAATGCTTACGACAATCTGAAGACGGCAGTGACGTTTGTGGGGCCATCGCAGGAGCGGCGGCTGAACGATCTGTTCATTGCGCTGCGGAGTCATTACCTCTTCGATAGCCGATTCTGCAACGTGGCTTCGGGCCATGAGAAGGGACGGGTGGAGAACCTGGTGAAGCTGGCGCAGCGGGATTTCCTCGCTGGCGCGCCGTCGTTTCGGGACCTGGATGAATTAAACGCCTATCTCGAGGAATGCTGCGTCAAGGATCTGGAGCGGAAGGCTCCCCAATCGGAGACGACACGCAAAGAGCTGTTCGCGGAAGAGCAATCGGCGCTCTTGCTGCTGCCCGCCGCGGACTTCGAGGCCTGCGTGCGACGCAGCACTTTTGTCTCGAAGCAGTCGCTCGTGCAGCACGAATACAATTTCTACTCGGCTCCCGTCTCGAAAGTGCTTCATCAGGCGTCGTTGAAAATCTTCGCGGATCGGATCGAGATCGTATGCGGCACGGAGACCGTGGCCATACATCCGCGCTCCTGGAAGCGGCATCACTACGAACTTGACTATCGGCATTACATCCGTTTGTTGGAGACAAAACCCGGCGGCTTGAAAAACGCCCATCCCTTCAAGGGCGAACCGTGGGGCACGGACTTCGAGAAACTGCGCGTCGAGTTGGAATACCGCTACGGCGAGGCGGGCGTGCGGCAATTCATCGACGTGCTGCTCCTGTTCGCCGAGTACCCCGAGGCGCAAGTGAAGGCAGCGGTAAGGCAGTGCGTACGCCGACGTGCTTTCAGCGGGGATGCGGTGAAGAGCGTGCTGGACTACGAGCCGCCGAGTCGGGCGGGGGTACTGGACCTGTCGAACCATCCGAGCCTGCAGGTCGAGACCGATGGTGTGCGTAGCGCGGCGGAGTACGATGCGGCTCTCCTGGACGAGGAGGACGTCGCATGAAGAGCCATGTATTGCTGGAGAACTACTGCAAGACTTTGAAGCTGCCGACGGTGGCGCGGGAATATGGTCGCCTGGCGCGGCAGTGCGCCCAGGAAGACCGGGGCTATGCGGCGTTCCTGCAGAACCTGCTGGAGTTGGAGGTGCAGGCGCGGCAGACCAAGGCAGTCCTGCGGCGGGTCAAGGAGGCGGGCTTCCCCGCGGAGAAGGAGATTGGCGGCTTCGACTTCACCGCCATTCCGAAGCTGAACAAGAAGCGAATTCTAGACCTTACCAGCTGTGAATTCGTCCGCAGACGCGAATGTGTCGTGTTTCTGGGAGCGCCGGGCGTCGGTAAGACCCATCTGACCATCGCCTTGGGGAGGGAAGCCTGCGCCAGAGGCTTGCGGGTCAAATTCCACACCGCCACGGGACTGGCCACCGAATACGCCGAGGCCCGGGAGGAGCGGACCGTGCTCAAACTTGAGCGTGCTATCGAGCGGCGGGACCTGATCATCCTCGACGAATTGGGCTACGTGCCGCTGGGGCAGAACGGGGCGGAGAACCTCTTCGGCTTCTTCTCCAAGTGCTACGAACGGACCAGCGTGATCGTCACCACGAACCTGCCCTTCAGCCAATGGCCCCAAATCTTCGGTGACGAACGACTGACCGGGGCACTCCTGGACCGACTCACGCACCGGGTCCATGTGGTCGAGATGAAGGGCGAAAGCTACCGCCTCGGAGGACGGCGCGGAAAGAAAGGAGGTGATCGGGAAGAAGCATAGGCTTTGATCATTACAAGGTGAGTTTGACAGCGCCCACAGGAGGCGCTATTCTTTGGTCATGGGTGGCCCGGAATCGCCCGCCCCCCGTGGACCTGTTTTACTCGCCCGTTGCCATGTGGGTGCGCGCTTCTTCATAGTGTTGCTTTTATACCACCATTCATTGAACTATTCCAGTTGAAAATGCAGTGGCGGCTGATAGGTTAAGATAGAGCGATGAAACCGGTACCTTGAGCAGAGGAGAGAACCAATGACACCACGCGAAGCAATGATCAATGCACTCACTCGCGGCGAACCAGTCGGGCGCGTGCCGCATTTTGAACTCGAGTTCTTTCTCACCATGGAAGCCTTTGGGCGCGTGCATCCTTCACAGCGCCACTACCATCAGTGGTCACAGATGAGCAAGGCCGAACGACAGTTGCACCGGCAGGACGTAGCAGATCTGCAGGTCGCGGTTGCCAGACGGTTCGGGAACGCGGGCATTCACTTTCAAGGATGTGGCGGGTGGACCGAAGATGATGTGCGCCAGTCCATTGACCACGCGCGCACGCTCTCTGGCAGTGACTACTTCATCTGCCTGCATGGCGACGCAACCTACTCCCTGCCCAATGGCGATCAGATGATGGCGTTTGTGGAACGCAT
>CAYSBP010000394.1:0-3202 GCA_964429255.1 uncultured Planctomycetia bacterium
CTGCAACAGTATGCCGTACACTGTAGCAATGCCACGTAGAACCACAAGCCGCGGGGCGGCACCGGCTGGGAACGCATCCCGGATACAGGACGGGGAATGCGTGCGTGCCGTATTGGCGGGCGACCGGGAGCAGTTTGGCGACTTGATCCGACGCCATCAGCAGTCGGTCCGTGCGTTGGCGCTGGCTTACACGCATGACGCGCACGCGGCGGAAGACCTGGCGCAGGATATTTTCATTAAAGCGTTCTCGGCACTCAGGCAGCTGCGTGAGCCCAGCCAGTTCGGTCCGTGGCTTCTGCAGATCGCGCGCCATCATGCGGCCCGGGACTATCGCCGGCGTGCGGCCCGGCCGACGCAACCCCTGCAGAGCGAAGGGGAGCTTCCCGCGCGTCAGGAATCATCCCGGCCGTCCCATGCCGCACAGGTGCTCTCGCTGATCGAGGAACTGCCCGAACCGTACCGCGAAACCGTCCGGCTGAAGTATCAGGAAGACCTGACCTGTTGTGAGATTGCCGAGCGTGAAGGCGTGCCGGTGGGCACCATCACCTGCCGGCTCACGCGTGCCGTGGCGTTCCTGCGAACGGCCCTGAAGGGGAATCCGCAGGGTTGAAGTTGTGCAGCAAACCGTTGAGCGAGACGCTCCAGTGGGTTGAGTGGGGTGAACGATGGCCGAACCGGAACTAGAGCACGATTTAACGCCCGAGGAGGAACGGCGGGCCGAGTCCTATTTCTGCCGGAAATGGGGCGAGCCGCCGGCGACCGGGGAATTCCGGCCGGAAGGGGCTGCGCGTACGGGACTCCATGAAGAACTGGATGCCGTCGACGAGGCGCTGAAGGCCGCCTATGCGGCGGTCCCCCGGAACGCTCTCTTTGCCGAATGCGTATTGAAACTCCTGCCTAAGGAGGTCGAGGCGCAACCGCTTGCCGAAACGGTATCGATGCCTCCGGTTGCGGCGGCGGAACGCCGCAGCCGTTCCTGGATCTGGGGCGCGGCGGGCGCGGCAGCGGCGCTGCTCTTCCTGGTGGCGTGTTGGGGGATCTCCGAAATCCCCGGCTTCGGACCCAGGTCGGTTGCGCAGGTGGCGCACGGCCAGATACTGGATGCAGCTGGCCGGGAAGTGAAAGAACTGGTCGCGGGGCAGACCTACCGGGTGTCCGGGATCGAAGCCGTGGTGCGTATCGGTCAGGACGCGTCGGTGCGGCTGTTGCAGTCGACGCGGTTTGAGCCTGAAGCGGCGGGGCGCGGGGTACATCTGCACGAAGGCTGGGTGTATGCGCGGAGCCGCCCGCAAGACGAAGTACGCGTGGCCAGCAACGAATTGACCGCGGAGGTACGTGGGGTCTCGATGGTCGTGCAGAGCGTTTCGCGGGAACTGGAGCCCGGTGAAGGCCTGGTGATGGTGTTCGATGGCAATGCGCGCGTGCGCCCGGCCACGGGCGAACAGGATCTGATCCTCGAAAGGGGCCAGATGTTCACCGTGGCGCTGGGGATGCATGTGGTGGAATCGTTCATGGATCGTGCCGTGGAAACCGTGCAGGAATTGGAGCGGCTGCCCGCCGATCCAACGGAATGGATGAATCGGCGCCAACAGTACCGTGAGGTGGTGGCCGGTTACCGGCGCGAGTTGTCCACCTTCGAGAGGGAACTGGCCACGATACAGGATGGCGCCCGCCGGTCCGAGCTTCAGCGCCGGCAGGCCCAGGTGCGGGAATACCTGAAACAGCATCAACAGCGGCTTCAGACCTTCCCGGAGTTGAGCGACAACGAGACGCCCCGGCAGCGAGCGGGTCGGGTACGCCGTGCCGCGGAGCGTATCGAAAGGGGCCGTAAGGAGTTTTCCGATCCACAACAGTGGCTGTGAGCGGCGTAACGCTGAAAGGAGATGGGTTCATGTGCAGTGAGCGAAGGTCACTCGGTGCGGTCTGCGTCGTCTTGGCTCTGCTGGGGACCGGGCTGGTCCCGGCTGAGGATGCCGTCAAGAAGGACGGTGGAGGCGGTCCCGGCGGCGGTCCGGGTCGCGGAGGCCCGATGCAGTTCGGTCGCGGACAACGCGGCATGATGGATGGCATGTTCAACCGGATGTTGGGGATCGATCAGACCGCCAAGGTGGACGACCTCCCGTTGGGCCAGGCCAAACGCCTGGTGCGCGACGTGCCCGTCGGCGGAGTGGACGGCCTGCAGGATGGCCGGGACGGCTGGAAGGTCGAGGAAATCTTCTCCCTGACGCCCGAACAGGTCCAGGCACTGACCCTGCTGCGTGAAGCGTACAAGACCGAATTGGGCAAGCTCCAGGCCGAGTACGACGAAGCGCAGAAGGCGCTGGCCGAGAAAGTGAAGACGCTGCGCCAGTTGCACGAAACCAAGGCCAACGACGTCCTGATCGATCCGGCCAAGGCCGAGAAGGCCAAGCTGGACGCGCTCGCGGTGGAGTATGCCGCAGAGAACGAAAATCAGGTCAAGGAGCGCACGGTCCAGGTGGCCGAGATGCGCACCAACATGGAAAAAACCGTGGAGGAGGCCCGCAAGAATAACAACTGGGACCAGATGCGCGAGGTGGGCGGCAGGATCCATACGCTGGCCCAGGAAGCGATGGAGCAGCGCAACACACTGGTCAAGAACACCCATGAGAAGATGAAGGAGACGGTCACGGGCGACGCCAGGGCCAAGCTGGAAGAGCTGCTCAAGAAGAATACCAACCCAGGGCAGTTCGGTCGTGATCGCGGCGGCGACCGCGGCGGGGTGCGTGGCGGCGACCGCGGGGGCAACCGGGGAGGTCAGGGCGGTGAAACGCAGCAACCCCCAACGGCACACGAGAACTTCTAAGTGTGCCGGCAGATTGGAAGCATTGATCATCAAGAAATCGAAAGTTCCCTGGCCCTTCCTTCACGGCCCGGAGGGTCAGCAAGAAGGTAGCCGGGGGCAAAGGTGGGCGCCGCCCCCGGGATGAAGTGACAGAAGATCTCCGCGCCTGCTCAAGGAACGCGCCCTCATCGGCGCGCGTGCTCTGGTGGGCCCGCGCTCGGGGCGAGTACCTCCTTAGTGCTGAATGACAACCAGCCCACGGGGGGTCGTGACCAGATCGGCGGGAGCAGTTTTCCCCTCATTCGAAGACGGCCCACCTCTTTCTGCTCCCCCTTTCCCTCGGACTTCGCATTACCCACAACTCCAGAGCCCTCTTTTCAGGCCCGTCAGGGCTGTCAG
>CAYSBP010000395.1:0-982 GCA_964429255.1 uncultured Planctomycetia bacterium
TCTACTGCGAAGCCCCCGACGCCGACCGGGTACGGGCGGTGCTGGCCTGGGCCCGGCAGCTGGCGGACGCCATCTGATGGCCGACCCATTCGAAGCCCCTGCAACGCCCACCGTGCTGGTGATCGCCAGCGGTAACGCCGGCAAGATCAGGGAGTTCGCCCATCTGCTGGCCTCTCTGCCTCTGGCGGTGCGGCCCCAGCCCGATGGCCTGGAGGTGGAGGAAACGGGCACCAGCTTCGCCGCCAATGCCCGGCTGAAGGCCGAAGCGGTGGCCCGCGCCACGGGCCAGTGGGCCCTGGCCGACGACTCGGGACTGGCGGTGGCAGCCCTGGGCGGCGCCCCCGGGGTGCATTCGGCCCGCTATGCCGACAGCGACACCGCCAGGATCGCCCGGCTGCTGAAGGAACTGGGCGAGGCCGACCGGCAGCGCCAGCAGCAGGGCCTGCCGTCCGATCGCGGGGCGGCCTTCGTGGCCGCCCTGGCGGTGGCCGATCCCAGCGGAGTGATCCGCCTGGAGGTGGAGGGCCGCTGCGACGGGGTGATCCTGGAGTCGCCACGGGGGAACGGAGGTTTCGGCTACGACCCGGTGTTCTTCGTGCCGGAGACGGGCCTGAGCTACGCGGAGATGGACAAGGGCCTCAAGGGCCGACTCGGCCACCGGGGCAAGGCCTTCACCCGGCTGGAGCCGGGGTTGAGGGAACTGTTGCTGGCCGCCTCTGGACCCGCCCGCTAGCTGGCCGGTGGCGCGGAACGTCGAGAGCGCAACAACTCCGTAAGCACCGAGGCCATGACGGCGGCACGCCGTTCCCATGTGCACGCTGCCGCGTACCGGTGTCGCTCCTCGGCGCGACCGTCCTGGAAATCGACGGCGGCCAGCCGCTCCAGAGTTGTCGTGAGGGACTGGCCGTCGGTGCAGTGATAAGCCAGGTGCGGGGTGATGGCCGGCGCGGGGCAATTTGGCAAGCCCGACCAGGGAATCTTC
>CAYSBP010000395.1:992-3201 GCA_964429255.1 uncultured Planctomycetia bacterium
CGCAGGGAGTGACCGAAGAATTCTCCACGGCCGCGCCGATCTCGCTTTATGGGGCGAGCAAATTGGCCAGCGAGCAGATCGCCTTGGAATATGGCTCGGCTTTCGGTTTTCCCGTGTGGGTCAACCGCTGCGGGGTGATGGCCGGCGCGGGGCAATTTGGCAAGCCCGACCAGGGAATCTTCAGCTATTGGATCCACAGTTGGGCGCAGCGTGCTCCACTCAAATACATCGGCTTCGGCGGCACCGGTCACCAAGTGCGCGACTGCCTGCACCCGCATGACCTCCTTGCCCTTTTGCTCAAGCAAATGGCTGCGGGTGCGCGCGCCGGACGCCGGATTCTCAACGTGGGCGGCGGGGCAGCTTCGACCCGGTCGCTCCGGCAGTTGTCTGATTGGTGCGGGCGGGAATTCGGGGCGCACGAGGTGGCGGTCGACTTGTCCCCCCGGCCCTTTGACCTGCCCTGGGTGGTGCTCGATGCAGCCTGCGCGGGTCAGGAATGGGACTGGCGTCCGGAGAAGACGGTGGACGAGATTTGCCAGGAGATTGCCCGGCATGCCCGCGAGCATCCGGAGTGGTTGGAAGTTTCTCGGGGTTGACCATGGCAGCTGACTATCAGCTGCAGTTGGCCCTACTCGGTCAGGCGGATGAATTCGCCCTCTGGCTGACGCCGGGGGAAAGGGACCGGGCGGCGTGTTTGTCCGAAGGTCCATTGCGCACGCGCTTTGTGGTCTCGCGCGGTCTGCGGCGGCAGATGTTGTCCGCCTGCACCGGTCGTCCGGCCCAAACCCTCGAATTCGAGGAGGATGGGACGGCCAAGCCGCGCTTGGTCGATGGTGAAGGTTGGGACTTCAACCTTTCCCACGCCGGCGAGCATGTGGCTGTCGTGGTCCGGCGCGGCGCGGTCGGGATCGATCTCGAACATCATGGCAAGGTGCGGGACCAAGAAGGGATTGTTTCCCGCTACTTCCATCCCGACGAGGCGCAGGCTTGGCAATGCCTGCCGGCAGAACTTCAGGCTGGGGCTTTCTTCCGGCTGTGGTCGGCGCGTGAGGCCGCGATGAAGTGTGCCGGTTTGGGGCTAGCCCGGGGAATCCGGGTAACCCGGATCGACCCGGGTTTTATCGAGACCGGCGCAGCCATGGCAAGGGTGGGGGAAGAGATTTTTGCGGTCAATGTCTTGGCAGCCCCAGCCGATTGCACCTTGGTTGTCGCGACCTCACCGGCGGATGATTGATGAGACGGTCGCCGGGACCGGCCGAGGCTGCCACGATCATTATTGACCAAGCAGGTTTGCCGGGAACGGCTCTGCCTCCGACGGCAGGTCAAGGCCAGCACAGGTCCGCGGTTCGGTTGTGGCCATCGGAGGATGCCGGGGGAAAATTTACCTGTTCCCATCATGAACCTGTTCACCCTGGCGGGAGGCGCAGCCGTCTTGGGGGAAAACACTTGTCAAGACGTGATGGGGCCTTTAACTACTAAAGCTCATCCGCTTGGAATCTCGAAACTGTCCTGCAGTCTCCTTCCGGCGGTTGACGCGCCGCGGGTGTAGCTCAGTTGGTAGAGCACTTCCTTGCCAAGGAAGATGTCGCGAGTTCGAGTCTCGTCACCCGCTCCCCCCCTTCATCACCAACGCTTTATGCAATGCGGGGGCTGTAAGAAGGTCAAAAGCATAGAAAAAGCATAACACCCCGTGCCCGTGATCCAGGCGTTCAAGCGTGTGGGCCCGCGTGTGGAATTGCCTAGCCCCCAGCATGAAGGCTGCCGCCGGGAAGGCGCCGGCAGGGTTTAAGCGTCACCTCGACCCTCTTTATGAGTGGAACGCCCAAAAAATGTCCGCGGCTATAACCTACAACCATAGTTTGGCCCTTACCGCTCTCTTTCAAAACGTGCCACGTTGCGGCTACTTGCGGCGCCATCGGCCGCGAAAGCTCTCTCGCTGGGGGCACAAGGGAACCTTCTGGCGCCCGTGAGCGGGGGGAGTTGGCGACTTCCACCCTTGGCGCGCAAATTTATTGCGATGATCTGAAGTAAATAAGGACCCCATGATTTGCCATAACTTGCAGGACGAAAAAAGGGGAAGGAGGGCCGAAAACGGACTAAGTTTTTCCCGATCGTCGACGGTCCCCGTTCTCCGCCCGCCGAAATCCTCAGGGAGCAGTTGCACCGAAAAGAAGGTCAATCGGGGTAAGCAGAAGCCCTCTGTGGCATC
>CAYSBP010000396.1:0-3162 GCA_964429255.1 uncultured Planctomycetia bacterium
TCATCGACATCCGCTTCGCCGAGCAACTGGAGGACGGTCTGACCCGCGTGATCGGCGAAACCACGATCGTCACACGCCCCCTGAAAGCGTCCCTGGATCATCCCGAAACCGCCGAGGCCGGGGCCGAGGTCTCCGTCTCCTGGGACGGGCCGGATCATCTCGGCGACCATATCACCATCACCCGCGACGGCAGCCACCGGTCGTTGATTGATTCGTGCCGGTACACCCGATCCGGTAATCCGACGACGCTCGCGGTCCCCAGGGAGGACGGCAGCTATATCGTTCGTTACATCAGCGGCCTGACCGGACGACCGCTTGCCCGCTCCACGATCGAGGTCACTCCCGAACCCGTGGTCATCGACGCACCATCGGAGATCGGAACCGGGCAACGGTTTACGGTGAGCTGGACCGAACAAACCGGTGAGGGGGGCTATCTGGCGCTGGCCGCGGCGAGCGCACCACCCGAGGAATATCTGAGTCTGGGTCAGGCATCGGGCTCGGGCAGCACCGGTTTTACCGCTCCGAACACGGCAGGCGTTTACGAGGTACGATTCGTGCGGTCGACGGACAACCGTGTCATCGGTCGGGTCAACGTGAACGTCGTGTCCATACCGACGACTCTGCGTCTGCCGGAACACGTCAGAGCAGGAACCCGATTCGATGTGGAGTGGTCGGGCCCCGATGGCTCGGGGGATTTCATCGCCATCGCCCGGCCCCAGACCAAACCGCGACGGTACCTCGACTTCGCCTACACCTCATCGGGGAGCCCCGCGAACCTCGCGTCGCCCTTCAACGCGGGAAGATTCGAAGTACGCTATGTCTCTGGCAATTTGGAGGTCCTGGCGAGTGCGGAATTGATGGTCGAATGAAGCCCGTCCGGTGTTCGAGGGGGTGAGGGGTTGGGGGATGAGGGGATGGGGGGATGGGTGCAGTGCGACCTCTGTGATTCGGTCAAGGCGTCCCGCATGACACCCAAACGCCGTTGGGACAGTGATGCGGGCCGGCACCCCCCCACCCCATAGGTGTTAAGTTAAGCGACGAGTTTTCTCATGGCGGGCGCGTGGACTGGAAGCGCGGGGTCGCACTGTGCATCAAGGCACCCGAGGGTGGTCATGCGTGACCGTTGCCGTTCTTTGAGACACTGCGGAATGAGTCGCCTAATCTGGTCGCGCAAGTAACCGAGGGCGTCGCGAATGGAGACAAGCAAGAGGCGAAATAGCGTAAACGCGCGTTCCTGGAAGCGTTTGTAGAGCTTATCCATGCTGACCTCTCTCCGTTTGGTATTCCAGAGTCTGTTGGTTTCTTCGGCATGGATGCGATGGATGAGGACCGCTCCGATGAGCTTGCCATAGAGTTCACAGCGCAAGCGGTCCTCCTTGCCGGTAACGGATTGATGGACGCGCAGGATAGATTTGAGTTGCTTGAAGAGCAACTCAATCTGCCAGCGAACGGTGTATAGGACGCGGACAATCTCCAATGGCAACCACCGTCGAGGAACGTTGGTGGTCAACAACGTCCAGTCGCACATTCGCAGGTGATGTTTGCTGACGGCGCGCCCCTTTTTCCTGGCCTCGTTCTTCAGCCGTCTGCGTCGTTCGTTGGCGATCTGCTCGCTGACCCGTAGCGCAACCAACCGACAAGGGACTTTGGGTACCTTGTCGCCTCCAATTAGGACATCCATTTCAAACGTGTTTCCCTCAAACTGGCTCAGTCGTTTTGGCAGGTCGATGCGGGTCTGTGTGATCGGATCGTTCACGACCGTCCGCACAAGGAAGCGAGTCAGAAAGAACGCGCCCTTGGTGACGATTGCGGCAAGGGTGCTGAGCTTGAAATAGCCCTGGTCAAAAAGGAGCAGGTCTCCCCTTTGTAGCATGCCCGGAAGCTGATCGGTGTAGCGGTTGTCCGGAACCGTTCCTGCGGTCACATCCAGAAACTGAAGCTCTCCACGCTTGTAATCGTAGACGGCCTGAAGCTTGCAGTTGGCGGATGAAGCGCCACCGCCGGAGCCTGGCAACACCGCACGGAGTCTCTCGTTCACATCCCAGCTTGAACTATCGACAATGAGCACGCGACCGAAGGGACGCAACAGTTTCGTGTCAATCTGTCCGAGGCGGCTGAACTTTTGCTGAAGGACAAAACAGAGGCACTTGAGCAGAAAGGCAGCTGCGGCAGCCGAGAAACGGTAGTGCAAAGCCACTCGACTGATACGCGATTCGATGGCCGCGACCATTCCGGCCAGTGATGGATGCTTCATTCCCAACTGGCCAATCGTCATCAAGACGAGGAACTCGTAAGGCGAGATCTTGCCCTTGCGTTTGCGGAAGCCAGTCTGCCTGGCCCAACGGTTTAGCCGCCCTTTTTTTGGAATACGGCCAAGAAGTCGTCGAGATGACTCATGATCGCCTCCTCTCGAATCTGGTCTTGCGCGTCAGAACCACGTATGCGTGCAGCAGGTCGCTGCACAGTGCCTTGAACTCCTGGTAGCGTTTCAGACACCGTCGCGCTTCCGGAAGATCCTCCTTCTTGATGAACATGGTCGAACTCTTCCCGCCAACCGTGAAGCTGAGCTGGTAGTACGGCCCATGCCTCACGGGCTCGTCGGGATCCTTGCACCGGCAACCCGGCGTACCACACACATTCCATTGTTCCGAGATGCTGCCCGGCAACATCGGGCCGAGCCTCATCAGCCTTTCCTTTAGCTGTGCGACTTTCCTTTCCTCCTTGGTCATTTATGCCTTCATTTCTGCCCGATAGCAATTATTCGGCTATCGGTATTATGACGAAAAAATACACCGATGGCAAGTCCATCGGCAAAGAATGTTCAGCTTAACTTAACACCTATGGGTAGGGGCCCCGTTTTCCACAACTCCGCAGCTCGCGCCGCCCAAGAAGAAGGGAGTGACATGCCAAGAACGAGACCACCATATCCAGCGGAGTTCCGGCGGCAGATGGTCGAGCTGGTACGAGCCGGCCGATCGCCTGAGGAGCTGGCAAAGGAGTTTGAGCCATCCGCGCAGGCGATCCGGAACTGGGTTGGCCAGACGGACCGAGACGAAGGACGTCGAGCAGACGGCTTCACCAGTACTGAGAAAGAGGAACTCAGGCGGCTGCGCCGGGAGAATCGCCAGCTCAAGGTTGAGCGGGAGATACTGGCAAAAGCGG
>CAYSBP010000397.1:0-3154 GCA_964429255.1 uncultured Planctomycetia bacterium
AGCCCAGCCACTTTGCACTGTGCCACGATCCGCGTGAACAGCGTCTCGAAGACTTCAACACCCCAGCGGGCCCGCGCTTTGGAAAGCACGCTGTGGTTGGGAATCTCAGCGTCCAAGCCGTAGCCAAGGAACCACATGTAATCCAGTCGCTCTGCGATGATCCGCATCAGTTCACGTTCGCTGGCAACATTGTCCAAGAACAGCAGGCACATCATCTTCATGATCACCGCTGGATCGACGGACTCATTCCCGTTGTACCCATAACAATCCTTCACTTCTCCGCGTACAAACGTGAAATCAATGCGCTCGCTGATCCGGCGCAGCGGATTGTCTGGACGAACCCGCTTATCGAGGTCTACCTGGTAGGAAAACATTTCCTTCTGCGAATCCAGTGTCCCCATCATTTTCTGTGCCCTCCATCCTAGGAACACAGTTTACCATTTCACCCCTTGCTCGTATACTGCTTCTGGATTCGATTTGGGCAACAGGCTCTCGAGACGTGACCCCAATGCGGCTCAAGACAAGCGGGGACACAGTCTTGAACTGCACGGCAGGCAGGGAGGTCTGCTGGAGTGCGCGTACCGGCACGAGGGCGAGCGGTTTACGGCGAAGCTGAGGGCGGGGCCGAAGTTCAACTTGCGGGGACTTCTGAACGCGCTTGGGGACGACGGCGCGTGCGCGCAAACGGGCGCAACCGTGTCGGAACTGGCGCTGTGAAGTCGCACGGCAGGAATTCCGGGATGGACCCAGGGCACAGGAACTAGAGGCGGTATACCGCCACTAAAAGGCGATTGGGTGTCTAACCCGCAGAATCGTGATCACTTCGAGCGTGCAGATCTACTCGCCGTGTCTGAAAATTTCGGCGTCAAGGGCGCCGCTGAAATCGTCGATCAGGTGACAGAGGCTGTTGTGGCGTGGAGATCCATTGCGAGGGAGTGCGGCGTCGGTTCGGCTTTGCTGAAGGCGAAACCAAGGTGCCGGAAAGGTGTCTGAATCACGTCACAGCTCCCAAACATGAAAATCGTTGACGAGTCGGATTCATCCGCTCCATTCCATTCAACGGCTGTTATTGTAGCTTCCCGCCGGGGTAGTGTCGAGTTTGCGATCTGGACATCCGAAAACCGCTAGGGACATCGAATGCTTCTTACCTGTGAGCCGTCGACCGGGATCGTCTTACCCTTGACGTCTACGGTAAATGCTCCGAGTTTCACCTTCCCCTTAACTGTATCTCCGTTGCGAAGCTCTATTTGCGCAGTGGGATCCTCTTCCGAAAACTGCACAGCAACGATCTGATCGATCAACATTGTTATGTCACCGAATGACAACGTCACAACGATCGAGGGAAATGACGGCTTGCCTGTGACCGTTGAACCATCCGCAAGTTCGAAACGAAACGACCCTGGTGCATGCTGGGGAACTCTCTTTGTCTCACTCGCAAACGGATGGTCCCTCGTGGCTTCAATGGGCTCCGCTTCCCAGCCCGGCGTGACCGCTCGCGGCGCCAACACACAACGAAAGCCGTAGTTGCAGCTGCGAGCGTAAGGACGATTGAAGTAGCGGTACGAAGAGAGCTGACTACCACCCCGATTGCTGGGGTCCCAGCACCCGCCCCTCAGGACCCGGTATTCTTCCGGAGGCCTATACTTATCCTCGCACCACTCCCATACATTCCCGCCCATATCGTACAGGCCGTATGCATTCTTCTCGAACAAACCCACCGGAGATGTCCAGTCAAACGTATCCACATTCAAACTCGGACAGTAGTTCCCAGCTCCTTTCGGCGGCGGCCAAGTCCCTTTGCCCTTGTTCCACGGATATACATTGGGAATCATACCACACTTTCGACACGGCGTCCCCTCGCGCGCTTCGTTCAGCCCCACAGCCACGCTCCATTCCCAGTCGTTCGGCAGCCGATGCTCTTGATTTGGCCCAAGCAGCCCTGCGGCCCGGTCCTTCTTCGTCAGCCACTTGCAGAACGCCTTCGCGTCGTCCCAGCTTACCCCACAGACGGGATGTGTCGGACCTTGCGCAAATCCCGGGCTGTTCCATACATCGCCACGCCTTTCCCACGATCCATTCCTTACCGAATACATGCCCTTTGTCGCATCATGCCCAGTCTCCTTCACAAACGTTTCAAAATCCTGCACCCTTGTCTCCCACTTGCAGAACAATAGCTTCGTTCCAGGCACCGGCACAAATTCCATGCCAAGCGAGTTCACAAAGAGGCTGTCATTGGTTGCCCCATCATGTTTCGGTTCGCGTTCGGCTGGCGCAGAAGTGACAAGTGCCACGGTAAGCAGAATCAGCCACAACAGGATGAGCGTTAGCTTTCGCCCACCGTTCCTCTTTGCCCGTTGTCTTTTGCCTTTCTCATGGACCTCATCTGTGGCTCTGCACTGCACTGACCTGCCCTCCTTAGTACACCGGTTCGCAAATTCACTAACGTATTGATCGGCTCGGCGAGACGCCTCGCCCTACCTTTGGGCTGTTGGCCGAAGGGAAACCGTATTCAATGGATAACCATTTCTTTCTGGTCCTATACGGCTGGGAAGAGGAGCCGCATCAGGGCATCGCCCTTCATGCGGCCCAGATTCCCGGAACTGCAGGACAACTCGTCATATGACCGGACCGAATCCGGCGGACAACCCGCCATCCGAACTGAAACAGGAACCGGGGTCCGAGTGTGTTTGCCGAGCGAAACCGGCACGGGATGATCCGGAAGGACGGCAACGCTCACCTTTGTGTCAATGGCGGCGAGAACGCGCTGGACGACGCGCGAATCGAATTCCTCTATCGTCTTGATCTTCAGGTCAAGATCCCGAGCGTGCGAAACCTCGTCTATGGCTTCAACATGAAGGTATACGAAGTCATGGCTTTCGAGCGCTTTCAGGGCGGCGTCCGCCTTGCCCTCATAGTTCGTGTCGATGTAGCCGGTAGCGCCCGGCACGGGGACGTAATCCATACCAAGACATCTTCCAAGCCCGACGATTACATCGACAGCGGAAATAACGGCGCCCTGGATCCCATACTTCTTCAAGATTGGCTTGAAAGATCCGGCCCGTCCGCCGCTCCACGGCCAGACGCCATTGACCGAACCCCGGACATGTCTGCGAAGGACGTCAGGAGCTTCGCGAATGATCTTCCTCAAGAGATC
>CAYSBP010000398.1:0-1566 GCA_964429255.1 uncultured Planctomycetia bacterium
CCACAATGGGCAGCGGTTCGTCGCCCAGGATGCCAACGGTCAGTTCGCGGCCCTGAATGAACCTTTCCACGATGATCGTTTCGCTGAAACGCAGGGCGCGGAGCACCGCTGCAGGGGCGAAGTCGGCATGGCGCACGATGGTTACGCCCAAGCTCGAACCGCTGCTGGCCGGCTTGATGACCACGGGCGGGGCGATGTCCAGCGCCTCGGGACCACCCAGTTTGGCGATCTCCGCACGGTCGTAACTCATCCAGGCCGGCGTCAGGATGCCATTTTTCTCCAGCGCTTCCTTGGCGAGGACCTTGTCGAAGGCCAGTGCCGAGGCATCAGGCCCCGAACCAGTGTAGGGAATGTCCGCAGCGTCAAGGATCAACTGCACGCGGCCGTCTTCGCCGAATTCGCCGTGCAGGGCGAGGAACGCCACGTCGATCTCCAGGTCGCGCGCGATGGCGACGGTGAAGGTCTCGTCCAGAATCACGCGGTGCACTTCGCGACCGCAGGCGGTCAGCGCCTGTGCCACCGTCTCTCCAGACTGCAGCGAGACTTCCCGCTCGGCCGACGGTCCGCCGTACAGTACGCCGATGTTGAGGTGCTTCAGCGGGTCGTTCCTGCGGATCTGCTCGAAGCGTGCCGAATGACTCATGCGGTTCTCCTCGGTCTGTGTACGTCAGGCGTTCCAGCTCCGCGGGCAGCGCGGACGTCCTCGTCCGCGAGACGTGGCAGACAAGGACGTCTGCCCTACGCCACGAGCGCGCGCAGTTCCTCCGGCCACAGCGCCTCGGCCGGCACACCCCAGACGGCGATTTCCAGTTCCATCCGAACCCCGTATTCGCCCCAGGCCTTCGCGCGGATGCGGCGAATCAGCTCCAAGACATCGGCGGTGCAGGCGCCTTCCTCGCACACCAGGAAATTGGCATGTCGCTGCGAGACACGGGCCCCGCCCACCTGCTGTCCCTTGAAGCCCAGTTCTTCGATCAGCTTGCCTGCCGGAGGTACGCCGGGAACCTTGGGGTTCTTGAAGACGCAGCCTGCCGACCGTGCGGCCAATGGCTGGCTGGTCTGTTTCTCCGTCAGGATTTGTTTGAAAAGGTCGCGCGCCGTCTGGACATCGTCGTGGTGCAGGCGCAGCTGACACTGCGTGACCAGGCAATCCTGCAACTGGGAATCGCGATAGACGAAACCGCAGTCTTCTCCTTTGGCTCGGAAAGGCGTGCCGTCCAGTTGAACGCCTGACACGGCGGAGACGCGGTCCCCGATCTGTCCGTACTTGCCACCGGCGTTCATTCGCAGGGCCGCACCCACCGTGCCGGGGACGCCGGCGAGGAATTCCAAGCCATTCCATCCGCGCGCGAGTGTCCAGTTCACCGTGCCGGCCAGACTCTGCCCCGCGCCCACGCGGAGCAGCATGGTGTCCGGATCCAGGTCGAATCCCGCGAAGCCGTCTTTGGGCAGGTGGATGATCAGACCCTGAACGCCGTTATCATCAATGAGCAGATTGGTGCCGTGACCCAACACGCGAACCGGAACCCCCTCGGCGCGGGCGCGCGCCAGGACCGCACTCAGGTC
>CAYSBP010000398.1:1666-3150 GCA_964429255.1 uncultured Planctomycetia bacterium
GGACGGCTCACCAGGGTGGGGGCGAGCATGGGACTGAATACCGCCGGCACAAACGACATTCACCGCGTCTGGGCGCGCATCGACCTGGACGCTTACCGGCACAACGTCCGACAGATCATCTGTCTGCTCAAACATGGCGCCGGTCTGATTGCGGTGGTAAAGGCCAACGCGTACGGCCATGGCGCGGTGCCGGTTGCACGAGCCTGTCTGCAGGCCGGCGCCAGTCGGCTTGCGGTGGTTAATGTCCTGCAAGGCATCGAGCTTCGTCAAGCGGGCATCGACGCACCCATCCAACTGCTGGGACCTTGCACGCCAGAGGAGCTTCAACTCGGTATCGGGCATGGTCTGATTTTTGCCGTTTCGAGCGTCGAGGAGATTGCCGCCCTGGCCGATCGAACCCGCGCCGCACACCAGGGACCCTACCGCGGTCGCACGACCCGAGTCCATTTACTGGTGGATACCGGCATGGGTCGCGGAGGGTTTGCCCCCGAGGATCTATGGCCGGCGGCCGAACGAATCAAAACGGAAAAGACGCTGGACTTGGAAGGCGCATTCACTCACTTTTCGTCGGCCGAGGAACTGGATCTCGCACCCACCCGCGAACAAGTCGGCATGTTCCGTCATCTGCTGAACGGTCTGGCGGAACGCGGCGTGCACCTGCGCATCCGCCACGCCGCCAACAGTGCAGCAACGGTCTTCTTCCCCGAAGCCCAGCTCGACATGGTCCGTTGCGGTGCCATCCTGCACGGGCTGCGCGGATGGTCATCCCATCGCGACTCGATGCACCTCCGTCCCACGCTTTCGCTCTTCTGCCGGATCGTTCATATCGGCAAACGCCCCGCGGGCTGGACCGTCGGCTACAACCGGACGCACGTCTGCGCGCGCGAATCGATCCTGGCTACGCTCTCCATCGGCTACAGCGACGGTTACCTGCGTTCGCTCTCGGGGCGCGGAGAAGTTCTGGTCCGCGGACGCCGTTGTCCCGTCATCGGTACGATCTCGATGGACTACATCGTTGTGGATGTCACCGCCCTTGTGCAGACCGCCTCCGGACTGCCCGAGGTGGGTGAAGAAGTCATGCTGATCGGCTCCAGTGCCGATGGCTGTGAACGGATCAGCGTTGAAGAGGTGGCCTCCAGCAGTGGGACCATTCCCTACGTCATTACCACCCAGCTGGGAGCCAATGTCGAGCGGGTGTTCGTCGGCGAGCAGCGCGAGATGCCGAACGCCGAGATGGAACTGCGTTACGTGCCGATCGAACGACCAGTCAGCGTCGTGCCTCTACATCCCGCAACGACTGAAGAAGAGGCCCAGCGGATGGCCGCCGGCGCGTAGGGAGGCAGGTCGGTCCAGCCCCGCTTTCCACACTGGGCGCGGGACGCCCTTGTCCGGGCTCCGTCAATCGCGGGGTCTCGGGGGGGTGTGTGTGCCCATAAGCGCTAACCTAAGGTGGCGTGGTCTAGTCGGGCACGGGCAGGGGCACG
>CAYSBP010000399.1:0-3146 GCA_964429255.1 uncultured Planctomycetia bacterium
TCGGAATTGAGGCTGAAAAACAGGCTCTGCCGAAGGCCTTCTGGATGGCATTCCCTACGCCCTGATGGCTCCTCTCGTGGTGGTACGCCCGGGCGGTCATTCAGGTCGGCCGAGTTTTGGCACAGTACGCGGGCACGCAAGGCAGCCTTCTGGGGCCTACTATTCACCCCTTATTTTCACGCTCAAAACACGCGTCGGAAACACGCTTCGATTCACGATGAAAATGAACCTCAAAACCAATGCGTTTTCAGCCTCGGAATTGAGGCTGAAAAACAGGCTCTGCCGAAGGCCTTCTGGATGGCATTCCCGATGGGGTTCCCGATGGCTGAAAAACAGGGGTGAAAACGAGGCCGGATTTTGACCTGAATCTAACTACCAACACAGATCCTCGCCCTCGAAAGGAATGCGAAGAAAAACCGGCATAGAGAGCCTATGGCCGTGCCAATCAGAAGAGCCCGCCCTTCCTGGGCCTGCCAGCCCTGCCCCTGAAGATGGGTAGGCCCCTGGTCATAACTGACAGCATTGCCTGGCAGTCGCCGCCAGCAGCCACCCGGACGATCCTTTTGGCTGCCCGCTGGGAGCGCCGGCTGCCGCCGCTGAGCGCGACGGTCATAGCCGCCAGCTTCGCGTATCCGTGCCATTCCAGTACCTCTGCCCTAGCCTTTGAGGCCCTTTCTGCCTCAGTAGCGCGCTTCGCCTGCTCCTCTGCCTGGTACTGCTGGCGCCAAGCCGCTAATAGCTCTCCAACGGCGGCGGCTAGGATTGGGTCCGTCCCCAAGGGAATACTCCGGTGCTTCTGGTAGCTGGCCTCATCCGCGGTATCGCGGTACCGCAACCAATGGCGCCGGCCATTAGTCTGGATGACACCCTGGCGCGAAAGGACAGGCCGTAGCTCGTCCAAGCGCTCGGCGAGCGGCTTTGGGATGATGTCTGTGGATTCAACCGCCTGCAGCGTTGGCATAGGCTGTCACCCCCCGATCATTCACCAGTCGGAGCCGCGCCGCCTTACGCTTGGCATCCCGGTTGCGGCGCAGCGTTTTGGCCTCCTCGGAAACGGCCAGCACGTGCTGGATTGTCGCGACCTGCTTCGCCAACTGCACAACGTGGATTTCAAGGCGCTGGAGCTTGGCAAGTTCCGCCTCCGGGACACACCGCGGGCCTTCAACGGCGCCGTAGCGCTTGGTGCCCTCGTTCACCAGACCACGAACGTTGATCTGCTGCAGCATCAAGAGTTCAGTATCGAACGCCATCACCGTGCGCAGAACAGCCTCGATGAGTGGCCGCAACCCCTCATTGGAATTTGCCTGGATGGCTCGACGCAATGCGGCCAGACGTTCCCCCTGATCGAGGAACAGATCAGCGGGCGGTGTGGCCAGCGTCCCGATGATGGTATTGAGGTCACCACGCTCAGCGGCTTCCAGAAGCTGCTGGCGCGGTGCCTTTGCACTCCGAGGCATGGTTAAGACCCTCCAATTGCTCCACTCTGTTCCTTAGGCAGGACGGCTGCTAAGGTGTCGTCAAGCATCTTCGGTAGCTTGCCCATACGCCCGAAGGCCCACCGGAGCGCTCCGTAGACACGCGGACGCGCATCCACAATCGTCATTTCCTCAACCCTCCCGATGTAATCCTCGTATCGACGGAGCTGTTCAAGGATCGCAATGCATGTGTGCTGAACGTCCTTACCTGCCTTGCCCAACGCCTTGATGCCGGTACCTTCGGTCTGGCGCTGCCCGTAGGAGGACTGGCTGTTGAGTAGGTCAATCCAGAGTTCGTGCACCCTGTCGTGCAAAGCCTCGTCGGGGGCTGGAATGAAGTCGCCCTGAAACGATTCGGGTAGGCGAGCATTGAGATTCCCGACGTGAAACTCAACCAGCTTCGTGGTCACGTATAACGCCTCAAAGCCCGCAACCACTTCCTTGATGGCATCGATGCGGTTATCGAGGTTCACGAATAACAACCGCTCGCGCATCCGCTGAACGCCGGCAATGATCTTCTGCAGGTGCCGGTCGAGCAGACTCACCACATCCGCGCTGTTTTCGCAGGAGCTGACCATAACTGCCGCTTGGTGGTCCTGTTTCGGGTCAGATGGTGGACCCGGTGGCCGCTTTGCCGCAGCCAGTCTCTCTTTCTGCTTGTCGCGATCAATTTGCCTTATGAGCTTCGCCACGAACTCAGTTAGTTGCTCCGCCGTGATCTTCTTCTCGGCGATCTCCTGCTGCTTAGCCCACCGAAGGTCCTTGTCTTCAATCTGAAACAGCACAAAAACAATAGTCCACGTGAAGCCCATCGAAATAAGCTCTTCCATCTGCGGCTCGTTGCATGAGGCATAGAAAGCAGAGCAGGCTTCGGCTGTCTCCCATGAAATGTTAAGTATCTGACCGGCTTCCGCGTAGGACTGAGCTTCACGGTGGCGTGGGTACCAGATGGTCGCGATGAAGCGCCCCCTCCGCCATTGCAGGCGGAGAATATCACCCGCAGTAAGGGCGTGCCGCTCCTGAAGGGCCTCGATCTCCGCCAGCTTCTGTTTGTCTTCGGGAACGCTCATCAACTGGTTGTTGCCGGACTTCTCAAATCGTTCCTGCAGCGGTTCGCTCAACCAGGGCGGCACGACATGTGATGCGGCCGGTACGACTGCGCCCGCGGCGGGTGACGGCTGCGGGGGGTCTGGCTGCCCGGGAACCTGGACATTGTCCGGCTGCAGGGAAGCCAGAGAAGCCAGGACCAGTGCTTCGGGCGGTTCGCTGGGAGGCGCAGTGGGTGTTGCGTCAGCTTGCGTCTCGGGTTGGGTATGGGGATTCAGTGGAAGCGGCGTCAATTGGCCATTCCCTGTGACTGGCTCACCACTCACCGTCCCGCGATCATTGTGGTCAAACATTTCTCACGTTCCTTTCTTCAATGGGCTTTTTTGCCCGTTAACTGTTGCTGTTACGTATGGAGGTTGTTCGGTAGGGCGCACAGCAACGCTCGCCATGCCCTCGACGGCCATCTCATCTTTCCCGCCAAACTTCAGTGCGAGCTTACTGAACTTCTCGGCGAGGCCTTCGCACAGAGTTATCGCCTGAATCCATTGCTGATCGACATTCAGCGAGGCCATTTCAGCCGCGCACCTCTCGACGGATTCGGCAAGCTCACACATCTTCTGCCAG
>CAYSBP010000400.1:0-3142 GCA_964429255.1 uncultured Planctomycetia bacterium
GTTAAATGCGAGTCCCACCGGTGGGACTTTTGGAGGTTCGCGTGCACCGAGAGACCGTCCCCTGCTGGAAAACGCTTCGGAGGAGTCTTCACAAGGGAGCTTGTTTGTCCGGTTGACGCTGCAAAAAAAACGCGCATGATCCCTCCACTTTTCCGGCAGATGTGTCGATAAACAGAAGGTGTGGTTCGGGGGGACCGCACCTCAGTGCGAGCGCGCTGAGAAGGCATGAACCCTGAAGCACAGAAAAGTCCAACGCCTTCTATGGGACTCATCGACCTGCTGGCCCCACCCAGGCCGGAATCCGTTCCGGAAACGGCCGTCATTCGCGCGGAATCCCTGCGCATCGAGGCCTCCGTCGCCGAAGCGTGGCCGTGGCCCGGCCTGGTCGTCCGCGCCGCCGTTCGCCTGGGCAGCACACTCGTCCGACTGAAAAAACTGACCCCATGCCCGACTGGACCGCGGGCCTCCTCGCCCGCCGATGGAACTCCATACCTCGGAGCGGCCGATGCCGTTCGCGCTCCCAGCGACCTCATCACCACCCACTTCCGCTGCCACGGCGTGCTGCTCGAAGCCGATCCGGTCGATGCGCTGATCGTTCGTACGCTCATCGGACTGCCATCCGTCGATGGCGTGGCCTACCGCGCCATGGGCGACCGCTTCGCGCCGGTATTGGCGCTGCTCCGCCAGGCGTCCTCGAACACCGTTCTGCGCGAGACTGAAAAGCTGGCGACCTGCCTCGTCCTGCGCAACCCGCCGCGCCCGGCGTTAACGCTGGATGGCGAACCTATCGGGCCATGCTGGCACACCGAAGCACTCCCCGAATACATCGATGCGGACTCCGAACTGCGCCTTGGCCTGCCGATCCACCGCGGCCCTCAGTGGTGGACGTTCGCCTCGGCCGTCGCACCGGCGCCGGAACCGATCGCCGACCCGCGACTGAGCGAACTGTTCACGCACGGCCCCAAGACGCTCGAAGGGTTGGCGTCGATCGTCTACGCCCGTACGGCAGCCGCCGTTCCCGGCTTGGCCCTGCGCCTGCCGCCTGACCTGGCCCACGAGATCAACGGCGACGCCAAGCCACGCAAAGAGAAGAAATCATCCCCACATGACCGGCGCGGCGCGAACACCCGGCTGGAGCAGACCCCGGCGGCCCACGCGCCATCCCCCACCCCGCCCGCCGACTCGCCGTGGAACGTCTACGTCACCCAGGCCATCGACGGCGCGGCGCCCGTGGGGCCGGACATGGAAAGCTTCCGCCTCAGCCTCGCCAACGAAGACGAGGAAACCTGGCTGACCCTCGAAGACAGTTCACGCGATGGCGAAGCGCTCACCGAAGACGAGATCGCGCGGCTGATGAAGCTCCGCAAAAAGTGGCTTCGACAGAACGCGACACTGAACCCGACCATGCCGCACTACGCTGGCGAGCACCGCGAGTCCGGATGGCGTTCGGCCGGCAAGCGTTTCACGCGACTGATCGCGGAAGCGCGCGAACGCGTGGGCGAGATATTCACGCTCGCCGGCACCGAACAGCACATCGAACAGTACCGCGCATTCCTCGATAAACTGAAGGCCTTCGAGCAGGTCAAGGACGTCCCGCAACCGCAAGGCCTGCGCGCCAACCTGCGCCCGTATCAGGCGCACGGCTACCATTGGCTTAGTTTCCTGGCCGGCTACGGATTGAACGGCATCCTGGCCGACGAGATGGGCCTGGGTAAAACGATCCAGGCGCTCGCCATGCTCCAGGCGCAACGCGAAGCCGATGGCCAATGGCCGTCGCTGATCGTCTGCCCGACCTCGCTGGTGGACAACTGGGCCGCCGAGGCGCTCCGCTTCACGCCGCATCTGCGCGTGCTGCGCTACCGCGGTTCGCCCGCGCGCCGCGACCGGTTGCGCAAGCGGATCGCCGAACAGGATATCGTCCTGACCACCTACGCCACCGCGCGCATCGACGCGTTGCTGCTGAAGGACGAACAGTGGCGCAACGTGATCCTGGACGAAGCCCACACGATCAAGAACGCCTCGACCGCGACCACCAAGGCGCTGAAGACCATCCCCGCGCGCCACCGACTGGCGCTGACCGGCACGCCGGTCCAGAACCGTCTGGACGAACTCTGGTCGCTCTTCGACTTCCTGATGCCCGGCTATCTCGGCCGCCGCACGCACTTCTTCCGCGACTACGAAGACCCGATCGTGCGCGGACAGAACGGCCAAGCGACGAAAGAGGAGCATGCGCGCGGCAAGGAACTGGCCGAACACCTCCGCGAGCGCATCGGGCCGTTCATCCTGCGGCGGTTGAAGAGCGAAGTGGCCAAAGACCTGCCGGCGAAGATCGAGCAGAACATTCCGTGCCGCCTGACGCCCGACCAGGTCGCGCTGTACTGCCAGTACGGGCAGAGCGACGAGGCGCGCACCGCCGTGCGCGAATACGAACGCCGGGGCGCAGGCGCGCAGGCGCAGGTGCTGGCCGCGCTGACCAACCTGCGCAAGATCTGCAACCACCCGGACCTGATGTACCTGACCAAGGAGATCGGGCAGGGCAAGAAGATCGTCCCACTGCCCGGTTACGAAACGCGTTCGGGCAAACTCCCGGCGCTCCGCGATCTGCTGGATCAGTGCAAGTCCGGCGGCCACCGCGCGCTGATCTTCTGCCAGCACACCTCGATGCTGGACATCCTGGAACACCTGCTGCGCGAACGGCGCGACGGTTTCCTGCGACTCGACGGTTCCACACAGGCGACCTCGCGGCAGGGGCTGGTCGACCGTTTCAACGCCGACGACTCGCTGCTGGCCTTCCTGCTCTCCACGCGGGCCGGCGGCGCGGGACTGAACCTGACCGGCGCCGACACGGTGATCTTCTACGACCACGACTGGAACCCGGCCAACGACCGCCAGGCGCAGGACCGCGCTTACCGCATCGGCCAGACGCGCGTGGTGAACGTCTATCGACTGGTCACGAAGGGCACGCTGGAAGACAAGATCCTCGATCGCCAGGCGCGCAAGCAGGACCTGGCCAACTCGGTCGTGCACCACGACGAGTCGGGGTTCAAGGACCTCAGTCGCGACGACCTGCTCTCGCTCTTCACCTTCACGCCCAACGCGACCATGCCGTCCAATTAGGCATGGTTCAACACCGGGCAATAGT
>CAYSBP010000401.1:0-3112 GCA_964429255.1 uncultured Planctomycetia bacterium
GACATGCCGGGTTGGAAAATTCGGTCCACGGTCGCCTTCCATCCGGCTGAATTCGTCCGTCTGGGCTTGTTGCAGAAGGACGCCAGCGACGTTATCCGCGGCGTTCGGCCAGCGGCCAAGAGCCTGTCCATGACGCCCCTCAAATGGGTGGACCGTAGCGGTACGCAACCTGTTTTCCGCGCCGCCACCCCGGCCGTGGCGGACATCGTACCCAAATCCGGGGACGAGGTGGCGATCCTCGGTTGCCTCGTCGACGTCTTCCACTGCTTCGCCTGAACCATGCGCATCGCCTGCGTCGCAGAGGTATCACGGGCCATGCGTTCTATTATGTTCCATATTCTATATTGTCTCGACGTCGAGCGCTCATGGCTACGATGAAAGGCTGCTACCGTCCGCGGCGGGTGCGCTCCACGGTGCTGTGGCAGGTCATGGACCGCTGGTGGGCGCGCTTCCTGTCGGATTACGATGAGGTGCTGGAACCTCGCTATGGTTATCTGCGTGCCGTGGTGCGGCGGGCAGGGGCGAAGTACCTGAAGTGCGGGATTCTGGACTTCGGCTTCGCGCGTGTCAGGTGCGGGGCTTGTGGGGAAGAGCTGATGGTCGCGTTTTCCTGTCGCGTTCGAATCTGCCCATCGTGCATGAAGAAAAGGCAGATCCTCTTCGGGGAGTTCCTGGCTGAGGAAGTGCTGGAGCCGGTCTCCCATCGGCACCTGACCTTCAGCATCCCGCGGCGGCTGCGGGTGTACTTCCGCAATCACCGGGGGCTGCTGGCCGGGCTGTCGCGCTGTGCGTGGGAGGCCACCATTGAGGCGCTGCGGCAGGAACTCGGCCTGCCGGAGGGCATGGGGGCGGCGGTGAATCTCATCCACACTTGGGGCGACCTGTTGGATTGGCACCCGCATGCGCACGGCCTGTTCGCTTGGGGACTGTTCGATGCAGATGGCAGTTACCGGGGCGCGCCTCAGATACCCGACACCGTGATCCACGATCTGTTCCGGATGAAGGTGTTCCGCCTGCTGCGCGAGGAGGGCCTGATCGAGGCAGACCTGGTGGCGGACATGCTCGCCTGGCCGCATAGCGGCTTCCATGTGTGGGTGGGGCCGCTGGTGTCTTGCCTGGACTCGGCGGCCATCGAGCACCTGGGCCAGTACAGCGCACGCGGGCCGGTGTCGCTTGAGCGGTTGGGGTTGGCGCCTGGAGGTGGAGACGCGCCGGGGCAGATGCGATACGAGGCACCTGACGATACGGCCGGCGATGGCCGGGAGTGGGGCCTGGGCCAGGAGGACCTGGGTCGGGTGATCATCACCTCGGGGAAGTACCTGTCCAAGCATAAAGGCAATACGCGGGTCCTGGACCCGCTGTCCTTCATTGCGGAGTTGACCCAGCATATCCCGGATCGGCATCAGAAGACCTCGATCGCCTACGGCCGCTATTCCAACGCGCACCGCGGGAAGCGGAAGAAACGGGCTGCGGCGATGGCAGCAGGGGGAGTGGCTGCGCCTGGCCCGAAGATCATCCAGGAGGCCGAGGCGGATTGCCCGTCCACGCCCAGCAAGGCTAACTGGTCCAGGGCAATCGCACGAACAGCAAGAACTCCCAATTCACATAAGTCGTTTCCCCTGTTTCTGTTGCACGATTTAGCAGATTTATGAGCTTGAAACGACACATCTAACTATAGACAACCGATGCGCATCTGGTCCTGCAAATAGGAGATTAGACGATGCGCAAGAGGACAAACATTTTGCCGAATGACGCCATGCGGAAGTCTGCCGACGAGTTGCTTGCGATGGCGAAGAAAGTAAGAGATCCACGTCAGCGCAAGAAGACGCCCCATTCGTTCCCGGAGATCGTGGTGGTCGCCGTTGTGGCAGTGATGTGCGGTGCAAACCAATGGACGGAAGTTGAATTGATTGCCAAGAATCTCTTGCCTTGGTTTGAAGAGTTTCTGGTCTTGAAGAATGGCATCCCATCTCATGATACCTTTGGCCGCGTGTTTCGCCTTTTGAGACCTGAACTCCTGGCCGAGTTTATGCGCGACTGGGTGAGCAAGATTCAAGAAGCCAATGGTGATCAGACTCAGCAGGAGAGTGTCCCCCGTCCTCAGATTGCACTCGACGGCAAATGCAACAGAGGGAGCCATGATCGTGTTCATGGCAAGAGAGCGATGCATATGGTGAACGCCTATGCCACGCAGGCAGGCCTTGTCCTGGCCTGTGTAGATATCGATGAGAAGAGCAACGAGATCCCTGCAGTTCCCGTGGTATTGGAGCAACTGGACCTTGAGGATGCAGTCGTGACTATGGATGCGATGGGGTGCCAGACGGAAACCGCGCAGATGATCGTGGACAAGGGCGCCGACTACGTTTTGGCGCTCAAAGGTAATCAAGGCAATACGCATGCTGAGGTAAAGGAACTCTTCGCCGAGATTGAAGGTCATGAGAAGGACTATGCTGATGTCAAGGTCACCTCGTATCGCAAAACAGAACACGGACACGGGCGCGATGAAACGCGAGAGTATTTCCTGGCTACGGCCATCGGTGCGTTCAAGTCCGGGGAAAAATGGGCGGATTTCAATGGCGCCATTAAGGTTCACAGCACACGCACCGAGAATGGCGTGACCACGGAAGAAGACCGATTCTATATCACCAGCCTCTGCGTAGGCGTTCGGCAAATGGCGAAGTATGTGAGAGGACACTGGGCTATCGAGAACGGACTTCATTGGAGTTTGGACATCACTTTCAGAGAAGATGAATCGCGTATCCGAAAAGACAACGGGCCAGCTAACTTTTCCACGCTTCGCCGCTTTGCGTTCAATATTCTAAAGCGAGAAAAGACCTACAAGAAAAGCATGAGCAATAAACGCCTTCAAGCTGCAATGAATACCGAATATCGCAACCTCTTGATATTTGGGAGTTAATCGTGCGATTGCCCTGTCCTTTATGGCACTTGCGATTACATCTCCATGGGCATCTCTTGGTAAGTAATAATTGCCTGTCTTTGTCTTATGAAATGATAGAGCATCTGTTCTCATTGACTTGTTTGCCTTTTCACCTTTGTATCGGATGACATCAAGATTGAATAATCGGAAGAGAGTTTTTATCATATGTTTTGC
>CAYSBP010000402.1:0-3107 GCA_964429255.1 uncultured Planctomycetia bacterium
CCCCAGGTCCTTGAGCGATTGCGCAAGGTTACTTATCGCGATCGCCACCTGCGGGTGCTCGTCGCCAAAGCAGTTCGCGTAGGTCCGGACCACTTGGCGCAACAACGGTTCGGCCTCCTCGACACGTCCCTCGGCCTCCAGGATCTCTCGCAGCACGCCCCCGTCACCGATCGATCCGCGCCATCCGGCGAGCCTCTCCGGAGCCACCGACCCACGGCACAACAGCACGCCCGCCTCTTCGAAGAGCTCGCGCGCTGCGGTCTCTCGATGGTCGGCGTCGTCGGGATCCATGGTGCCGCCAGGAAAAACGAACGCCTTCGCCATAAAAGACGATCTCGCGTGTCGGCGCAGCAGAAAGACCTCGGCTTCGCCGGTGTTCTCCCTGCCGCGGATCAGGATGACAGACGCCGCCTCCCGGGGGATCTTCTGCCCGGATTCCGAATCTGAAACCATCGGCGGTGACCATATCACGGTGGCCCGGCAACACATCGATTACCATATGGGAGGGTGGACTCGACGCCCAGTTCTTCTCCATCTGGGCAGACTCGTCAACCGACGAACCGATCGCCGGCGGGCTCTCCGAGTTCGGCGTCGGCGTGATCGAGGAGATGAACCGTCTCGGCATGATAGTGGACGTCTCGCACGCCTCGGACGCCACCTTCTGGGACGTGGTCGAAGTTACGTCCGCGCCGCTCATCGCATCGCACTCCAACGTCCGCGCCATCGCCGACCACCCGCGCAACATGACCGACGACATGCTGCGCGCGGTGGCGGACAACGGGGGCGTGGTCATGATCAACTTCGCCACGTTGGTGACCGATCACATTCTAAAGTCGGAGGGGCTGATCTCTTCGGAAACCCTGATCGCGTTCAGGACCTACTCGCGGCACGACCTGGACCGCATCTTCTCGGTCGGCCTTGACTAACCGGAACTTCCCAGTCAATTCCACCGAATAATCGAGGCTAAACCGCTTTGGGAGAGTGCGATGGACAGAAAAGCGTGCTGCAGAATGCACCCATGTAACGGAATATCTAATTATTGACAATATACGACTTGATAGTTTATAATGCGCCCATGTACATAGAAACCGTTCCAAATCGCAGCTCCAAACCGGCCATCCTCCTCCGCGAGTCGTGGCGCGAAGGCAAAAAGACCGGAAAACGCACAATCGCCAACCTGTCCAAGTGGCCACCGGAGAAGATTGAGATGCTCCGTGCCGTCTTGAAGGGCGGGACCGTTGTCACTGATTTTGAATCGAGCTTCAGGACTATCCGCACCATGCCCCACGGTCACGTTGCTGCAGTACTCGGTACCATTCGAAGACTCGGCTTGGATCGCCTGATCTCGTCTCGGCCCAGCCGCCAGAGGAATCTCGTGGTGGCGATGATCGCTGCGAGGATTCTCTTTCCCGGTTCAAAGCTCGCTCTTTCGCGTGGACTTGGTGCGGAAGCGTTTAGCTCCTCACTTGGTCACGTCTTGGCGATCCAGGACAGCGACGAGGACGAGCTGTACGCGGCGATGGACTGGCTGCAGGAGCGCCAGAACCCGATCGAGAAGAAGCTCGTAGAAAGGCATCTCGAGTCAGGTTCGCTGATCCTGTATGACGTCAGCTCAGCCCACTTCGAAGGGCGGCACTGTCCCTTGGCAAAGATCGGCCATCCGCACGGCGGGCCGAAGAACAAGCTTCAGATCAACTTCGGCATGCTTGCTGATGAGCAGGGACGCCCTGTTGCTGTGGAGGTCTTTGAAGGCAACACCGGCGACCCAACGACCTTTACTGCGCAGGTGAAGAAGGTCCAGCAACGGTTTAACCTCGACACGATCATCTATGTCGGGGACCGCGGGATGATCACTTCCGCCAGGATTCGTGAAGACCTCCAGGGCCAAGAGGGCATCGACTGGATCACCGCTCTGAGATTTACCCAAATTCGAGCTCTGGTGAAACAAGGAGCGTTTCAGCCGTCGTTATTTGACGAAGTGGATCTCGCCGAGATCAGCAGCCCTGATTACCCCGGAGAACGATTGATCGTTTGCCGAAATCCGCTTCTCGCCGCGGACCGCAGCCGGAAGCGCGAAGAGTTACTCGAAGCGACGGAAGAAAAGTTGGATCTCATCGTGGCTGCGACACAACGAAAGATGAAACCTCTGCGAGGCGAGAAAAGAATTGCTCTTCGTGTCGGCAAGGTCCTTGGAAGATCGAAAGTCGGTAAACACTTCGACCTCACGATTACTGACAATGCCTTCACCTATGAGCGAAACCAAGAGCGAGTCAACCAGGAAAAGGCGCTTGACGGCTTTTATGTCGTGCGAACCAGTGTCGCCGCCAGCCGGATGAGCCCCGAACAGATCGTCGGCAGCTACAAGGGGCTGTCTCGGGTCGAGCAAGCCTTCCGCATGATGAAGAGCATCGATCTCAAGGTACGGCCAATCTTCCACCGGATCGAGGACAGGGTCCGCGCACACTTCTTCCTCTGCATGCTTGCCTACTACGTCGACTGGCATTTGCGGACGGCTTTAGCCCCACTGCTCTTCGAGGATGACGACCTCGAAGGCGCTCAGACTCTCAGAGAGTCAATCGTGAAAAAAGCGCGAGTATCATCTTCTGCGACCGACAAAGCCGCAACCAAACGGACCGACGATGACCACCAGGTCCAGAGCCTCAAGACACTTTTCGACCACCTCGCCTGTATCGCACTCAGCGAGCATCAACCCAGAATCAGGGGCGTTGACAACACCTTCTTCAAGACGACCGACCTCGACCCACTGAGCACCCGCGCATTTGAACTCCTTGAGGTCCGCCCTCCAGTGTAGCCATAACATTGCACTTCGGTTATTGGGCTATCCTGCATGACTTCAATGAGATAGACTCCATTCCGCCAGGGAAGTTCAGATTAGCGTCGTGGAGAAGCAAGATCTGGTCGCCCTCGTGGACCGCCTCCGGGCGGAGCAGGACGAGACAGAGTGGCTTGAATTCAAGGCCAAGCGATACGAGGCACAGGAGATTGGCGAGTACCTGTCGGGGGTGGCCAACCCCGCCGGGCTGGCCCGGAAGTCACAACGCAACCTGCTCTTCGGCGGTTCGGTTGCGAGGCACCAGGTCGGGGGG
>CAYSBP010000403.1:0-3091 GCA_964429255.1 uncultured Planctomycetia bacterium
ACCTGGCCGGTTTTGAAGCGCCCATCACTGGCCGGTTTTCAAGCGCCCCGTGACACCCCCTCGCGGGCTCGTTCCTCCGCAGCCCGACCAGCATCCTGCCGGCACGATCTCGAACAACCAAATCTATTGACACTAGGGGCGTCCGCGCGACCACCTCAAGGAATTCCCGTTCCGTAAGCTCCTGCGGTTCAGACGGCATGGCAGACTCCGATGGTGTGTCAAGGGGCGCTCAAAACCGGCCAGGCGGGGGCGCTTGAAAACCGGCCACATTGAGGAGACGGTTCGCTCGGTAAGCTCTCCAGCTTTGGGGCTGGAGGACAACCGGCATGGCGAACCAACTCGAAGTGGCCAAAGTCAATTCCATCCTGGTGTTACATCGACGAGGCTGGTCTTGCCGCCGGATTGCGGCGGCGTTGGACGTGCATCGAGAGACTGTTTTGCGGTACGTGCGGTTGGCGCGTGACGGTCCAAAACCGGCCAAAGCGCCCCTCGGGTCGCAGCGGGTCGAGGGGTGCGGAGACAATGCCTCCGGCGGGTCCTCCGGACAGGCCCCCGGAAGGGGCGCCGGGCCTGACGCGGCAGGCGGGCCGGCGGTGGAGCCGGCTGGTTCGTCGAGCGACTGTCAGCCGTTTCGCGGGCGGATTCTGACGAAGCTCGAGTTGGGTCTGAGCGCCAAACGGATCCACCAGGACCTGGAAGCCGAGGACGGCGAGGCGGCGCCGAGCTACTACAGCGTGCGGCGGTTTGCAGCGCAACTCGAGGGCTCACGTTCGTTGCCGTTCCGTCGCATGGAATGTGAGCCCGGGGTCGAATGTCAGGTTGACTTCGGCAAAGGCGCGTCTGTGTTGCCGGCGCCTGACAGGTCCGGCAAGCGTCCGCGGCGGCGGCGGCCCCACGTTCTGCGGGTCGTGCTGAGTCATTCGCGTAAGGCCTACAGCGAAGTGGTCTGGCGTCAGACCACGGAGAACTTCATTCGTTGCATAGAGAACGGGTTCCGGCATTTTGGCGGCGTGCCTCAAACGCTGGTTCTGGACAATCTCCGCGCTGCGGTCAGCAAGGCCGACTGGTTCGATCCCGAGATCAACCCCAAGGTCCAGTCGTTCTGCGAATACTACGGCATTGTGCCTTTGCCGACGAAGCCCTACACGCCTCGCCACAAGGGTAAGGTCGAAAGGGGCATCGACTACGTTCAGAGCAACGGTCTGAAAGGCCACGTCTTCACCAGTATCGAAGAACAGAACGACCACCTTCTGCGATGGGAGACTTCGGTGGCCGACACTCGCGTCCACGGCACGACTCGCAAACAGGTCGGAAACGTGTTCGAGGAAGTCGAGCGTCAGGCGTTGCAGCCGCTGCCGGCTTGCGGGGCTGTGTTCCCGTTCTTCCACGAATCTGAGCGCACGGTGCATCGCGACGGGCACGTGGAGGTGGACAAAGCCTACTACTCGGTCCCGCCGGAGTATCTGGGGCGCCGAGTGTGGGTGCGTTGGGACTCGCGCACGGTTCGCGTCTTCAGCCGCTTCGACGGCGTGGTGTCGGGCGAGTCCATCGCCCTTCACGTGAAGCGCGAACCTGGCCGATTCAGCACGCAATCCCGGCACATCGCCTCGGAGAAGATCAGTTGCGTGGAGCACGGCGCCGTGTGGCTGCTGTCGCAGGCCAGCCTGATCGGCCCCCACGCCGGCCGATGGGGCGAGTCGATGATTCAGTCGCGGGGCGTCCAGGGCGTGCGTGTGTTGCAGGGGTTGATCAGCCTGGCGAAACGACATCCCACCATGTCGATCGAGCAGGCTTGTGAGATCGCCCAGACGCACGGCGAATATCGACTTCGAACAATTCGCCAGTTGATCAAGAGAGCGGCCCCCAAGCAGCAACAGTTCGAGTTCATAACGGAGCATCCGATCATCCGCGGGTTGGCGGAGTATGAACGACTCGTGCAAATCTCTATACAACGGAGTCATGAAGATGAACGAAACATTACAGACTACCTTGAGAAAACTCCGACTGTCAGGTCTGGCGCAGTCGCTGGACGTGCGTCTGCAGGAGGCGGCCGGACATAGACTCAACCACACCGAGTTCCTGGAGCTGATCCTGCAGGACGAGTTGGCGGTGCGTAACGACCGACTGGTCGACCGACGCATCAGAGCTGCGTGCTTCCGAGAATTGAGAGCATTGGACGACTTCGACTTCTCGTTCAATCCGTCCGTCAAGAGGAAGCAGGTCTACGACCTGGCGACGTGTCGGTTCGTCCGTGAAGCCCGGGACGTGCTGATGCTCGGCCCACCAGGCGTGGGCAAGTCGCATCTGGCCCAGGCCATCGGCCATCAGGCCATCCTGTCGCGATTCGTCGTGCTGTACCGGTCGATCTTCGACGTGGTCCGCGACTTCCTGCACGACGACGCGATGGGCGGCGAGGAGAAAGTGCTGGCCAGGTACCTGAAGCCGGACCTCTTGATCCTCGACGACATGGGCATGAAGCAACTGCCGAAGCGATCGGGAGAGTACCTGTTCGAGATCATTCTCCGTCGTCACGAAACGCGTTCGACGATGATGACCTCGAACCGTCCCCTGGAGGATTGGGGCAAGCTCATCGGCGACGTGCCGTCAGCCACAGCCATTCTGGACCGGTTCCTGCATCATGCCGAGATCATCAGCATCACGGGCAGGAGCTACCGTCTTCGCAATCGGGCCACCATGGACCCGAGCACACCCTCACGCCGCCGGCAACCCGCCGCCAGCCAAGCAGAGACAGCGACTTGCCAAGACAAGGGAACTTGAGGTATATGAACACAGAACCTGGCCGGTTTTGAAGCGCCCATCACTGGCCGGTTTTCAAGCGCCCCGTGACAATGGGGCCGAAATCGGGCTGACCCTCACTATGCTCTGCCTCGAGTCCGAGATCGAGATCGTGTTCACGTGACGTCGAACTGACGCCGCTGGACGAACTGCCATAGGCGATGAACCCGCGCCGATCGGTTCGGTTGAACACGAGGCCTGATACATGCACGCCCAACTGATGGGTCTGCTGCATGGCCCTTTTCAGCAGCGATCGCCGACCGCCGCGCGCGACCACCATTACCGTGCTGTCGGA
>CAYSBP010000404.1:0-276 GCA_964429255.1 uncultured Planctomycetia bacterium
TGTTCGAGATCATCATGCGGCGTTACGAGGTCCGGTCCACCATCATGACCAGTAACCGGCCGCTGGAGGACTGGGGCAAACTGCTCGGCGACGTGCCCATGGCCACCGCGATCCTGGATCGCTTCCTGCACCACGCCGACGTAATCACGATCACCGGCCGCAGCTACCGCCTGCGGCAGAAGGCCGGGCGTGCCGACTTGTCCCGGGGCAACAATCCCAAGAAGGCGGACCAAGCCGCTTGCTCGGAGGCTGCAAAGTGAGGTATACAGGCATCGA
>CAYSBP010000404.1:376-3087 GCA_964429255.1 uncultured Planctomycetia bacterium
CACTGGCTGGGTTTGAGGCGCCTACACCCGGCTGGTTTTGGGGCGCCCCGTGACACCATGTGGAGCAACCCGGGAGAAGGACCACGAGCCCGGTTTCCCATTTTGGCAGGTACAGGTACAGGCATCGACACTGGCTGGGTTTGAGGCGCCTACACCCGGCTGGTTTTGGGGCGCCCCGTGACAGCTCAGGAGCATAGTGTCCGCTGAATGAACCGCGTCTTCGCGCCGCTTCGCGGCCACACGCACCTCATTCGCCAATCATCTCAACCCAAGCACATCCAAGACCTGTTCATATGTCGTGGGCTCATTCACATTCATAAACACGCCTGTGTCCACCGCATCATCACACAGGTCGGCTATGTCAATCATGGTGGCATTACAGTCGTTTAGCAGGTGTACCAAGCGATATCGACGAGCCTTGAGGTTTTCGTCCACATACCGCCGAACCGACACTCTGTATACGGCAAGCAGTGGGTAGTGACGATCCGCACGCATAGGGATGATTGCCGAGTCATCGCGTCGAAGAGACCGAATCAGACTCGCAAGGAAGTCAGGCGTTATCAGAGGATGGTCGCACGCTACGACAAGTGTGGTATCGCAAGAGTCTTCCAGGGCGGCTAGGCCAACGCTCAAACCGGCCAGAGGGCCAGCGTTTTCGCACGCGTCACGAGCCACCGCCACGCATCCAGGGAGCGGCGGCAACACTTGGCCCTGGCCTGCTGCAACAACTACGGGTCCTGCAATCTCCTTCACTATGCGAACCACACGCTGCAACAAATACTCCCCACCAAATGGAAGCCAGGCCTTATCTGCCTTCATGCGCCGGCTCCGACCGCCGCAGAGCACCAATCCACCCACACACTGTCCCAACATGGAAGCTCCTCGGCGCTGGGCCGCCAGGTACGAACGTCTTCCCGCATTCCACCTGACGTCACTATCGGGGCACAGCGAGCCCATCCTCGCGATGGTTCAGTCTATACGGTGGTTTTCAGCGACGTGTCGCCTCTGCTCCTCGGGCCGACTAGGCCACCAGTGATTGCGTGGGCCATGTCCTGCCCTATCGACCTTCCTGCAATCTCGACATCTCCAGGTCCCTCGTGTTCGATTGCGGGCATCCCAGCGTGCGGCGCCGGCTTCAAACGGTAGGTGCAGAGCAAGGTAGAACCAGCGGACTACTGTCCATGAAGCCTGAAGAAGAACGAGCGCGAATTCGGCAATGAGAACCCTTCGACATTGTGGGCCTGTTACTCCTTATTACTCACAAAGCGCCCTGCAATGCCCCTGGCTGCCGTTGCGGGGGAAGGCGAGGGACTCCACTAGCACGAAGGCGGCCTGGAGGTATGACGTGGGGCAGAGCGGGAAGCAGGCCTTGCAGTCGTTGCACTCCTTGGCGGCGATTTCGGGGATGAAGCTGATCTCCTTGCGGATGCCGCGGTCGATGAAGGTCACGGCATGCTTCTGTGCAACCTCGGCACAGTAGCGGACACAGAGACCGCAATGAATGCAGAATGAGGCCTCCTGTTCAAAGCGGTTGCGGTCGGCGCCGTATTCCTCTGCCAAAGCGGTCAGCTGCGGTGAGTCGGGGGCATGGGCCAGTAGCAGTTCGAGGATGCCCTTCCTGGTCTTGTCCACCTTCTCGGAGCGGGTCTTGACTACCAGGCCCTCTTCCACGAGATAGACGCAGGAGACTACCAGTCGAGTCCAGTCGCCAAAGTCGAGTTCCACCATGCAAAGGCGGCACCCGCCCATGGGCTCCAGCTCATGGTGGAAGCACAGCGTGGGAATCTTGATCCCGGCGCTGTGGGCAGCTTCGAGTACGGTCATACCTTCTTCTGCTTCAACATCCCTGCCATCGATTTGCAGGTGGACCCTATTGCTCATTTCTTCTTCTTCCTGTCGATGGTCCGCTCTGCTTCAGGGATCGGCGATGGAACCGGCTCACCGGAGACCTTCACTACCGCATCGAATTTGGCTGGGCAGACGTCGAAGCAGGTGCCGCAGCTATTACACTTCGCCTGGTCAATGACATGAATCCTGTCCTTGCCGCCGATGATGCCGTCCGACGGACACTTCGTCAGGCACGCCAGACAGGCGCGGCATTTCTCCGGATCGATGTAGTACGAAACCAATTCTCTGCAGGACAACGCCGGGCAGCGTTTCTCCTTGATGTGGGCCTCGTACTCGTCCCTGAAATAGCGCAACGTGCTGAGCAGCGGATTGGGTGCGCTGGTCCCCAGCGCGCACAGCGAGGCGTCGATGGCCAGTTCGGAGAGCTCCTCGAGCGTTTCGATATCGCCCTCTCTGCCCCTTCCCTCGGTGATTCTCTTGAGAATCCGGTCCATCTGTCTGAGGCCTTCACGGCAGGGGACGCACTTGCCGCACGACTCGTCGGAGAGGAAATGGATGAAGTACCTGGCCACATCCACCATGCAGGTATCCTCATCCATGACGATCATCCCGCCCGAACCCATCATCGATCCGGCTTCCGTCAGCTCGTCGAAACCGACTTCGAGATCGAGCAGCGCTTCCGGTATGCATCCTCCAGACGGTCCGCCGGTCTGTATCGCCTTGAACTTCTTGCCGCCGGGGATGCCGCCACCGATCTTGTAGATGATGTCTCGGAGAGTGATGCCCATGGGCACTTCCACCAGGCCGGTGTTGGTGATCTTGCCCACCAGGGAGAAGATCTTGGTGCCCTTGCTTCCCTCCGT
>CAYSBP010000405.1:0-3086 GCA_964429255.1 uncultured Planctomycetia bacterium
CCTGACGAGCAGCGACGAAGACATATCGTCGGTGCGCTTGAAGGGATTCAACCCATGTGGAAAGCCGTCCATGTCTCGCCTGACGGCACGGTCCGAATCCGATTCGCTGATGGGACGGATAAGACACTCACCCCTCCCACGACTGCCTTTCCTACCGCGGCTGAATAGCCCACCGCTTCACAACTGATCCTATGACCCGGCCTGCTGACTAACACAGGGATTCTGCGCGCGTGCGCAGGCGTTGGTTGGCAGCCGGGTTCCGTTTTGCGCTGAGCGCAGAAAGGACTTGCAATGTCAGAGAAACTGACCTGCCCGCTTTGCGGGCACAACGAGACGTTCACCCTCATTACACACCTTCGAAACGAGCACAAGGTTGAACCAGAAGCGCTGCGAAGCCAGTTCCCCGAGCAGGCGCTGGCAAGCGACACATTGTGCCGATTCCTGAGCGAGCGGCGTGTCCAACGCCGCGGCGGTGTCCTGCATTACCAGCTTGACGTGGCCGGCACGCAGATGACAGCGCGGTACGGACTGGATCACCCGCTGGTCCCGCAATCAGATCCGACGTTCGTGTGGACCGACCCATGCAAGGATGTGGCCGAGGCCATCGAGCACAACGAGCGCGTGTTCCTCTACGGTCCAAGCGGAACAGGCAAGAGCATGCTCGTGCGCCAGATCGCAGCTGTCACGCAGCGGCCCGTACGCCGCGTGTCGCTGAACGGCGAAACAAGCGTAGGCGATTTCGTCGGCCACTGGACCGTGAACGAGAACAAGGAAACCGTCTTCGTGAAAGGCATTCTCCCGCAGGCCCTGCAAGAGGGTCATATTCTGCAGCTCGATGAAGTCGACGCTATGCAGCCCGAGGTCGGTTTCGTCTTGCAGCAAGTGCTGGAGCCTGGCGGCCACCTGCTCCTCACCGACACCGGCGAGGACATTACGCCGCACGAGGACTTCCGGCTAGTGGCTACGGCCAACACGCTTGGCTTTGGCTCGGACTCCGGTTTGTACGCCTCGGGAACGAATGTCCTGAACTTCAGCTGGCTGGATCGATGGGACGTCGTGGTTCACATGGATTACCTGCCGGCCAAAGAAGAGGTAGGGCTGCTGCGATCGAGGCACCCATCCCTCGACAAGGATTTGTTGAAACGGATGGTCAAGGCTGGCGGCGATCTGCGCAAGGCCCACGCTGAGGAGCAGCTCACTACGGGATTAAGTACGCGGCGGTTGTTGGCACTTTGTGCTCGACTGGAACGCGGCAACGACTTCCAACGTGCGCTGACCGTGTGCGTGCTCAACAAAGTCCCGCCTGAGGACGTCAAGGTCATTAGCGAGACTTTCGACCATCACGTCGGCCCGGCGGCACACCCACAAAGAAGTGCGTAGCAAGGGCCCCTGACGAGTTTGCTGTTGCACAGGTCGCGCCCGCCGATGCGATGCGGCTGGTGCGGCCTTTTCTTTTGCGCATCGCGTGGAGTCTCACACGATGAGAAACGACCCTTTCGAAAGCCAGCTCGAGCGGCTGGCCAGAACGTTGACTGATCAGTTCGGTGTAAGAGTCACTTGCCAAGGCGAAGAAGCGTGGACGGACGGGACACAGATTGTCTTGCCGTCGCTACCCGAGCCGATGGATGAAGGCTTGGAGAGGATGATCGTGGGCTTTCTCGATCACGAGATGGCCCATGTGGCCTTCTCCCGCTTCGAGGAGGTTGCACAGTTTGCGAAGAAACACCCTGGCTTCGAGGGCATGCTGAATGTTGTTGAGGATGCGCTTGTTGAGCGCCGGGCCATGGAACGCTGGCCAGGCGTTCGAGGCAACCTCGATGCGATGTTCCGGCAGATCCGTGATCGGATCGCGAGGACAGTGCTGCAACGCGATGCCTTCGGCCAGTTCTGCACAGCGGTGTATCTCAAGCTGTCGCATCACAACGATATGCTCGGACTTGACCGCTTGGTGGAAGGCTACGACGACCTGCTGGACTGGTTCCCAGCGATCGGTGACACGCACGGCACCGCCGAACTGGCGGAGCAGATCCTGGAGCGGTGGCTCAAACAGAACCCGCCCGCGGCGCAACCTCCTGCGTCCAACGCGGGAGATGGAGGGACCGGTGAGGACAACGCGGACCTTGATGAAGGCGGCGCGAACGGCGGAGCGGCCGATCAACCCAAGCCAACCTCGTCAGACCGGCCGAATGATGAAGGCACATCAGTCCAGGGCAATAATGAGGATAACGAAAGCGATACCGAAGCCCCTTCCACCGCAAAGACTGACGCGCAAGGTGATGGCCGCGAGCCACAATCTGGGAACACACCAGAAGCGGCGCCAGGCCAGAGTGTCACGCAGGCGAGCCAACCACCATCACAGCAATCTCAAACGGACACGGGGAAACCTGATGCACGCGTTGGTGCAGAGGCGGAATCCTCGGTCACCGATGGGCGTTGCGGCGGCTCGCTCGTTACGCAGGTCCTTACGGAAGCGATTGCCGAGTGCGTTAGCCAAGTCAGCGCGTCATCCGATTATCGTGTCTTCACCAAGGAGTTCGATCACGTCAGCGTCGTGCCAACCGCAAGCGAGAGCGACGTCCGCGCGTTGTGCGAACGACACGTTGATGTTGTGCGACGATTACGGCGCGGTCTGACGAACGCCCTGCGTTCGGCAGCGAAGCGTTGGTGGCGCGGTGACCAGGTCAACGGTACGTTATCGCCTCGGACGCTCCACCGACTCTGCCTGGATCGCCCGCGCCTGGATGTCTTCCGCACCAGGGCGATGGTGCAAGGCAGGTCCACGGCCGTGTCGATCCTGCTGGATGCGTCCGGGAGTATGACCAGCAAAAAGATGGATGTCGCCCGTGATGCGCTTCGTGTGCTTCTCGAGGCACTGGCGGATCTCACCGTGGCAACGGAAGCCCTCACGTTCACGACCGGCAATGAGTTCGACCTGTTCAGAGCAGGCCAACTTACTGGCGAGGACCCCGCGCAAATGCGCGACCGCTATAGCCGCTTCGCGAACCTCGAGATCGGCGCGGTCAAGCAGTTCGGGGAACCGGTGAAACAGGGGCTTCGCCGCCTACCGAGTATTCGCGGAACTGGCC